>NZ_JBSOPZ010000015.1:0-170295 GCF_053763515.1 Streptomyces mabaensis
GGTGTCCCTTCAAGGCATCAAGAACTGGGGACGTTCATCCGTACGCGGGTGGGGACGTTCACGTGTACGCCGACACCGATGCCCAGTTCGTCGCCCGCCTCATCGCCGAAACTCTCAAGAAACCGGTGCGCGAACTGGGTCCGGCAGCGGCACGGAAACTCCTGGCGACCACACCGCCGGAGCAGCCCCTCACCCACCTCGACCGGGTGGATTGCCTGACCCTGCCCGCCCGCTCCGGCGAGCTCCGCGCCCGCCTTTACCACCCGGACGGCTCGCCGCCGTCCGCGGGCCCACGCCCGGCGCTGATGTATCTGCACGGTGGCGGATTCGTGCTCGGCACCCTTGACGGAGTCGACGAGGTCTGCCGCGCGATCGCCGCCCGGTCCGGGTGGGCGGTGTTCTCCCTGGAGTACCGGCTCGCGCCGGAGAACCCCTATCCGGCAGCGCTCGACGACTGCTTCGACGCGCTCGCCTGGCTGCGCCGGTCGGCTGCCGGGTTCGGCATCGATCCGGACATGATCGCCGTCGGGGGAGATTCCGCGGGCGGCAATCTGGCCACCGCACTCTGCCTCAAGCTTCGGGACCTCGGCCTCGCTCAGCCCGTGTCCCAGGTGCTGGCCTACCCCGCCGTCGACGATTCGTTCGCCACCCCGTCCTGGACCGAGTTCGCCGACGCACCCCTGTTGACCGGCGCGGACGCTCGCTGGTTCTGGGAGCAGTACCTCGGACCGGACCATGCGGGAGCGGTCGACCACCTCGCGGCCCCGATGCACGCCGAATCGCTGCGCGGCCTCCCGCCGGCACTCGTTCTCACCGCCGCGGTCGACCCGCTTCGCGACGATGCCGAGGCGTATGCCGAGAGGCTGCGGTGCGACGGCGTCGAGGTGACCGCGACCCGCTGCGTCGGCGTGTTCCACGGCTTCTTCACCGAGGTGGGCGTGTTCGCCAGGACGGACGAGGCGATCGCCCAGGTGGCGCGCCACCTGCGGGACGTCGCCGACGCGTGAGCATGCGCGGCCGCGCAACTCGATTCGCATTCGACTATTGACCGCCACTCGGGCCGCTGACTAGGCTGAGTTGGTCATACGACCAAGTCAAATGACTCATACGGGCTCCTCGGCGTACCGAGGGTGAACGGCCCCCCGCCGCAGCTGACGGCCGGATGCCGCCCGCGTTTCGACTACCCGAAGGCAGATGCATGACTGACAAGACTCCAGCCGCCGCCCCCGTCGTTGACGTCCTCTGTGTCGGTGCGGGATTCTCCGGCCTCTACGCCGCCTACAAGGTCGCCGAGAAGGGCTGGACATTCGCCGGATTCGAGGTCGCGCCCACCGTCGGCGGCACGTGGTACTGGAACACGTACCCCGGTGCGCGGTGCGACGTCGAGAGCGTCTATTACTCGTACTCGTTCAGCGAAGAGCTTCAGCAGGAGTGGACCTGGAGCGAGCGCTTCGCTCCGCAGGCCGAGATCCTCAGCTACATCGATCACGTCGCGGACCGCTTCGACCTGCGAAGGCACTTCAGCTTCAACACCCGGGTGACCTCGGCGACCTGGCTCCCGGACGAGAGCCTCTGGGAGGTGACCCTCGACTCCGGCGAGACCCGGCGGGGTCGCTATCTGCTCGCCGGCTCGGGAGGCCTCTCGACGCCCAAGGACTTCGACGTGCCGGGCCTGGAGAACTTCACCGGGACCACGGTCTCGACGAGCCGGTGGAACATCCCGCTGAGCGATCTGGCGGGCAAGCGCGTCGCCGTGATCGGCACCGGATCGTCCGCGGTGCAGTGCATTCCGCTCATCGCCGAGGTCGCCGAGCACCTCACCGTGTTCCAGCGCACCCCCAACTACGTCTTCCCGGCCCGGAACGCCCCGCTGTCGGCGGATGTCGTCGACGAGATCAAGAGCAGTTACGCGGCGATCCGCGAGGAGTGCCGCCACTCGCTCGGCGGCATCCCGGACCGCATCCCGGATGCCGCGGCGTTCGACGTCTCCGACGAGGAGCGGAGCGAGCGCTATGAGAAGGCCTATGAGCGCAGCGGATTCACCGGCGTCGGCGGCGAGTTCTCCGATCTGCTGACCGACGCGAGGGCCAATGAGACCGCGGCGGAGTTCGTGCGCGAGAAGATCCGCCAGATCGTCCAGGACCCCGAGACCGCCGCCGTCCTCGAGCCCCGCTTCCACGCACTCGGCGCCAAACGCAGCTGCTTCGGCACCGACTACTACGAGACCTTCAACCGCCCGAACGTCTCGGTGGTCTCCCTGCGCGACAAGCCCATCGAAACCATGACGAGCGACAGCATCGTCACAGCGGGCGGCTCCTACGAGGTCGACGCCATCGTGATGGCGATCGGATTCGACGCCTTCACCGGCCCTCTGTTCGCGCTCAACATCTCGGCCCCGGAGTTCGGCAGGCTGCAGGACGCGTGGAGCGACGGAGTCAGGACGTACCTGGGCATCATGACCGCCGGGTTCCCGAACTTCTTCATGATCGGCGGACCGCAGAGCCCGGCACTGGCGAGCAATGTCGTGGTCACGATCGAGCAGGCCGTCGGCTGGATCACCGATCTGATCGGACACGCGAGGGCGGAGGGCGCCGAAGTCGTCGAGCCGACGGCCGAAGCCCAGAACGACTGGGTGAAGATCACAGAGGACACGGTGAACCAGACGCTGTACGCGACCACCGACTCCTGGTACCGGGGTTCGAACGTGACCGGCAAGCCGACGACCTTCCTCGGCTATGTGGGCGGCGTCGGCAAGTACCGCCGGATGTGCACCGACCTCGCCAAGCACGGCTACCCCGGCATCGGGCTCGACGGCGCGACCGTCGCCCGCCGTATCGGCCGCATCGACGAGGAGATCGCATGAAGGTCGTGCACCAGCGCTATGTCGCCCACTCCGAGGCGCACTACGCGGGAAACCTGGTCGACGGGGCCTTCGGGCTGAAGCTGTTCGGAGACGCCGGCACGCACCTGGCGATCACCATCGACGGCCACGAGAGCCTGTTCGCCGGGTACGCGTCGGTCGAGTTCCTCGCCCCGGTCCGCGGCGGCGACGTCGTCGAGGCCGAGGCCCGCCTGGCGTCGAAGGGGACCCGAAGCCGGACCGTCGACTTCGAACTGCGCGTCATCTGCCGCACGGTCGACGACACCGGCCGGGCCGAAGTGCTGGCAGAGCCCATCGTCGCCACACGGGCACGAGGAACCGCCGTCGTTCCGGCCGGCGCCGGAACGACGGCACGGTGACCGTCGGGGGGAGGGCCCTCGACGCGTAGACGCACGTCGCGGTGGGGCGTTGTATCCCCCTTTCCAGGCAGGGAGTTCGGCCTGGCCCGGTCCGCGGCGATGCGGGATCAGCGGACCGGCAACGGTGGTCGCCGACGGCGACCACCGTTGCCGGTCCGACGGCGTCCTCGGCGCCACACGGCGGCCGGGCAGGATTCGGTCTCCACGATCGTCGGCGGCTGTACGTCGCCGCGCCGGCGCCTACGTCGACGCCGTGACCTACGAAGGTGGCTTCTGCGCCCCGAGCCGGTCGTCGCCGGCACGCGCTCCGGGGTTTCGGCTCGCTACTTCTGGGCGTGCGCGCCCAGGAGGCCCACCACGTTGAGGAACACGTACGCGCCGACAACGTAGAAGAAGACCCGCCAGGCAACGCCCTTCACCTCGGATTGGTCCCCACAGGCAGCTGGATCGTGGCCGGGGCAGGCACGACCGTGCCCGCCCCGGCCACCGCGTGCTACGCCGCCCTGCCCCTTCCTCCGACGTCCACGGCCTGTCGAGAAGGGCGCGGCGCTTCCGCAGACCTCCTGCTGCCGAGCCACCCGAGCAGGAAGGCGGCCGGGACGGAGATCAGGCCCGAGGTGTGGAACGGGTACCAGTCGAAGGCCATGTCCGGCCACAGCGCGTACTCGGTCCCGGAGACGGTCGGGGAGAAGAAGGTGAGGACGGTGCACAGCGCCAGTCCCCCATACACGGACCACACCAGTCCTCGGCGGTTGAACCCCGGCCAGAAGAAGGAGTAGATCAGCACGGGGAAGACGCAGGACGCCGCGACGCCCAGCGAGAACGTGACCAGGAACTCGACGGGATAGCGGTGGACGGAGGCGGACAGCGACACCCCTCCGACACACAGGACGGCGACGCCAACGCGAAGGGCCCACACCTCGCCCGTAGCGGTGAGGGGGCGCTTCGTCCGGGTGAGGACGTCGTGCGTGAGAGAGACCGCGGCGGCGAAGCTCACGCTCGTCACGGCCGTCAGCACGGCGAGGAACGCCACACACGCCACGACGGTGATGAGGACCACGCGTGCCGTCGATCCGTGGTCGAGGACACCGGAGGCAAGGAGGATCGGGGCCGCCTGACCGTTCGCGTCGACCGCGCCGATCGCCTCGCCTCCGACGACGGCCGCCGCCGCGAATCCGGTCGTGATCAGCAGGAGGTAGAAGGCGCCCGTCAGTCCCACGGCGATGCTCGTGGCCCGTCGGGCCGCCCGCCCGCTCCGTGACGCGGCGACACGGAGGATCAGGTGCGGCATCATCGCCATGCCCAGGACCACGACGACGTGGTCGCTGATCGTATTCAGCGGGCCGAGGCCCGCCGTGTGCGCCCAGAGCCCCCGGCTCAAGTACCTGTCCGGAGCCGCGCTCTGCTCCACCGCAGCCGAGAGCAGGCCGGCGGGGCTCCAGGAGAACTTGTGCAGGGCGAGCAGAGTGACCACCGCGAGCGTCACCAGCGTGACGGGCACCTTGACGACCTGGACGAAACTGGCGCCCCTCAGGTCGGCCACCGCGGCGAAACAGGCCACGAGGCAGCCCATCAGAATCGTGCAGGCCACCTGGGCCCTGTCGCTCGACATGCCGATCAGCAGCGCCGCGCTGATGCCGGCGGCCCGCAGCTGGACGATGAGCAGCGGGATCGTGATGACGAGCGTCACCACTGCCGCCGCCGTGCGCGGTCCCTGGCCCGACGCCCGCAGGGAGAAGAGGCCACCGAGCGTGTAATGACCGCTGTCGCGGATCTTCCGGGCGAGGAGGAGCAGGACACCGAGCGCGATGACGCTGTCGACGGCGGAGGCGAGCCCGTCATAGCCGAAAAGGGCGATTGCCCCCGACGTCGCGAACAGGGTGACGACGGTGATGTACTCGCCCGCCAGGGCAAAGCCGTTGAAGGCCGGCGAGAGGGACCGGTCGGCGGTGTAGAGCGTTTCCGGACGTTCGTCCGGGCTCGCGAGGGTGAAGGTCCACAGCAGGTACAGCCCGATGAAGATCAGGAAGGCGCTGATCACGGGGCCCCTGGCGGCCGAGCCGACCGGATCGAGTACGCCCGAGCTCAGGAGGAGCGGAGTCGTCACCGGCTCACCATCCCGACTCTCGTACGGCGGCGGGCGGTTGGGAAGCCGGTGACCGCTCACCGGGATCGCACAGACGCGTGGACCGGTTCTCGTACCACCACGCACTGCCGAGGAAGACACCGAGTTGCAGGAGGCCCCATACGACGCCGAGCGTGAGGCGTCCGTGCACGTGGAATCCGGTGAGCGCGGTGGAGCAGGACAGCGCGACGCCGATGCCGAGGGGCACCGCGTTGACGTTCAGGAACGTTCGCCCGACGTGCCGGTCGGCGCCCTCCGGGCCGTCACCGCGTCGGGGCTCGGGCGGTCGGGCGGCAGGAGCCGGGACGGAAGGGAAGCGCACGGAGCCTCCGGGTAGTTGGGGTGATAGGTGAAGTGACGGCGACCGGTTCGGGACGCGGGGCTCCGGCGGACGTCGGCGTATCGCCCTGCGCCGGGCCGTCCACCGGTCGGGGGTCCCTTGCCGCCGACGGGTCGGGCGGTGCCGTCGGTTCTACGGGCCTTACGACTCCGTCAACCCCCGCGCCGCCGCGCCCAGGAACACGCCGGCGGCTGCCGGAGTGGCGACCCGCCGGTCGTCCTCAGCCGCTCTCGGTGGCGGCGATCCACGCGTCGTAGAACGGCGGCATGCTGGAGGCCGGCCGCGTGAAGTGCGGGGAGCGCTTCTCACGGAAGGCCGACACCCCCTCGGCCCCGTCGCCGATGCTGGAGTAGAACATCGCCAGGGACTCCACCCGATGCGCGTCCTGCGGCCGTTCCAGAGTCGCGTTGCGGACCGTCATCTGCCGGGTCAGCGCGGTGGCCACGCGCGAGCGGCCCAGCGTCCATCGGTCCGCCAGCGCGCGAGCCTCCTTCATCAGGCGCTCGGGGTCGTGGACCACGTTCGCGAGGCCGGTGGCTTCAGCGGCCTCCGCGTCGAGGATCTCGGCGGAGTACAGCAGGTCCAGCGCCGTGGGCAGGCCGACCAGACGGGGCAGGAACCAGGTCGAGGCGGCCTCCGGCGTGATGCCCAGCCGGCCGAAGACGAGGCCGAACCGCGCGGTCGTCGACATCAGCCGGGCATCCATCGCCAGCGTCATGGTCGCCCCGATCCCGACGGCGGGACCGTTGATCGCCGCGATCACGGGCTTCCGGCACGCATGGATCGCCAGCGTGACCCTGCCACCGGTGTCCCTGACCCGGCGGATATCCGGGCTGTCCAGATCGCTCATGTCGGCGAACGTGGGCGTGCGGGACTCGTCGAGCCCGAACACGTTGCCGTCCGAGCCGAGGTCCATGCCGGCGCAGAACGCCTTGCCCGCACCGGTGACGATGACGGCCCGCACGTCGTCGTTCTCGTTCACCTCGGTGAACGTCCGCTCGAGCTCCCCGGCCATCGTCGGTGTGAAGGCGTTCAGGCGGTCCCGCCGGTCGAGGGTGACGGTGAGGACGCCGTCGTCGATGCCGTGATGAAGGGTGGTCCAGGTCATCAGGGGGTGCTCCTGCTTCGTACGGCGGGCGGCATGGCCGGGTTCATCCGCGGAGGTCGGCGAGCCGACCGATGATCTTCTCGGCGTCGGCCACGATGCCGCTGACGATCTCGTCGCAGGTGGCCACCGACTCGATGAGCCCCTGCGCCTGACCGGCCCACCACAGGCCGTCGTCCATGTGCCCCTGCTCGAGCACGCGGGTGCGGCCCCGGGCGCCGGAGGCCAGCTCGGCGACGTCCTCGAAGACCGCTCCTGGACGCTTCGACCGGGCGACGATCTCCTCGGAGATCGCGTTGCGCGCGACCCGACCGGTGTTCCCGAATTCCCGGAAGACCAGCTGGGTGGCCCGTTCGTCGTTGGCCACGATCTGGTCCTTCACGTTCTGGTGCACCGGCGCCTCCGCACTGGCGACGAACCGGGTGCCCATGTTCACGGCGCAGGCCCCGAGCGCGAGGGCGGCGGCGAGACCGCTGCCGTTCGCGAAGCCACCGCTGGCGATGACCGGGATGTCCAGCCGCCGCACGGCAGCGGGAATGAGCACCAGGCCGGGGATGTCGTCCTCGCCCGGGTGCCCCGCGCACTCGAAGCCGTCGACGCTGACCGCGTCCACGCCGAGGCTCTGCGCCTTGACCGCGTGCCGCACGGCCACCGCTTTGTGGATCACCTTGACACCCGCGGCCTTGAAGGCGGCCACATGCTCGGCCGGGTTACTGCCGGCCGTCTCCACGACCCGTACGCCGCTCTCGATGATCGCCGCCCGGTACTCCGCGTAGGGCACTGGCTTGAGGGTGGGCAGGATGGTCAGGTTGACGCCGAACGGCCGGTCGGTCATCTCGCGGCACCGCGCGATCTCCCGCTCCAGCTCCTCCGGCGTGGGCTGGGTCAGCGCCGTCAGGAAGCCGAGCGCGCCCGCCTCGGCCACTGCGGAAATGAGGTCCGCGGTGCCCACGCCGGTCATCCCGCCGCAGACGATCGGATGATCCACTCCGAACAACTCGGTGAAGGTATTCGAAATCATGAGTGAGGCCGGCCAGGGCCCTCTCCGTTCTCCAGCCGTCGCCGTACGCGAGCCCCACGGCGACCTCCCTGTCGCCGTCGGCTTGGCAGGCCGAGAGCGAGATTCGATCTCGAATCGGATTTGAGTTTAGAGCTACCTGGTGAGGAACTGTCAAGGTCCCACCGGGGGCGCGAGCGCCCCAGCCGTCCGCTGAAGCCGCCGCCGCCAGAGGCGACGGCCTCGCCACCCGCTGGGCCACTGCCGTCCGCACAGGCGGGCGACACGCTCCTTGGATACGTTTCACTCATGGAGAAGGACGTCTCCGCATTGCTCGGCCGCCTGGCGCATGAGCTGAGACCACGCTCGAATCAATGGGCCGACCTCCTGATGGAGCGCATGCGCGGCGAGCTTCCCGAACTGTGGCAGCACGAGGGCCTCGCTCAGCTCGCACTGAGGGAGACGGCCGACCACGTCACGGCCTTCCTGGACGCCCTGGAGCACGGCCGCGACGTGACCGAGGCCCAAGCGCCCGCCTCCGCCCTGGAACTCGCCCGCAGGTTCGCCGAGGGCGGGGTACCGATCAGCAAGCTGCTCCGCGCCTACCGCCTCGGGCACGTCGGCCTGCTCGAGCTGCTGCAGGAAGAGGCCGCCCGGCTCACTGACGACTGGCAGCTGTCCAACGCCACGACCCTCCGGCTGATCTCAACGGCATTCCACTACGTCGACCGCAGTTCGGAGCAGGTGGTCGCCGCCTACCAGGAGGTACGCGACCGACGGATGCAACGCAGGCTCATCCTGACCAACGAGGCGAGCAGGCGGATCGGGACCACACTCGACACCGCCCGTACCGCCCAGGAGCTGGCGGAGGTCGGCGTCGACCACTTCGCCGACCTCGTCACCATCGACCTCCTCGACTCCGTCCTCCGCGACGGGGAGCCACAGCCGCCCACGGACGCACCGGTGCTGCGGCGCATCGCCCAGCGTTCCGTCCTGGACAACTCTCCGGACTCCCCGGTCGGCACGGGTCGCTCGCACACCTACCCGGCAGAGTCGGCGCCGGCGGAGGCACTGGCCACGGGACGGCCCATGCTGCTACGGGTCACGGCACCGGACGCCCCCGCTCCTCCGTCGGCGCCGCTCGGCCTGCCCGACTTCGGCATCCACTCGGTCCTGCTGCTGCCCCTGCACGCGCGGGGGGCCACCCTGGGCCTTGCCCAGTTCGCCCGCGATCGCACCGCCGCGCCGTTCGACGACGACGATCTTCTGCTGGCACAGGAGATCGCGGCTCGGGCGGCGGTGTACATCGACAACGCCCGCCGGTACACCCATGAGCACACCACCGCACTCACCCTCCAGCGCAGCCTGCTACCGAAGGGCCCGGTGGAACATTCCGCGGTCGAGACGGCCTCCCGCTACCTGCCCAGCGGGTCCCGAGCAGGCGTGGGCGGTGACTGGTACGACGTGATCCCGCTGTCCGGCGCCCGGGTCGCCCTCGTCGTGGGGGATGTCGTCGGGCGCGGCCTGCACGCCGCCGCCACCATGGGCCGCCTGCGCACCGCCGTCCGCGCCTTCGCCGACATCGACCTGATGCCCGACGAACTCCTCACCCATCTCGACGACGTGGTCATCCGTCTCCAGAAGGAGGAGGCCCGCGAGGACGCCGAGATCAGCGCCACCTGCTTGTACGCGGTCTACGACCCCGCCACCCGTCTCTGCTCCCTCGCCAGCGCCGGGCACGTACCACCGACCGTGGCGACTCCCTCGGCCGGTTCCAGGGCGGTCGACTTCCCGGACCTGCCCATCGGTCCGCCGCTGGGGCTGGGCGGACTTCCGTTCGAGACAGCCCAGTGGGAACTGCCGGAGGGCAGTCTGCTCGCCCTCCACACCGACGGCCTCATCCAGGGCCGTGCGCGCGATGTGGGCGCCTCGCTGACGCTGCTGAGCGACGCCCTCGCACAGGGGTCACGGTCCTCGATGTCGCCGGACGAGATCTGCGACCGGTTGCTGACCACCTTGCTCCCGGGACGCCCCGCCGACGACGTGGCGCTCCTGGTCGCGCGCACCCGGGCACTCGACCCCAGCCACGTCGCCACGCTGCACCTCCCCTCCGACCCGGCAGCCGTCTCCGGCGCCCGCCGCTTCACGACCGAGACACTGACCGCCTGGGGACTGGACGAGCTCTCCTTCGCTACGGAGCTGATGGTCAGCGAACTGGTGACGAACGCAATCCGCTACGGCAAACCACCCGTCCACCTGCGGCTCATCTTCGAATCCACCTTGACCTGCGAAGTCTTCGACACCAACAGCACCGCCCCCCACCTGCGCCGCGCCCGGACCTTCGACGAGGGCGGCCGCGGCCTACTGCTGGTCGCCCAGCTCGCCGAGCGCTGGGGCACGCGACATAGCCGCGAGGGCAAGGTCATCTGGGCGGAGCAGGCGCTCGAATAGCCGCGCCTGTCGTCACCGGGCGCCGCCCATCACGCCGCGGCCTCAAGTGGGCCTCATCGACGACAAGAGCTTGACGGCATTTCTTTACGAGTTAAACTAGAACTCAATTCGAGGTCGACTCTCGTCCGCGAAAACCTCCGGGCCGAGCCGGAGGCCGCGACCCTACGCCGGGCCAGGCCGTCACCTTCCCGACCGCGCGCCGGGACGGCCGCGCGGTCACGACGACGCCACGGTGGGCACGCCGTAGGCGTCAGCCGCGCCGCCCTGGCCCTCCGGAGGCGTACGTCTCGAGGTAGGCGGTGACGAGGCGGCGAGCTTCGGCGATCGTGGCGTCGTCACCTGCCGGAGAGCGCCGGAACGCAACATCGAAGAGCCGACTGCCCACCTCGAAGGCGAGCAGCAGCGGCAGCACGGGCGTGCCGGCGGGGACGAAGCCCCGCTCGACAAGGTGGCGCCAGAGCCGCTCCGCCTGCGCCTCGTCGAAGGCCCGCACCAGTTCGTCGAGCGTCTCGTGGCGTCCCGCGAACCACAGTTCCGTGCAGCTCGAGTGCCGACGGAAGTAGTCGAGATGCAGGTCGATCATGACGTCGACGGCCTCGGGCAGCGTCTGCGCCCTCGGGTTGTCCAGGGCGGCGCCGATCAGCGCGTCGAGCTCGCTCATGTGCTGCTTCAGGAGCTCGGCGTCGACCTGATGCCGGTCGGGGAAGTAGTGGTACATGGAGGCGGTCGGGATGCCCGCACGTTCACCGATGGCCTTGAGCGTGGCGGCCTCGTAGCCCTGCTCGTCGAGCAGTGCCGCGGCGGCGTCGAGGATGGCGCGCCTGCGCTCCTTCCCGCGGCGCTGTACCACGGTCGGGCGAGTCGATGGCGGGGTCGTCGGTTTCTTCTCGAACACGATTCGAGATCGTATCAGTAACGCTCCCGATTTTCACGTGAACCAAGGTTGACAGGTCCCGTACGGCCCGTAGAGTCGAATCCGAATCGAGATCGATTATGCGTCTCGGCCAGGCACCGGTCGCGAAAGGTGCGGCCGCGCTTGTCCACGGCGATTTCCGCCCGGGCGACGTGCTGATCGACGGTGACGATCGGCGCCGTGCCGTCATCGGCGGGGAGATGGCCACGGTGGGCGACCCGATCACCGACCGGGCACTGATGCCGCTCCATGCCTGGCTGGTCGGCTCCAAGGTCGCGCTCGGCGCCGGACTCGTCCCACTCAAGGAACACTGAACATGCACTTCGCCTTCGACCCGCGCACCGAACTGCTCCGCGAGAATCTGCTCGACCTGATGTGGAGTCACGTCCACGCGGCGGAGCCGGTGTTCCAGCAGCAGCTCAGCGCTCTCGACGACCGCTGGGCCTGGGACTCGGTCCCGGTCCTCGGCGACCTCCAAGCCGAGGCCCGCCGCCGTGGCCTCTGGAATCTCTTCCTCCCCGGTGACGTTGGGGGCGGCCTGACCAACCTGCAATACGCGCCTCTCGCCGAGATCAGCGGCCGCTCGCCGGAACTCGCGCCCGCCGTCCTCAACTGCGCGGCTCCGGACACCGGCAACATGGAAGTGCTCTCGATGTTCGGCACCGAGGCACAGCGCAAGGAGTGGCTGGAGCCGCTCCTCGCCGGCGAGATCCGTTCCGCGTTCGCCATGACTGAACCCGACGTCGCCTCCTCCGACGCCACGAACATCGCCACGTCAATCGTGCGTGACGGCGAGGACTACGTGATCAACGGCCGCAAGTGGTGGATCACCGGAGCGATGAACCCCAACGCCCAGGTGTTCATCGTGATGGGCAGGACCGACCCCGAGGCCGACCGGCACCGACGGCAGTCGATGGTCCTCGTACCCCGGGACACCCCCGGCCTTGAGATCAGGCGCGCCATGGAAGTCTTCGGCTACGACGGCCACGACCACGGCGGCCACGCGTAGATGGTGTTCCACGACGTACGCGTACCGACCTCGAACCTCATCGGGCAGGAAGGCGACGGATTCGCGATCGCCCAGGCCCGACTGGCCCCGGGACGGATCCATCACTGCATGCGCTTCATAGGCGTCGCCGAGCGGGCCATCGAGCTGATGTGCGCCCGCGCCGAGGAACGCGTGGCCTTCGGCAAGCCGCTCGCCCGCCAGGGTGTGATCCGCGACTGGATCGCGGAGTCCCGGGTGCGGATCGAGCAACTGCGCCTCCTGGTGCTCAAGACCGCCTGGCTGATGGACACCGTCGGCAACAAGGGCGCCCACACCGAGATCCAGGCCATCAAGATCGCCACGCCCCGGACGGTCCAGTGGATCCTCGACAAGGCGATCCAGACCCACGGCGCGGCCGGCCTCTCCGTCGACTTCCCGCTCGCCCGCGCCTACGCCGGCATCCGCTCCCTGCGCTTCGCCGACGGTCCCGACGAGGTGCACAAGAACGCCCTCGCCCGCGCCGAACTCAGCCGAAGGGCCGCGGCGGGCGACGGTCGAGCGGCGGGAGTCGACACATCGCAGCACCTCATCACCGCGGCCAGGAAGCACCCGTGACGAGCGGCCTCCAGCCAGACCCCGTCCGCGGAACCAGCGGCTGTGCGTGGTGCCCGTCGGCGATCTGTTCCATGCGGTCTCGGCCGGGCGGTCAACAAGCGAACTGTGCCCACCTCGGCGTGCCCCGAGCACCCGGTCCATGCCCAGCCCGATCCTGGGCGCCCGTCGACCGCTCAAGGCGAGTTGGTCCCAACTTGTCCCCGAAAAACGATCAAGGGGCCGTTTCAGATTGCTCTGAAACGGCCCCTGACCTGCGACTCTTTCGAGTCGGGACGACAGGATTTGAACCTGCGACCCCTTGACCCCCAGTCAAGTGCGCTACCAAGCTGCGCCACGTCCCGATGCGCGGTGACGGGTGGTGTTCCCGTGTGTTCGCGCAGGTAGAACACTACCTCACGCCAAGCCGTGCGAAGTCGGTGCCGGACGGGTCATGTTCAGATGGGAGGGTGAACGAGACGCGAGAGCAGAGCGGACGCGACCGCGATCCGGAGGGCCGGGCGCGCAGCGCGCGGCCGCGGGACGGCCTGGGACGCCCGCTGCCGTACGGGGCGGACGGGGTCGCCCGCCAGCCGGAGGGCGTGGTGCGCACCCCGGAGGAGACCCTGCGCGAGGCGCAGCGGCTGCTGGACGCGGGGATGCCGTTCCACGCGCACGAGGTGTTCGAGGACGCGTGGAAGTCCGGCCCGGAGGCGGAGCGGGCCCTGTGGCGGGGGCTGGCCCAGCTGGCGGTGGGGCTGACGCACGCGGCGCGCGGCAACGCGTCGGGAGGTGCGACGCTGCTGCTCAGGGGCGCGGGCGGGATCGAGGCGTACGCCGGGGCGCGCCCGTACGGCATCGACGTGACCGGGCTGGTGGCCTGGGCCCGGCAGCTGGCGGACCGGCTGGCCCGCCACCCGGAACCGGTTCCGGCGGCGGCCTCGGCACCCCGGCTGCGCGGCGGCTGACTTCAGGCCGGCTGGAGGAGGTCCCAGCGGTTGCCGTACAGGTCCTCGAAGACCGCGACCGAGCCGTACGGCTCGTGGCGCGGCTCCTCGAGGAACCGGACGCCGGCGGCTGTCATCCGCGCGTGATCCGCCGTGAAGTCGTCCGTGTGCAGGAAGAACCCGACCCGGCCGCCCGTCTGGTCACCGACCCGCTCGCGCTGGTCGCCGTCCTTGGCCCGGGCGAGGAGAAGTGCGGTGGAGCCGGTGCCGGCTGGGCGGACCACGACCCAGCGGGAGCCGTCGGAGCGCGGTGTGTCCTCGATCAGCTCGAAGCCCAGGGCATCGGTGTAGAAGCCGATCGCCTCGTCGTAGTCCCGGACGACGAGAGTCACCAGCGCGATATGAGCCATGACGTCATTCTGGCTCACCCGTGACGAGGACCGCTTCGAGCGTGCGGGGGCCGTGGACGCCCTCGACCCGGTCCAGCTCGATGTCGCTGGTGGCCGAAGGGCCCGAGATCCAGGTGAGCGGGCGGGTGGGGTCGAGGCGTTCGAGGGCCTGCGGTACCGAGCCGACGACCTGTTCCGGTACCCGGATCACGCAGATGTGGTGATCCGGGACGAGGGTGATCCGGCGACGGCCCTGGTCCGGGCTGCCGTCCAGGACGAGGGTGCCCGTCTCGGCGATGGCCACCGCACACCCGGTGACGACGCTGTCGACGGCGTCGAGCTGGTGCGGCGTCGCGTCCGCGCGGTCGTCGACCCGGACCGGGCCGGCGGCCGACAGCCACCGGGGCGGCAGCCCGGGCGGCACCAGGACCGTCCGGGAACCGCGCTCGGCGAGCAGCCGCGCGAGCAGTGGCGCCAGTCCGGCCGCGTCCGTGCGGTGCACGACCGCCCGGTAGTCGGCGAGGTTCTCCGCTAGCAGGTCGACGGTCTCCGCCGTGCCACGGTCCCCGTGGACGGGGAGATAGTCGCGCGGCACCGGCGTGCCGTCCCGCTCCACGCCGTCCAGTGCCCGCCGCACCCGGCCGAGCACGCGTTCCCTGCTGTTCACGTGGTACGTCCCTCGCTCCGGGTGCGCCGCCACCAGTCGCGGAACGACTCCGCGGGCAGCTCGGGCAGTTCACGGGTGGCGCTCCAGGCCCGGCCCGGGCGGCCGGGCAGCCGCCTCGGGTGGATGCGGCGGGTACGGGACGCCAGCCGCTCCCCCGCGCGCAGAGCGGCCGGGTGGTCCAGCGTCCAGCGGGCCGCCCGCATCGCGACGCGCTCGGCCGCGTGGCCCTTCGCCGGCTTGATGGTCACCTTCACCCCGTCGCGGGTGACGGGGCCGCCCTGGACGACGCGTTCGCGCAGGTGGACCAGGACCTCGGGGATGTCGATGGCGACCGGGCAGACGTCGTAGCACGCCCCGCACAGCGACGAGGCGTACGGCAGCGAGGCGTCGATCTCGCTGCCGGTGCCGCGCAGTTGGGGGCTGAGGATCGCGCCGATCGGGCCCGGGTAGACCGAGCCGTAGGCGTGCCCGCCGGCCCGCTCGTACACCGGGCAGACGTTCAGACAGGCCGAGCAGCGGATGCAGCGCAGGGCCTGCCGCCCGACCTCGTCGGCGAGGGTGTCGGTGCGGCCGTTGTCCAGCAGGACCAGGTGGAAGGCCCGCGGACCGTCGCCGTCGGCCCCCTTCGACGGACCCAGCCCGGTCCACATGCTCGTGTACGGGTTCATCCGCTCGGCCGTCGAGGACCGGGGCAGGGTCTGCAGGAACACCTCCAGGTCCCGCCAGGTCGGCACCACCTTCTCGATGCCCACGACCGAGATCAGCGTTTCGGGGAGGGTCAGGCACATCCGCCCGTTGCCCTCGGACTCCAGGACGACCATCGTCCCGGTCTCGGCGACCATGAAGTTCGCCCCCGAGACGCCGACCTCGGCGCGCAGGAACTTCTCCCGCAGGTGCAGCCGGGCGGCCTCGGCCAGCTCGGCCGGGGTGTCGCCCAGGCCCTCCGGGGCCGGCCGGCCCCAACGCCCCATCTCGCGGCGGAAGATGTCGCGGATCTCGCCGCGGTTGCGGTGGATGGCCGGGACCAGGATGTGCGAGGGCCGGTCATGACCGAGCTGCACGATCAGCTCCGCGAGGTCGGTCTCGTACGCGGCGATGCCCTCCGCCTCCAGCGCCTCGTTGAGGCCGATCTCCTGGGTGGCCATCGACTTGACCTTGACCACCTCGCGCCGGCCCGTCGCCCTGACAAGGTCCACGACGATCCGGTTGGCCTCCGCGGCGTCGGTCGCCCAGTGCACGGTGCCGCCGGCGGCGGTGACCGACTCTTCCAACTGGACCAGGTACCGGTCGAGATGGCGCAGCGTGTGGTCCTTGATCTGCTTGCCCGCCTCGCGCAGCTGCGCCCAGTCGGCCAGTTCCGCCACCGCCCCGGCTCGCTTGTCGCGGATCGTGTGGGTCGCGTGCCGCAGATTGCCGCGCAGCCGCTCGTCCCGTACGGCGTCGTGGGCGGCCCGCGGGAACGACGGCATGCCGAGGTACGTACCGCTCACGGGTGGGGCTCCTCTTCGGTGCTCGCCAGGATCTCCGCGAGATGTACCGCGCGCAGCGGCGCTCCCTGGCGCCGCAGGGTGCCGCCGATGTGCATCAGGCAGGAGTTGTCGGCCCCGCAGAGCACATCCGCGCCGGTCGAGACGGCGCTGCGTACCTTGTCCGCGCCCATGGCCGCCGAGACGTCGGCGTTCTTGACGGCGAACGTGCCGCCGAACCCGCAGCACTCCTGCGCGCCCGGCAGCTCGACGAGCTCCAGTCCCCTGACGGCCTCCAGCAGCTTGCGCGGGCGGTCGCCGAGGCGGAGCAGCCGCAGTCCGTGGCAGGAGGGGTGGTAGGTGACCTTGTGGGGGTAGTACGCGCCGACGTCCGTGACGCCGAGGACGTCCACCAGGAACTCGGTGAGCTCGTACACGCGCGGGACCAGCGAGCCGGCCAGCTCGGCGAGCTCCCCGCCCCGGCCCTCGGCGGCAGCC
Organism: Streptomyces mabaensis; assembly: GCF_053763515.1. Lineage (NCBI taxonomy): Bacteria > Bacillati > Actinomycetota > Actinomycetes > Kitasatosporales > Streptomycetaceae > Streptomyces > Streptomyces mabaensis. Next base: position 16,718 of record NZ_JBSOPZ010000015.1, read on the forward strand.
TTCCGGCCGATCCGCGGGTAGTTGTCGCGGACCATCGCCGCGCAGGATCCGGACGGGGTGACCACGTACGGGTACCCCTCGAAGGCGCGGGCCGTCCGGCGGACGAGTGGCTCGGTCTCGTGCCGGTAGCCGGTGTTGTACTGCGGCTGGCCGCAGCAGGTCTGTGCGGCGGGGAAGTCGACCTGGACACCGAGCCGTTCCAGCACCCTGACGACGGCGATCGCGGTGCCGGGAAAGAGCGCGTCGTTGACGCAGGTGACGAACAGGGCGACGCGCATGGTCGGCAGGATATGCCGGGGCCCACCAGCCCGGGTAGCGGCCAGGAGGGGGGCATGGGGCAGACTCGACGGCGTGAGAAAGATCTATGTCATCGGCATCGGGGCGGGCGACCCGGACCATCTGACGCTTCAGGCGGTCAAGGCGCTGAACAAGGCGGATGCGTTCTTCATCCTCGACAAGGGGGAGGAGAAGTCCGACCTGACCCGGCTGCGGCGCGACATTCTCGACGCGCACATCGAGGACCCGTCGTACCGTCTGGTCGAGGCGCGCGATCCCGAGCGGGACCGCGGGACCTCCGACTACTCCCCCGCCGTGGACGACTGGCGGCGCCGGCGCGCCGACCTCTACGAGCGGTTCATCGCGGACGAGCTGGCCGAGGACGAGTGCGGGGCGTTCCTGGTGTGGGGCGATCCCGCACTGTACGACTCCACGCTCGGCATCCTGGAGGAGATCCTCGACCGGGGCGCGGTGGCCTTCGAGCACGAGGTGGTGCCGGGCATCAGCAGTGTCTCCGCGCTGCTCGCCAGGCACCGGACCGGGCTGAACCGGGTCGCGCGCCCCGTGCAGATCACCACCGGCCGGCGGCTCGCGGAGGGCTGGCCGGAGGGTGTGGACGACGTGGTCGTGATGCTGGACGCGCGGCAGGCCTTCACCCGCCACCTCGACCAGGACCTCGTCATCTACTGGGGGGCCTACGTGGGCACCCCGGACGAGATCCTGGTGTCGGGGCGGCTCGCGGACGTCAGCGACCGGATCGAGGAGCTGCGCGCCGAGGCCCGGGCCCGTAAGGGCTGGATCATGGACACCTATCTGCTGCGGCGCGACTGATCCGGCCGGATCCGCTCGATTCGGTCGAGCGCGTCCGCCGCGCCGGTCACCACGGTGACCCCGGCGGGCGGCGCGGGACGGCGCACCACCACGACGGGCAGGGCGAGTTCGCGGGCGGCGGTCAGCTTGGCCGCGGTGGCGTGTCCGCCGCTGTCCTTGGTGACGAGGACGTCGATGTCGTACGTACGCAGCAGCTCCCGCTCCCCCGCGACGGTGTACGGACCCCGGTCGAGGACGGTCCGGATGTGCCGCGGCAGCGGCGGCTCGGGCGGCTCCACCGACCGTACGAGGAAGCGGAGTCGGTCGAGGTCCGCGAAGGCAGCCAGCCCCAGCCGTCCGGTGGTGAGGAAGACGCGCGTGCCGAGTGCGGGCAGCAGGGCGGCGGCCCCGGCGAGCGAGTCCGCCCAGTGCCAGCGGTCGCCGGGACCGGCTTGCCAGCCGGGGCGGCGCAGCGCGAGCAGTGCGGTGCCGGTACGGGCAGCCGCCTCGGCGGCGTGGGCGCTCATCCGCTCGGCGAACGGATGCGTGGCGTCCACCAGGACGGCCACCTCGTGCGTGCGCAGCCAGTCGGCGAGTCCGTCGACGCCGCCGAATCCGCCGATCCGGACCGCTCCGGGCGGCATCCGGGGTTCGGCGACCCGGCCCGCGAGGGAGCTCGTCACCCGCAGGCCGGGTCGGTCTGCCAGGTCCTGTGCGAGCCGGCGGGCCTCGGCGGTGCCGCCGAGGATCAGCACATGGGCGGTCACCGGGGCGGGCCGCGGGCCGGTCATGGGCGGCGGCCGGCGAGCAGGGCCGCGAGGCCGCCGGCCAGGTGTTCGTACTCGCGTGGGTGGTTGTAGATCTGCGCGCAGATCCGCAGTCCCCCGCCGCCCGGCCAGGGCCACACCAGGACCCGGGTGCGCAGCCGGTCCGCGATCTCCCGCAGCAGAGCGTGCGCGCTGTCGCGGGTCTCGGCGACACCGGGCGGCAGCCGCAGCGCGCGCATCGCGACGCCTTCGGAGTACGGCAGCGGGCGCAGCCCGGCGCGTTCGGCCAGCAGGTGCTGCCCGTACGCGGCGAGGGCGGTGTTGTGGGCGCGCACCTTCGGCGCGTCGAGCCGGGCCAGCAGGTCGAGCCCGTCCGGGGCGGCCAGCCAAGGGGTGTAGTCGATCGTGCCGCGCCATTCGAGCGCGCGGGGGAAGCCGTGGTGGTCCTCCCAGGAGGGGGCGAGCGGGCGGATGTGCGCCCGCCACCGGGGGGCGACCGCGAGGACGGCGGTGCCCCGGGGTGCGTACGCCCATTTGTGGAGGTTGCCGAACCAGAAGTCGGGGGCGCCGGCGAGCGGGTCCGGGAGCATGCCGGGGGCGTGCGCTCCGTCGACGACCGTGGTGACCCCGCGCTCGGCGAGGTCCGCGAGCAGCCGCTTGCCCGCGACGACACGGGCGGTGGGCGAGGTGATGTGGTCGAGTACGGCGACCCTGGTCCGGCCGGTGACGGCGGCCAGGACCCGGTCCCGTACCGCGTCCTCGTCGGGCGCGTCCGGGCCGAGGGACACGGTCCGCAGCCGGGCCCGGCGGGCCGCGGCCTGGCTGACGGTGCCGTAACCGTGGTCGGTGACCAGGATCTCGTCCTCGGGGTCCAGGCGCAGGGAGTTCAGGACGACGTTGATGCCCTCGGTGACGTTGGGGATCAGCGCGATGCCGTCCGCCTCGGCCCCCAGGTGGGCGGCGATACGCGCCCGTGCGGCGGCCACCCGGTCCGGTACGGCGAGGTGGAAGGCGTCGGGGTCGCGCTCCTGCTCCTCGCGCAAGGCGTCCTGGACCGCCTGGACGGGGACCGGGACGGTGCCGAAGGAGCCGTGGTTGAGGTGGGCGACGGCGGGGTCGAGCCGGAACAGGTCGGGCCCGCCGGGAAATTCAGGACCACCGGGAAAGGAGTGCGGCATGGTGGCTTCAGGGTAGCCACCATGCCGTCGTCCCACCTCTGGCACCCTGGTGGTGCGGCCGCCGCTCAGCGGTAGGCCGCCTGGCCGGTGAGCGCCTGGCCGATGACCAGCGTGTGGATCTCGCTGGTGCCCTCGTAGGTGAGCACCGACTCGAGGTTGTTGGCGTGCCGCAGCGGTGAGTACTCCAGGGAGATTCCGTTCGCGCCCAGTACGGTCCGGCACTCCCGCGCGATGGCGATCGCTTCGCGGACGTTGTTGAGCTTGCCGACGCTGATCTGTTCGGGGCGGATGCGGCCCTGGTCCTTGAGCCGGCCCAGATGCAGCGCGAGCAGTGCCGCGTTACCGAGGGACACGCTCATGTCGGCGAGCTTCCGCTGGGTCAGCTGGAAGGCGCTGATCGGCTTGCCGAACTGGATCCGCGAGTCGGCGTACTCGATGGCCGCCTGGAGGGAGTCGCGGGCCGCGCCGACCGCGCCGAAGAGGATCCCGAAGCGGGCCTCGTTCAGGCAGGCGAGCGGGCCGCGCAGGCCCTTGGCCTCGGGGAGCCGGGCGGAGTCGGGCAGCCGTACGTGGTCGAAGTACAGCTCCGAGGTGAGGGAGGCACGCAGCGACATCTTGTGCTTGATGTCCTGGGTGGTGAAGCCCGGGGTGCCGCGCGGCACGAGGAACCCGCGTATGCCCTCCTCGGTCTGGGCCCAGACGGTGGCCACATCGGCGATGCCGCCGTTGGTGATCCACATCTTGGAGCCGTTCAGGACCCAGTCGCCGCCGTCCCGTACGGCCCTGGTGCGCATGCCGGCCGGGTTGCTGCCGAAGTCGGGCTCGGTCAGGCCGAAGCAGCCGATGGCCTCGCCGGCGGCGAGTCGCGGCAGCCACTCCTGCTTCTGCTCTTCCGATCCCCACTTCCAGATCGAGTACATCGACAGCGAGCCCTGGACCGAGACGAAGCTGCGGAAACCGGAGTCCGCGGCCTCCAGTTCGAGGCAGGCCAGACCATAGGAGACAGCGTTGGTGCCGGCACAGCCGTAGCCGTCGAGGTGCATGCCGAGTACCCCGAGCTTGCCGAGTTCGGGGGCGAGTTCCCGGGCGAAGTGCGCGTTCTCGAACCATTCCCCGATGTGCGGGCGTACCCGGTCCTGGAGGAACCTGGCGACGGTGGCCTGGATCTCCCGCTCCTCGTCGGTGAGAACGGAGGAGATGTCCAGCAGGTCGAGGGGGTCCTTCATCGGCTTGGCGCCGCTCATCGTGTGCTCCTGAAAGGGGTGGTGAGGGGTGGTGAGAGATTCGAGGGGACGGGCGGCGGGGTCATGATTCCGAGTCCAGCCAGGCCGTGATCTCGTCGGTGTGCTCGCCCAGCCGGGGCGGGCGGCGTGCGTAGCGGGGCGGGGTCCCGGAGAGCCCGATGGGGTTGGCCACGAAGTCCATGGGCGGTCCGTCGTCGCTGATCGTGGCGCGCGGGGCGAGGCCGAGCTGCTCGGCCAGGTCGAAGGCCTGGGCCAGGTCGTTCACCGGGCCGCAGGGCACGCCCAGCGGGGTGAGGTGCTCGAACCAGTCAGCGGCGGTACGGGTGGACAGCGACTCCGCCAGCAACTGGGCGAGTTCGGCGACGTGGGCCACCCGGTCGGTGTTGGTGGCGAAGCGGGGATCGTCGGCGAGTTCCGGGACGTCCAGCCCCTGGCACAGGGCCGCGAACTGGCGGTCGTTGCCGACGGCGACCACGAGGGGCCGGTCCTTGGTCGGGAAGACCTCGTAGGGCGCGATCGACGGGTGCCGGTTGCCCAGGATCCCGGGCACGTTCCCGGCGAGGGTGTAGCCACCGGCCTGGTTGACCAGGCTGGACAGCAACGCGGACAGCAGGTTGATCTGGACGTGCTGGCCCTCGCCGGTGGCGTCGCGGTGGCGCAGGGCGGCCAGTACGCCGGTAGCGGCGTGCAGTCCGGTGAGTACGTCGACGAGGGCGACGCCGGTCTTCACCGGCTGCCCGGGGGCCGGGCCGGTGACGCTCATCAGGCCGCCGACCGCCTGGATCAGCAGGTCGTAGCCGGGCAGGGCGGCGCCGGCGCCGAAGCCGGTCACCGAGCAGTAGACGAGGCCGGGGTTGAGCGCGTGTGCCTGCGCGTGGCCGAGCCCGTACTTGTCCATGGTGCCGGGCCGGAAGTTCTCGAACAGCACATCGGCCCGGCGCACCAGTTCCGTCGCCCGCCGGCGGTCGGTCTCGTCGCGCAGATCGAGCGCGACGGAGCGCTTGTTGCGGTTGACGGAGAGGAAGTACGTGGCCTCGCCGTGAGCGTGCGGCGGCCCCCAGGCGCGGGTGTCGTCACCGGTGGCCGGGTGCTCGACCTTGATGACGTCCGCGCCGAGGTCGGCGAGCAGCATCGTGGCGTACGGAGCGGCCAGGACGCGGCCGAAGTCGGCGACCACGACGCCGGCCAGCGGGAGCCGGGGCGATTCGGTCACTGCATCCCTCCCTGGGAGCTGCGCAGGTAGACGGTCTTGGTGGTGGTGAAGAACTCGCGGGCCGCGCGGCCCTGCTCCTTGGGGCCGAAGCCGCTCGCCTTCACCCCGCCGAAGGGGACGTGCGGATCGGCGCCGGCGGTCTCGGAGTTGATGTGCAGGATGCCGACGTCGAGCTGTCCCACGGCGGCGGTCACGGCCCGCAGGTCGCCGGTGAGGACGCTCACCCCGTCCCGCGCGGCGCCTTCCGTCACCGCCTGCTGGATCTCGTCCCGGGCCTGCCGCCGGACCTGCCGCTCCGCGCGGGACACGGCGCTGCCTGCGTTCTGCTGCATGGGGTTTCCTGTTCCGTGTCCTGAGGCGGTCATTGTGTGCACCTCAGGTCGGCCTGCGCAGTGGACGAGATGGAGTGAGGGGAAGGGACGGGCCGCGCCAGTCCGTCCAGTCCGTCCAGTCCGTCCATGGCCCAGAGATGCCGGCGTCAGGCCGCGCCCTGCCACGCGGCCAGCGCGAGCAGCAGTTCGGCGCGGACGTGCGCGGAGTCGAGATCCACGCCCAGCAGGGCGTGGATCCGCTCCATGCGGTTGCGCAGGGTGTGGCGGTGGACGCCCAGCGCGGAGGACGCCGACTCCCACTGCCCGTGGTGTTCGAGGAAGGCGCGCAGCGAGTCGAGCAGCTCGGTCCCGTTCTCCCGGTCGTAGGCGGCCAGCGGGCGCAGCCGGGTGTCGGACAGCACCTCCAGCACCGCCCTGGTCTCGGGTGTGGACAAGAGCACCTGACCGGCCAGCGACTCGAACGTGACGAGGTCCGGCCGCCCGCGCGCCTGGCCGGCCGCCGCGGCGTTCATCGCCTCGCGCAGGGCCGCCGGACCGGCCGTCAGCTCGTGCGGGTCGCTGAGTCCGGCCCACGGGCGCGGCCGCAGCCCGGCAGCGGCACCCGCCACGATCGCCCGGGCCGTGTCGGTACCGTCGCCGGGCAGCAGCAGCGCGGCACACCCTTCGCGCTCGGCGCCGAAGCGGGGCAGGCCACGCCCGGCGAGGTCCTGGCCCGCCGCGTCCAGGGCGCGTTGCGGGCTGCCGCCGCGCAGGACCAGGACACGGATGCCTTCGTGTACGGGGAATCCCGCCTCGGTCAGGTGGTCACGGGCGGCCGGCTCGGGGACCGTACCGTCCAGGACCATCCGCAGGAACAGGCTGTTGACCCGGTTCTGCTCGTCCCGCAGGCGCAGCGGCTTCTCCGCCTCCAGCGCGAGCAGCGAGGCCGCGTGCCCGAGGAGCAGGTGGTCGACGGGTGTCGGCTCCCGGTCGGAGACCAGCACCAGCCGGCCGTGCGAGCGCGGGCCCACCCGTACCTGATGGGTGACCACGGCGCCGTGCGGACCGGTGCTCACCGTGGTGGCCGCCTGCTCCGCGGACCGCAGCCCGGCGAGGATGCCGGGCTCGGGTCCGGCGGCGGCAGAGGGGTGCGCGGCGCGCACGGCGCCGGCGTCGTCCAGCAGCAGCACGCTCGTCCTGGTGGAAACGGCCAGTTCTCTGACCACGGCCTGGGCGCCACCGTGCAGCGCGGCCCGGGTCATCCGGGGCTGGACGCGGGAGGCCTGGACCACGCTCTCGTACTGCAGCTCGGCGAGCCGTTCCATGACGGCCTTGGTGATCGCCACGAACGGCGTGGGCAGCGGCACCTCCAGCAGCGGCAGCCCCGCTTCCTCGGCCGCCTCGACGAGGGCCGGCGGGACGTGCTCGTGCGAGAGCCCGGTGCCGAATCCGAGGGCTGCCACTCCGATGTCCGCCAGGCGCCGCACATAGCGCCGGCAGTCGGCTCCGGACCCGGGCAGCCGGAGACCGGTGGTGAGCAGCAGCTCTCCCCCGCTCAGCCACGGGGTGGGATCGGACAGTTCGATGCTGTGGGCCCAGTCCACCTCCCGGTCCAGCCCGTCCCGCCCGGCCAGCACCGTCAGCCGCAGCTCGCGCCGGGCCACCAACCACCGGATCGGTACGCCCATGCGTTCACCACTCCATGCGTTGAGATCCAAAGCTAGATGTTAGTGGTGGACGGCGTGGGCTCGGTGGGGGCCGCCTCGGGCGCGGCTTTGGGGATCGCGTCGTCGTACGGGGCGTCGCTGCGCCCGTAGGAGCGGTGCACCAGCATGTAGACGATTCCGGCGCCGACGACGACCACCCCTGACAGCGGCACGATGTAGTTGTCGTACCAGGGGGCGTCCGGTGTACGCGGCCAGCACATGTTGACCACGGCGAGGATGCCGTAGGCCAGCGCCGCGATGTTGACGGGCAGACCCCACTTGCCGAGCCGGTACTTCCCGCTGGGCTGCCAGCCCTTCAGCCGGGCGCGCAGCGCGGCGAGCACGACCATCTGGAAGCCGAGGTAGATGCCGAGGGCGGCGAAGCTGATGATCTTGGTCAGGGCGTCGGTGGAGATCTTGGAGCCGATGACGATGAGGGCCGGAACGATCGCGGCCACCAGGAGTGCGTAGGGCGGCACGTGCCGGGCCTGCGAGAACTTCCGCAGCAGTCGGCTGCCCATGATCATGTCGTCGCGGCCGTAGCTGAACGCCAGCCGGCTGGCCGCCGCCTGCAGGCTCATGGCACAGGAGAGGAACGAGATCAGCACGATGCCCAGGACGACCTTGGAGGCGACGGGGCCGAAGGCGGAGTCCAGCAGCGTGGTGACGGGGTCGGCGTCCCGGCCGGCGACGACCGCCGGGATGTCGGCCACGGAGAGCACCAGCGCCAGGCAGACGAAGGTGGCCGCGGCGCCGCCGATGTAGATGGTCCGGCGCATCGCCTTGGGGATCAGGCGGCCCGGGTCGGGGACCTCCTCCGCCACGTCGCCGCATGCCTCGAAGCCGTAGTACTGGAAGACGCCGATCAGGCCGGCGGCCGCGAACGCCCACAGATAGCTGTGGCTGCCCTGCGAGCCGAAGGAGTCGAAGAGCACGCCGAGGTCGTGGTGGCGGTGCGTCAGCAGCAGCCAGCCGCCGACCGCCAGGGCTCCGACGATCTCGGCGGCGAAGCCGATGACCGCCGCCGTCGACAGGACGCGGGTGCCCAGGAAGTTCACGACCGTGGCCAGGGCGAGGATTGCCAGGGCGCAGACGATGGTGGTGTTGACCGTGGGTGTGAAGCCGAAGGCCGCGGCGATGTACGGGCCGGCCCCGTACACCACGCTGGCGATCGTCACCAGCAGCGCGATCAGGTAGACCCATCCGGTCATCCAGGCCCACCGGCGCCCCCACAGCCGGCGCGCCCACGGGTAGACACCGCCCGCGACCGGGAACTGGGCCACGACCTCGCTGAACACCAGGGCGACGAGCAGCTGCCCGATGCCCACGATGAGGAAGCTCCAGATCATCGGCGGGCCGCCGGTGGCCAGGGCGAAGGCGAACAGCGAGTAGACGCCGACCACGGGCGACAGGTAGGTGAAGCCGAGCGAGAAGTTGGCCCAGGGGCTCATGTCCCGCTTGAACTCGGACTGGTAGCCGAGCGCCGCCAGGTGGGCGGCGTCGCTGTCGGCGTGGTCCGGTGCGGTGGTGGGGCTCATGCAGGCTCCCGTTTTCTCGTACCGAAGGTGTGCTCACACCAAAGGAGGGCGGTGAGAGAGGTTCTGGAAGGCGTGATCTGTGGCGTGACCTGCCGGGCCGCGGGCGCGGCTGGCTACGATGAGGGACGCCACGTGCTCGCGAGTGCCGAAAAACTACAAGCACGTGGGTTATGGCACAAGGGCCGTGCGCGGGCGTGATGACGGGTGCGACGCGAGGAGGAGGAGCAGTGGCAGCAGAGGGCGCACCGCTGATGCGTGCCACCCTGATCTCTCCCCTCACGGCGGCGGGGCGGAGTGACGAGGTCGTCCAGCGGATCAGCGAGGCCATCCACCTGGGGCTGGTCGTCGACGGCGAACAGCTGCCCACCGAGGTGGAGTTCGCCAACCAGCTCGGGGTGTCGCCGATGACCCTGCGGGAGGCTCTGGCCGTACTGCGCGATCAGGGGCTGGTCGAGACCCGCCGCGGCCGCACCGGCGGCACGTTCGTCCGCCGGCCGGCGAATCCGCCGCTCAGGCCCCTGGAGGAGCGGATCCGGTCCACGACCGTCTCGGAGCTCCGCGACCTGGCCGACGAGCAGTTCGCCGTGTCCGGCGCCTCGGCCATGCTGGCTGCCGAGCGCGCCTCGGCGGCCGGCCTGCGGCGCCTGCTGAACCTCGTCGAGCAGCTGTCGCGAGCCGACGGGCTGGGCGCCCGCATCAGGGCCGACAGCCGGTTCCACATCGAGGTGGCGATCGCTTCGCAGTCGGAGCGGCTCACCCGGCTGGAGGTGAACCTGCAGTCGGGGACGGCCGGGCTGCTCTGGCTGTCGTACGAGCCCGAGTCGGAGCTGGACACGGTGGTGGCCGAGCACCACGCCATCGCCATGGCGATCGCCGAGGAGGACGGCGAGCGGGCGCGCCTGCTGGCCGAGCGCCATGTCCGGCGCAATCTGCGCCGGCTCATCGACCTGCATCTGCGGGCGGCCGAGCGAGAATGTGTGGAGGTGCCCGATGGTGTCTGAGAGGACCACGCCGCACGAGGGGCCGCACGCGGGTGCGGACTCCCCGGCGGCAGTGCTCGCCACCCTGCTGGAACGCGTGCGCGACCTGCTCGGAGAGGTCTTCTCCGGCCCCGAGGCCGTCGCCGCCGAGGTCGTCCGGCGCCGCCGCGCGGCGATGGCCTCGCACGACGTGCTCAGCGCGGCACATCTGGCCGGCCTCAGACCCACCGTCGTCGAGCAGTTGACCGCGCAACCGTGGGCGGACGGGCTCGGCTTCCTGGCGGCACGGCAGTTGCTGCCGGACCGCGAGCGGCACATCGCGTGGTGGCAGCGCGGCGCGGCGGACTTCGTACCGCTGCGGCTCAACCTCGACCCGGCCTGCGTGGACGTCTACGACTACTTCGAGATGGAGTGGTACGCGGCCGCACGTGACCACTCCCGGCACGCGGTGTTCGGCCCGTACGTGGACTACTCCGGCGCCGACCGCTACGTCTGCACCTTCACCGTCCCCGTGGTCGACGAGGTCTTCCTCGGCGTGGCCGGGACGGATCTGCGCATGAGCGACCTGGAGTCCAGGCTGCTGGTCCTGCTGCGCGGCGCCGGCTACGACGCGGTGCTGGCCGGCGCGGAGCGGCAGGTGGTCGCTGCCAACACCTCGCGCTGGCTGGTCGGTTCGAGGCTGCCGCGGATGCCCCAGGCGCGGCACGGCGTGTTCCTCGCCGCGGGCGAGGTGGGGCTGGACAGCGGCTGGGTGCTGGCCCTCGCCGCTCGCGAGTAGCCGGAGCCTCCACCGAGGCCGTCGGAGCTAGGGCCTGTCCGGCGGATCAGGGCCGGATAGGACGCGGCGTCTGGTGCGGTGCATCGCAAGGCGCCGGACAGGCCCCAGAGCTCCGGCGGCCTTTTCGCGTGTACCCCCTTGACTTTTAAACTCTGCCTTTAGAGTATTTCGCCCACCTGCTTGCCCGACAGATGGTTGGAGGCCCCGTGACGGGCACCGCACTCGACGCAGCACCGTACTTCGACGTCGCCGACCCGAGCTTTTCGATCAAGTCCGCCGCCGTGTACGAAGCACGCGAACGCAGCTGGTACGCGCGGACCAACTACGGTCTGGCGGTCCTTCGTTACGACGAGGTCAGCCGGCTGCTCAAGCACCCCAAGCTCCGCCAGGGCAGCGCCGCCTGGCCGGCCCACAACGGCATCACCGAGGGACCGTTCGCCGACTGGTGGTCCGGCTGGGTGCTCAACAAGGAGGGCGAGGCACACCACCGGCTGCGCCGGCTGATGAACCCCGCCTTCTCGCCCAGGCTCATCGGCGGCCTGGTGCCGCGGTTCCAGGCGCTCGCCACAGAGCTGATCGACGGCTTCCCGGAGCCCGGCCACTGCGAGTTCGTCTCGGAGTTCGCCGAGCCCTACGCGGCACGGGTGATCGCCCTCATGCTCGGGCTGCGCGAGTCCGAATGGCCGGTGATCGCCCGCGAGTCCGCCACCATCGGACTGGCCATGGGGGTGACCTTCCGCCAGGACCTGGCGAAGATCGAGGCGGCCCTGGCGAACCTCTACGCCTACGCCGACGAACTGATCGCCGCCCGCCGCCGGGAGGAGCGCGACGACTTCGTCTCCGCGCTCGTGCGCGCCCACCGCGACTCCGACAGCCTCAGCGACAGCGAGCTGCGAGACGGCCTGGTGCTGCTGATCTTCGGCGGCTTCGACACCACCCGCAACCAACTCGGCCTGGCCATGCAGACCTTCCTGCGCCACCCCGACCAGTGGCGGCTGCTCGCCGAGCGGCCGGAGCTGGGCGGCAAGGCGGTCGAGGAGGTGATGCGGGTGAATCCCACCACCACCTGGGTGACCCGCGAAGCGCGGGAGGACTTCACCTTCCAGGACCTCGACATCGCGGCCGGCACCACGGTCCACCTCTTCAGCGAGTCCGCGGGCACCGACCCCAGGGTGTTCGGCGCGTACTCCTTCGACATCGCGGCCGACCGCAAGCCGCACTTCGGCTTCGGCGGCGGTGCCCACCACTGCCTCGGCCACTTCGTCGCCCGCAGCGACATGAGCGAGGCACTGCCGCTGCTCGCCCGGCGCATGCGGGATCTCCGCATCGACGGCCAGGACGCGTGGCTGCCCGACTCCGGCAACACCGGCCCGGTCCGGCTGCCCATCGCCTTCACCCCGGCCGCCTGAACAGCCCCACCTCAACAGCCCCGCGACGGAAAGGAAAACCCCATGCAGGTCATCGTCGACCTGGCCAAGTGCCAGGACCACGGCCAGTGCGCCATCGCCGCGCCCGTCGTCTTCCGGATGGACGACGAGGGCAATCTCGTCTTCGACGGCAACCCCGACGAATCGCAGCGCTTCGAGGTCGAGGAAGCCGCAGACGTCTGCCCCGTCCAGGCCATCCTGGTCCGGGACTGATGTGGCCGCCCACACCGCCGCCCACATCGCCGTCGTCGGCGGCTCCCTGGCCGGCCTGCGTACGGCGGAGCAACTGCGGGCCGCCGGGCACACCGGTCCCCTCACCGTCCTCGGCGACGAACCCCACCTGCCGTACAACCGCCCGCCGCTGTCCAAGGAGGTACTGGCCGCACCGGGCGGATCCTCCGCCGCGCAGCTGCACACCGCAGTGGCCTTCCGGCGCCGGGCGCTGGTCGACGATGTCGACTTCCGGACCGGCCGGCCCGTTGTCGCCGCCGACCTACGGCAGGGCCGGCTCACCCTGGCGGACGGCACCGAGGTCGCCTACGACGGCCTGGTGGCGGCCACCGGGCTGCGGCCCCGCCGGCTCCGGCTGCCCGGCCCCCGGAGCGGCCGGTACGTCCTGCGCACCCTGGAGGACTGCGTCGCCCTGCGCGGTGTGCTGCGCCCGGAGGCCAGGGTGGTGGTCGTCGGCGCCGGCTTCGTCGGCTGCGAGGTCGCCGCGACCGCGCTCGGGCTGGGCTGCCGGGTCACCGTCGTCGAGCCCACCGGTGCGCCGATGAACCGCGTCCTGGGCGGCCCGCTGGCGCAGGCCGTCCAGTGGCACCACGAGGCGGCCGGGATCCGCTTCCGTACCGGTCGCTCCGTCGCCGGCGTCCTCGGCACCACGGAGGTCACGGCCGTCGACCTCGACGACGGCACCACACTCGGGGCCGACGTCGTCATCGAGGCCGTCGGCTCGGTCCCCAACACGGACTGGCTGGCCGGCAATGACGGGCTCGACCTCAGCGACGGCGTCCTGTGCGACAACCATCTCCGGGCCGTCGGTGCGGACCGGCTGGTCGCCGTCGGCGACGTCGCCCGCTTCCCCAACCCGCTCTTCGACGACCGGCCCCGTCGCGTGGAGCACTGGTCCATCCCCGCCGACACCGCCAAGCGTGCGGCAGCCACCCTGACCGCTCAGCTCGACGGCCGCGCACCCGGTCCCGCCCCCTTCGCCCCGGTCCCCTCGTTCTGGAGCGGCCAGCTCGACCTGCGGTTCCAGAGCTTCGGATCGCCGGCCCTCGCCGACGAGGTCCACCTGCACGAGGGCGACCTCGACCACCTGCGGGCGGGCGTCCTGGCCACCTACCACCGACGGTCCCGGCACGTGGGCACCGTCGCGATCAACCTCCCGCCCGCCCGCCTGCGCGAGCTGCGCGAGGCCTTCACCGCCCTCGAACCCGCCGTCTGAACCTCCCCCTGCGAGGAACCCCATGACGATCACCGTCATCCCCGGCGCGACAGCGCTGGACCGGCACCGCGAGCGCAACACCGACCAGGCCGCCATCGAGTCGGTCCGGGCCCGGATCGCCGCGGGCGGCGTGCAGTACCTCTACTACCAGGCCGTCACCATCTCCGGCCGGGTCGTGGGCAAGGTCGTCCCGGCCGAGCACCTCGCCCGCAACGTCGAGAACGGTGTCCAGCTCCACCGCACCGCCGTGTCGGACCTCCAGACCGACCGGGCCGGCCACCTGCTCGGCGGTGGCGCCGAGGCCGCCGAGTTCACGGCGGTCCCCGACCTGGACACCTTCGCCGTCCTGCCCTGGGACAGCAGCGTCGGCCGCTTCTTCTGCCGGCTCTACGAGCCCGGCCACCGGCCGGACGTGGGCGGCCGGCCGCTGGCCACCGACGTACGCGGCAACCTCATCCGCCTCCATGCCGCCTTCACCGCCCGCACCGGCCTGGAGCTGCGCAGCGGCTGCGAGCCCGAAATGACCTGGACCGGCCCCGGGCTGGACGCCCGCTTCCGCCCCGGCTCCAGCCCCGCGTACCACGTCGATCATCTGGAGCGCTACCGCCCCATCTACCAGAAGGTGATCGCCTACGGCCGGGCCCTCGGGCTGGACATGATCGAGGGCGACTACGAGGACCCCGGCCAGCTCGAGCTGAACTGGATGTACGACCACGCGGACCTGACCGCCGACCGGCTCGTCGTCTACCGCCAGATCTGCCGCCAGGTGGCGCGCGAGCTCGGCGTCACCGCGAGCTTCATGCCCAAGCCGGCCACGGGCATGATGGGCAACGGCTGCCACCACAACCTCAGCCTGTGGCGCGGTGGCGAGAACGTCCTGGCCGATCCCGGCGTGCGCGAACTGCACCTGACCGAGACCGGCAGGCACGCCCTCGGCGGCATCCTCTCCCACGCCGCCGGCGCCATGGCGGTCATGGGCTCGACGGTCAACTCCTACAAGCGGTACTGGGACTCCGGCCAGTTCGCCCCCTCCCGGATCAACTGGGGTTTGGACAACAAGACCTGCACGGTGCGCCTGTCGGCCAACGGACGGCTGGAGTTCAAGCTGCCGGACGCCATGGTCAACCCGTACCTCTCGCATGCCGTCCTGCTCGCCGCCATCGAGGACGGACTGAACCACCGGACCGATCCCGGACCGGCCCAGCGCGGGTCCGGCCACCCCGGCGACACCCGGTTCGGCAAGCTGCCGATGGCCCTCGGCGAGGCGCTGGAGGCCTTCGCCGCCGACCCGGTCGTCAAGGAGGCTCTTGGCCCCGAACTGGCCGATCTCTACGGCGAGTTCAAGCGGGACGAGTGGGCTCGCTTCTGCGGCGCCGTCACCGACTGGGAGCACATGATGTACGCGGAGGAGGCCCCGTGACCGCGCCCCTGCGCCTGGCCTGCATCGACTCCGAGGCCCCGCCGCTGTTCCACCTCGCCGACCCGGTGACCGGACGGCGCGGCTACGAACCGGCCGTCGGCGAGCTGCTCGCCGACGAGCTCGGCCGCCCGCTGGAGTGGGTGTGCCTGCCGTGGGCCGAAATGATTCCCGCCGTCCAGCGGGGAGAGGCGGACGCCGTACTGTGCGGCCAGGGCATCACCGCCGCCCGCTCCGCGCAGGTGAACTTCACCCGCCCGTACGCCGTCTTCCACGAATCGGTGCTCGTGCGCCGCGGCGATCCGGTGCGCGGCGCGGCGGACCTGCGCGGCCGCCGCGTCGCGGCGATCGAGGGCAGCACCAACATGGCGCTGGCCAGGACGTTCGAGGGAGCGCTCCCGGTGGCCTTCGGCGGCGGCTCGGACGACGTCTTCGGCGACATGCTGGCGGCGCTGCGGTCCGGGGAGGTGGACGCCGTGGTCGACGACGACGTGGTGTTCGTACCCCTGGGCGAGCACCCGGACTTCGAGACGGCCTTCACCGTGCGCACCGGCAACCGCTGGGGCATCGGCGTGGCCAAGGACCGCCCCGGCCGGCTGGCGGAGCTGGACGACGCCCTCGCCCGGTTCATCGCCGACGGGCGGCTGTCCGCGGCGTGGGCCAGGTGGCTTCCCGCGCTGGAGTACCCGTTCGGCGAGAGGGCGGGGAGGTGACCGTGCGACCGCTGGTGCTCGTCGTCGGCCGCCGCGCCGCCTCCGTATCGGGCCTGCGCTTCAGCGCCACCGTCGCCGCCGAGGCCGTGTGCGATGCGGTGTTCGCTGCCGGCGGTGAACCCCTCGTCCTGCACGGCGCGGACCGGCGCTGTCTGTCCGAGCTGCCGCAGCGGCTGGCCGTGGGCGCGGGCGTGGTGCTGCCGGGCGGTGCTGATGTGAGCCCCGCCCGCTACGGCCAGGATCCGCATCCGGAGACCGAACCCGACCACGACGAGCAGGACGAACTCGACCTCGCCGTCGCCCGGGCGGTGATCGGCCGGAACATCCCGGCCCTGGCGATCTGCCGGGGCCTGCAGGTACTCAACGTCGCCTGCGGCGGCACCCTGACCCAGCACGTCCCGCGTGGCCCGGTCGAGCACCGCGACTCGCTCCACGCGGTGACGGCCGTCCCCGGGTCGCGGTTGCACGCCGTGGTCGGGGCCGATCCCTTCGACGTGTCCTCGTACCACCACCAGGCGATCGCCCGGCTGAGCCAGGGCCTGCGCGTGGTGGCACGAGCGGCCGACGGGTGCGTGGAAGCGGTGGAGCACACCGGCGCCGATGTACTCGCGGTCCAGTGGCACCCGGAGGACCTGGCGGCCACGTCCCGGCCCGACGCCGCCCTGTTCAGCGATCTGATCGACCGAGCACGCACCCGACGTACGCGCATCCGAAAGGAGGTCGCAGCATGACCGCGACCCCGGACATCCAGAGCGCCCCGGACACGCAGAGCACCCCGGACGACCGGACTCCCGACGCCGTCCGGGCCGTGGCGCGGCGCGAGGAGCTGGAGAAGCGCTTCGCCGGCCTCTCCCTCGCGACCCGGCTGTACATCGACGGGCAGCAGGTGGATGCCCTCAGCGGCACGACCTTCGAGCGGGTCTCCCCGCGTGACGGGCGGGTGATCGCCCGAGTCGCCGCCGGAGACGCCGAAGACGTCGACCGCGCCGTGGCGAGCGCCCGGCGGGCGTTCGAGAGCGGTACGTGGTCGGGGCGGCCGCCCCGGCAGCGGCGCGTGGTGCTGCAGCGGCTGGCGCGCCTGGTGGAGGAGCACGCCGAGGAGCTGGCGCTGCTGGAGAGCGTCGACATGGGCAAGCCCTACACCGACGCCCTCGCGGTCGACCTGCGCGTCACGGTCCAGGCCCTCGACTTCTACGCCGAGGCGGTGGACAAGCGGTACGACGAGGTGGCGCCGACCGACGACGGCACTCTGGCCACGATCACGCGGGAGCCGCTCGGCGTCGTCGGGGCCGTCGTGCCGTGGAACTTCCCGCTGATGATGGCGGTCTGGAAGATCGCGCCCGCGCTCGCCGTCGGTAACGCGGTCGTCCTCAAACCGGCCGAGCAGTCTCCGCTGACGGCCCTGAGGTTCGCCGAGCTCGCGACCGAAGCGGGCGTGCCCGACGGCATCCTCAATGTGGTGACCGGCTTCGGCCCCACCGCCGGCGCAGCTCTGGGCCGCCACCCCGGCGTCGACGCGATCACCTTCACCGGTTCCGGGGAGGTGGGCCGGCTCTTCCTGCATTACGCGGCCGAGTCCAACCTCAAGCAGGTGTCGCTGGAGCTCGGCGGGAAGTCTCCGCAGGTCGTTCTCCCTGACGCGCCCGATCTGGCATTGGTCGCCAGGGCCGTCGCCGGCGGCATCTTCTTCAACCAGGGCGAGGTGTGCTCGGCCGGGTCCAGGCTGCTGGTCCACCGGGCGGTCAAGGACGAGCTGCTGGATCTGGTCGTCGAGGCGGCGCTCGGGACGGTGGTGGGCGACCCACTCGACCCCCGGACCGCCATGGGCCCGCTGGTGGAGGAGAAGCACCTGCAACGCGTCCTCGGGCACGTCCGGGGCGCATTCGACGACGGCGCCCGGGCGGTGGTGGGAGGCGGCCAGGTGCTGCGGGAGACCGGCGGCTACTACCTGGAGCCGACCGTCTTCGACCAGGTCGACTCCGGCATGCGCATCGCCCGGCAGGAGGTCTTCGGTCCGGTGCTCTCGGTCATCGCCTTCGAGGACGCCGAGGAGGCCGTGCGTCTCGCCAACGGCACCGACTACGGCCTGGCCGCCGCAGTCTGGACCAGGGATCTGTCAACCGCGCATCGCATGGCGCGGGCGATCAGGGCCGGCACCGTCTGGGTCAACTGTTTCGACGAGAGCGACATCACGGTGCCGTTCGGAGGCTACGCCCAGTCCGGCTTCGGGCGCGACAAGTCCCTGCACGCGCTGGACAAATACACCCAGCTCAAGACCACCTGGATCAGGCTGTGACCTCGTCGTCCCACTGGTCCAGCAGCATCTCGCCGAGGTCGGCGTCCGGTTCCCCGGCGCCGTCGTGCAGGGGCTGTTCGGACCAGATGACCTTGCCGCGGGGGGTGTAGCGGGTTCCCCAGCGATCGGCGAACCGGGCGACGAGGAACAGACCGCGGCCGCCCTCGTCGGTGCTCTTGGCCCGGCGCAGGTGGGGGGAGGTGCTGCTGCCGTCGGAGACCTCGCAGATCAGGCTGCGGTCGTGGATCATTCGTACCCTGATGGGCTGCCTGCCGTAGCGGATGGCGTTGGTGATCAGTTCGCTGAGGATCAGCTCGGTCGCGAAGGCGATCTCCCCCAGCCCCCAGGTGTCCAACTGCCGGGTGCACGCCGCGCGGAGGGGTGCGACGGACGCGGGGTCGGAGGGCACATCCCAGCCGGCCACCTTCCCGGGGTCCAGCAGGCGGGTACGGGCGATCAGCAGGGCGATGTCGTCGCCGCGGCGCTCGGGCAGCATGTCCTCCAGCACGGCTCGGCAGGTCTCCTCCGCATTGCGCTCCGGGTGGCCGGACAGGACACTGCGCAGCATCTCCAGGCCGGTGTCCAGGTCGCGTGGGCCGTCTTCGACGAGCCCGTCGGTGTAGAGAACCAGCCGGCTCCCCTCGCGCAGACGCAGCTCGCAGGTCTCGAACGGCAGCCCGCCCCCCGCGCCCAGCGGCGGGGAGGCCGGTACGTCGGGGAAGACCACCGCGCCGTCCGGGTGGACGACGGCGGGCGCCAGGTGGCCGGCGCGCCCGACGGTGCAGACTCCACCGACCGGGTCGTAGATGGCGTACAGGCAGGTGGCCCCGGTGAGCCTGGTGCCGTCGTCCTCGGGCGCCTCGTCGACGTCGATGCGGGCGACCAGCTCGTCCAGATGGCTCAGGAGCTCGTCGGGAGGCAGATCCAGGGAGGAGAAGTTGTGCACCGCGGTGCGCAGCCGTCCCATGGTGGCCGCGGCGTGCAGGCCCTGGCCGACGACGTCGCCGACCATCAGCGCCACCCGGGCACCGGGCAGCGGGATGACGTCGAACCAGTCGCCGCCGACCCCGGCCTGCGCGGGCAGGTAGCGGTGGGCCACCTCGACGGCGGACTGCTCGGGCAGCTCGCGGGGCAGCAGGCTGCGCTGCAGGGTGACGGCCATGGTGTGCTCGCGGGTGTAACGGCGGGCGTTGTCGATGCACACCGCCGCCCGGGCAGCCAGCTCCTCGGCGAAGGACAGATCCTCCTCCCCGAACGGATCCGGCCGCTCCGAACGCCAGAAGTTGACCAGTCCCAGCACCACGCCACGGGCCCGCATCGGCACGACGACCAGCGAGTGGATGCCGTATTCCAGCACCCTTTCGGCCCGCTCCGGGTCCTGGGCCCGCCAGCCGGAAGCGCGGGTCAGATCCGGCTCCAGCACCCCGTAGCCGCTGCCCAGGACCTCCGCCATCGGCGTGCCGGACACCACGCCGATCACCTGGCCGACGGGATAGAGGGGCTGGTCGGCGTGGAGGCCCCGCACGGCCACCCGGCGCATCTCGCCGCTCGGCCCGGCCGGTTCCTCTCCACTCAGCACCGCCTCCAGCAACTCGACGGTGACGAAGTCGGCGAACCGCGGCACGGCGACCTCCGCCAGTTCCTCCGCGGTACGCACCACATCCAGCGTGGTGCCGATGCGCACCCCCGCGTCGTACAGCAGCTTCAGGCGCTCCCGGGTCACCTCGGCCCGCCCCGACAGTTCCCTCAGCTCGGTGGAGTCCCGCAGCGTCGCCACACTCCCGCCCTGCCCGCCGTAGGGGGCGGTCGGCCGGACGCTGACCGCCAGCAGCCGGTCCCCGGTCAGATGTACCTCGTCGCTCACGGCACTGCTCGACGCCAGCAGTTCGGCGGTGTGCCCCTCCAGTCCCAGACCGGTGACGTGGCGGCCCTCGATATCGGCCGGGAGATTCAGCAGCCGCCGCGCCTCGTCATTGGCCAGCAGCACCCGGCCGTCACCGCCGACGATCACCACCCCCTCACGCACCGCGTGCAGCACCGCGTCATGATGCTCGTACATCCGCGTCATCTCGGCCGGCCCCAGGCCGCGGGTCTGCCGGCGCAACCGCCGGCTCACCAGTGCCGCCCCGCCCGAGGCCACCACCAGCGCTCCGGCCGCTGTCCCCAGCACCACCGGAAGCATGCGGTCCACCGCCCTGTTCACGTCCTCGATCGTGATCCCGGCAGCCACCAGGCCGACCACCGAACCGTCGGGGCGGGGGACGGGGACGACAGACACCACGGACGGCCCGCGGCTGGTGTCGTAGGTCCGCGTGAAGGGTTCGCGCGTCCGTGTCGACTCCGTGAACCCTTCGGTGTCGCCGACGCGGGTGCCGATCCGCGTCGGGTCGGGGTGGGTGTACCTGACTCCGTCCAGGGTCATCACGCTGATGAATTCGACGTCGGTTCCCCGCCGGGCCGCCTCGGCCCGCGGCTGCAGCACCGCGGTCGGATCCGGGCTCTCCAGTGCGTCCACGACTCCCGGGGCGTGCGCGAACGAGTTGGCCGCGGCCAGCGTCGTGTGGCGAGCCTCCGCCGCGCTGTCCCGCCGGGCCTGGAGCAACAGTGCCACGACCGCGGCGGCGACGAGCAGTACCACCATCGCCACCTGCAGGAAGAAGACCTGTCCGGCGACGGTGCGCACGCTCATCAACGAAGTCAGCCGCCGCCAGGGAGAGCGCCGCGGCGACGCATCGCGGCTGCCGGGTGACGAGACCGGAGATCGGCCGGAATGTCCGATCATGCATCTATTTCTAGCATTCTCGCCATCGGGGGGCGACTGCGTGGCCGCAGGGGCCGACGACACCCTGAGGGAGAGTCAGATCTTCGTGCCGGCGCACGGCAAAGGCCGTCTCCGCCAAGCGGAAACGGCCTCTGAACTGCGACAGCACCGTCGGGACGACAGGATTTGAACCTGCGACCCCTTGACCCCCAGTCAAGTGCGCTACCAAGCTGCGCCACGTCCCGATGCTCGCTGACCAGGGGTTTCCCCCGGCCGAACGCGCACCGAAACAATACCGCACTTCCCCGGGTGGTCGCGCACCGCTTTTCGCCGCGCACACCGCGACACGGACCGCCCTTGACCTCAAGCAAACTTGAGGTTGCACGCTGGGCCGCATGACGCAGACAACGTTCGCAGGCACCTACCGTTACGAAGATCTGCCCCGCCTGATGGGGCTCATGACCGGCGACGAGAAGCACGGTCCCGCCGCCACCTCCACCCTCGACGCCCTCTGGGTGCTGTACGACCGGGTACTACGGGTGACGCCCGCGACCGCCCTGGCGGACGACCGGGACCGCTTCCTGCTTTCCAAGGGGCACGGCCCGATGGCGTACTACGCGGTGCTCGCCGCCAAGGGGTTCTTCCCGGTGGAGTGGCTGCCGGGGTTCGGCTCGTACGACTCGCCGCTCGGCCACCACCCGGACCGCGTCCTCGTTCCCGGGGCCGAGATCGGCAGCGGCTCCCTGGGACACGGACTGCCGCTCGCCGTGGGTACCGCGCTCGGGCTGCGCGCGCAGGGGCTGACCGACCCGCGCGCGTGGGTTCTGGTCGGCGACGCCGAGCTGGACGAGGGCAGCAATCACGAGGCGCTCGCGTACGCCGGGCCGGCCGGCCTGGAGCAGCTGCACACCCTGGTGATCGACAACGCCTCGGCCACCCATGGCTGGCCCGGCGGTATCGCCGCCCGCTTCGAGGCCGCCGGGTGGTCGGCCGAGACCGTCGACGGCCGCGACCACGAGGCGCTGTACGCCGCCTACACCGCACCGCATCCGGGCCGGCCGCGAGCCGTGGTCGCCCGCGTCGAGCCCAAGAACGCCTGACTCCCCGAACCGACCTCCCCTCACTGACCAAGGACTCTCGGCCATGGACACCATGCGTGAGCGTTTCACCTCCACCGTCTCCCGGCTGCTCGACGAGGACCCGCGGCTCGCGGTCGTGCTCGCCGACATCGGCGCGGACGGCTTCGAGCCTGCCCGGAGGAAGCACCCGGACCGCGTGATCAACGTCGGCATCCGCGAGCAGTTGCTGATCGGTACGGGCGGCGGGCTCGCCCTCGCCGGCATGCGGCCGATCATGCACACCTTCGCAAGCTTCCTCGTCGAGCGGCCCTTCGAACAGGTCAAGCTGGACTTCGGCCACCAGGACGTGGGCGGGGTCCTGGTCAGCGCCGGCGGTTCGTACGACTGGCCGGCCGGCGGCTTCACCCACATGGCACCCGGCGACATCGCGCTGCTCGACACCCTGGACGGCTGGACCGTGCATGTGCCCGGCCACCCCGACGAGGCCGAGACGCTGATCCGGAACGCGGCTGCCGCCGGGGACGACAAGGTGTACGTCCGGCTGTCGATGCAGGCCAACTCGGCACCTCGGCCGGTGGACGGGGCAGGGTTCCTGACCGTACGCGAGGGACGCGGCGGGGTGGTCGTCGCGGTGGGGCCGATGCTGGACAACGTCCTCGCGGCGGCGGAGGGGCTGGACGTGACCGTGCTGTACGCCACGACCGTGCGGCCGTTCGACGGCGCCGCCCTGCGGGCGGCAGCCGGCCGGAGCCGCGCGGAGGTCGTGATCGTCGAGCCGTACCTGGCGGGCACCTCGACCACGGCCGTGAGTGACGCGCTCCGCGACACCCCGCACCGGGTACTGGGGCTGGGCGTACAGCGGCAGGAGCTGCGCCGCTACGGGCAGCTGCCGGAGCACCTCGCGGCCCATGGTCTGGACGCCGCCGCGCTGCGCGAGCGGATCAGCGGCTTCCTGACCCCGTGACCCCGTGGCGGCGACGGCGTGACACCGCGCCCCCGTATCCCGGCGCCCCCGCACTCCCCGCGCCCCGTACGGCCCTCCCTCCGTACCGGATTCGCTCAGCTCGCCGCCGACCTTCCCAACTCCGGGTGCGCGTCGGCCAGTCTGCGCGGAGCGACCTGCCCCCACGAGTCGACGAGGATGGCCCGGAGTTCGTCCTCGTCCTCCAGAGCCGCCAGCCTCACGCGCAGCCAGGCGTAGTTGTCGTCGTGCCCCTCCCGCACGAAGAACTTCTCCGGCTCGGCGGCGATCAGCTCGGCCCGCTCCTCCTTCGGGCATTTGAACCCCATGGACGCGTCGTCGTCGGCGAGGGCGGCGAATATCCGGCCCGCCACGCGGAACGTGGGCATGCCCCAGGAGAGCTTCTCCGACGTGTCGGGGAGCGAGAGTGCGATCGTACGTACATCGTCGGCGGTGGTCATCCACGCCTCCGTTCCGGATGGGAACCAGGTCCAGAACGACCGTAGCCCGCCCCACTGACAGTCGCCCGGCCGCTGCACCCGTCGCAGGGCGCGCGAGCTGTTTACGCGCGCCTGCCGTGCGCCGTGGTGACCCCGACGCACCTCCGTGCGCCGGATTGGTCCGTGGCACTGCCCACTCCCCGGCGCCGCGGCGGTCAATTTCAGTCGGGAACAGGGCTGAATCGGTTCTGCCGTGCCGCCTGAACGCCCGGCGGTGATCCCCGGGGACCAGGAAGTGTCCCTCAGTGCCACCCGTCGGCGAAACCCTTTGCCGTTGGCATGTGGCGAGCGGAGTTTCTGTGGGCATGCCTGCCGTTGGGAACTTCGCCGAGGAGGCCTCACGATGGACGACGGCTACTTCACCAGTGGACGGCACCGTCAACTCCGTGCCGAGGTGAGGCAGTTCGCGGAACGGGAAGTGCGCCCCCGGATAGCCGCGATGGAGGCGTCGCGCACGGTGCACACGGGGCTGTCCCGGATGATCGCCCGGCAGGGCTGGATCGGCGCCACGATCAGCCGGGCGCACGGGGGCATGGGGATGGGGCACCTCGCCAAGACCATCATCATCGAGGAGCTCGCGCGGGTCAGCGGTGCCATGGGCGCCATGGTCCAGGCCTCCCAGCTCGGCGTCGCCAAGATCGTCCACTTCGGCAGCGAGGAGCAGAAGAAGACCTGGCTGCCGGCCATCGCGGCCGGCGAATGCCTGCCGACCATTGCGGTCACCGAGTCCGGCTCCGGCGGCCATGTCCTCGGGATGACCGCGAGCGCCGTACGCGACGGCGACGACTACGTGCTGCGCGGCCGGAAGGTGTACGTCGGCAACAGCCATGTGGGCGATGTGCACGGGGTGGTGGCCAGGACCGCCCCCGGCTCCGGGGGGCTGACCGCCTTCCTGGTCGAATCGGACCGCCCCGGGTTCTCGCTGGGCCGGCAGCAGGCGGCCATGGGGCTGCACGGGTTCAGTTTCGGCGAGCTGCTCTTCGACGACTGCCGGATCCCTGCGGGCAACCGGCTCGGCGAGGAGGGTGACGGGCTGGCCGTGGCCTACTCCTCCAGCGTGCTCTACGGGCGGGCCAACCTGACGGCCGTCTCGCTCGGCATCCACCGGGCGATCCTGGAGGAGACGACCGCGTTCTGCGCGGAGCGCGTGCGGTACGGCAAACCGCTGCACGAGCTGCCGTCGGTCAAGCTCAAGCTGGGGCAGCTGCAGTCCCGGCTGATGACGGCACGCCTCGCCGCCTATCACGCGGTTCATCTGCTGGACCACGGCCTGCCCTGCGACGCCGAGCTGATGAACGCCAAGCTGGTGAACGTGGAGTCCGCGATCGACTCCGCACGCGACGCCATGGAGATCCATGCCGCGGCCGGGCTGCTCACCGACCGCCCCATCGAGCGCTATCTGCGGGACGCCCACCACATGTTCGCTCCGGCCGGCACCTCGGACGTACAGCTGCTGCGGCTCGCCGAGGTGGCCCTCGGCACCGCCCGGGGGCAGTGGTCGGAGCGCCTCTCCCGCCTCGTACAGCGGGAGCCGGCGTACTGAGACGGAGCCGGCGTACTGAGTCGGCGTACGGCGGCGCGCACTGAGGCGCGTAGCGAGCAGGCGCACCGAGCCACCGCACCGAGGCACCGCGTCAGATTCCCCCGTCCTCCCGGCGGTGGATCTGCTCCACCAGCTCCGCCGCCATCGACTTGATCGTCTCGAGCCCCGGCCGCCCCCAGGGCCGCGGCTCTGTGTCGACCACGCAGATGGTGCCGAGCGCGATGCCCGTACGGTCGATGAGCGGCGCTCCCAGATACGAGCGGATGCCGATCTCGTCGACCACGGGGTTGCCCGCGAAGCGCGGGTAGTCGCACACGTCCTCCAGGACGAGCGCCTTGCGCCGTACCACCACGTGCGGGCAGTAGCCGTGGTCGCGGGCCATCACCCGGCCCGGTTCGGCGGCCGCGGCCGCGGCGGCGGCAGCCCCCAGGTCCGTACCGCTGTGATTGCCCGACGGGGTGTGCAGGCCGGCGAAGAACTGCCGGTTCTCGTCGATGAAGTTGACCATCGAGTACGGAGCGCCGGTCACCTCTGCGAGCCGGGCGGCGAACGCGTCGAACGCCGCGTCCGGCCGGTCACCGAGTCCCAGTCGGCGCAGCCGCTCCACACGGACGGGCGCCTCGCGGTCGATCGGGGTCAGCAGCAGATGGCCGGTCGGGTCGTACGTCATGAGAGTGCTCCCTGATTCGACGCCGTGGTGGAAGTGAGCAGGTGCTGGACGAGGGTGACCAGGGTCCTGATCCCGGAGTTGGAGAGCCGGGCGTCGCAGAGCACGACGGGGATCTCCGGCCTGAGGTCGAGGGCGGCACGCACCTCGCTCGCGTCATAGCGGTAGGCGCCGTCGAACTCGTTGACGGCCACGATGAATCCGATACCACGGCGCTCGAAGAAGTCGACCGCGTCGAAGCAGTCCTCCAGGCGGCGGGTGTCGGCGAGTACGACGGCGCCGAGCGCGCCCTCCGAGAGCTCGTCCCACATGAACCAGAAGCGCTGCTGGCCCGGCGTGCCGAACAGATACAGCACATGCCGGGCGTCGAGCGTCATCCGGCCGAAGTCCATGGCGACCGTCGTCGTGGTCTTGGACTCGACGCCCTCCAGGCTGTCGGTCGCCACGCTGACCTGTGTGAGCAGCTCCTCGGTACTGAGCGGTTCGATCTCGCTGACCGCTCCCACGAAGGTCGTCTTGCCGACGCCGAAGCCGCCCGCGACAAGAATCTTCAGGGCGGTGGGGAACAGTGTGCCGGGAAAGAGTTCAGAGCCGTCGTCGAAGGCCATCGAGTACCGCCTCCAGGAGTGACCGGTCGTCGGTCGGGTTGTCGGAGAAGCGCGGGGCCTTCGCGGTGACGGCCCCGCAGTCCACCAGGTCGGACAGCAGCACTTTGGTGACCACGGCCGGCAGCCGCAGGTGCGCGGCGATCTCCGCGACCGACGTGGGCCCCGCGCAGAGCCCGAGCGCCTGCGCGTGGTCGGGGCCGAGATGGGACTGCGGGACCGTGCCGGTGGACATCACCAGGGAGAGCAGATCGAGTGCGGTCGTCGGACGCGTCCGGCCGTTGCTGACCGCGTACGGGCGGATGAGCCGGCCGCACGCCTCGTCCAGCCACGGCCGGTCGTACGGCGTCGGCACCCTCACTGCCCCGGCACGCCGGCCGGTCCGGCCCCTTGCCTGGCCGGGGTCACGAGGTACGGCCGTACGCTCTTGACCAGCATCGCCATCTCGTAGCCGAGGACGGCCGCGTCGGCCTCGCGGCCGGCCAGTACGGCCAGACAGGTCCCGGAGCCCGCTGTGGAGACGAACAGCAGGGTGGAGTCGAGCTCGACCACGACCTGCCGCACCTCGCCGCCGTCGCCGAAGCGGGCACCGGCGCTGCGGCCGAGTGAGTACAGCCCGGAGGCGAGCGCGGCCATGTGGTCGGCGCTGTCGGTGTCGAGGCCGTGGACCGATTTCACCAGCCCGTCCGAGGAGAGCAGAACCGCGTTGCGGGTGTACGGCACGCGCTGGACCAGACCGCTCAACAGCCAGTCGAGGTCGGACACCTGGCCGGTCGGTACATCGCTCGCCATGAGGGATCGACTCCTTGGGTTAAGGGGGTGGCGGGTCTAGTGGTCGTGGTGGTCGTCGCCGTGCTGTGCGTCGTGCGCTTCGCGGGCGGGTGCCGGCTGGGACTCGGCGAGGCCGATGCCTCGCTGGAACGCCGCCATCAGGCCCGGATCGTGGGTGACCGCCTGCTCGGGGGCCTTGCGCGCGGCAGGGGCGTCCCGCAGCTGGGGAGCCAGATGTTCCTGGCTGCGCCGCTTGGGCAACTGGGGCCGGCCCATGGTGCCGCGCACGACGCCGGTGGGCCGGGGGTCTGTGGCCGGGGGCGCCACGTCGGCCGCGGAGTGCTCCGGGGTGGCCGCCGGGACGGGGCCCGGGCGCGCCCCCGCCGGGTTCGGCCGGTCGTACTGAATTCCCCGTACGGGAAGGGTGAGACCGCCGGCGCTGGTACGGGCGGCGGGGGCCGGGGGCGGGCCGGGCTGCGGTAACGGCTGCGGAGCAGCGGCGGCGGGCTGGGCGGGTGCGGGCGGTGCGGGCGGTGCGGAAGCGGACGGTGCGGACATGGACCGGGCGGAGGCGGACCGGGCGGAGGCGGGCGCGGCGGGTACCGACGGGTGGGGTTCGGCGGTCCCGTCGTGGGCGGTGCGGGGCTCGCCGGTCTCGGGTTCGGCACCGAGCAGGCCCTGCGGCAGCACCAGCACCGCCTGGATGCCGCCGTAGATGTTGCTCTGCAGGCGGACCGCGATGCCGTGTCTACGCGCCAGCGCGGAGACCACGAAGAGCCCGATGCGCCCGTCCTGGAGCAGGTGGGCGACGTTGACCAGGTCCGGGTCGCAGAGCAGGGTGTTCATCTTGTTCTGCTCGGCGACCGGCATGCCCAGGCCCCGGTCCTCGACCTCCACGGCGAGGCCGGCCGTGACGTGCTGCACGCGCAGCAGCACGGTGGTGTGCGGTGCGGAGAACACCGTGGCGTTCTCGACGAGTTCGGCGAGGAGGTGGATGACGTCGGCGACGGCGTGGCCGCGCAGCGTTCCGTCGACCGGGGGCACCAGCTTGACCCGCGAGTACTGCTCGACCTCGGCGATGGAGGAGCGCAGCACCTCGGTCATGGTGACGGGGTGGCTCCACTGACGGCGTGAGATCGCGCCGCCCAGCACCGCGAGGTTCTCGGCATGCCGGCGGATCCGGGTGGCCAGGTGATCCACATGGAAGAGGCCTTTGAGCAGCTCGGGGTCCTCGACCTCGTTCTCCAGCTCGTCGAGCAGCTGGATCTCGCGGTGTACGAGGGACTGGAGCCGGCGGGCCAGATTGACGAAGACTTCGACCTTCTGGTCGTTGCCCGCGCTGCTGGAGAGCTGCGAGGCCTGGACCACGGCGGCCACAGCCACCTCATGGGCCCGGCCCAGCTCCTGTGCGAGCAGGTCGAACTCGTCGCCCGCGGGCGGGGCCGCCGGCGTGGGCGGGGCGGGCGAGGCCGGCGTCGGGCCTCTGCGTACGGGCGGCCCCTCGCCGCGCCGCAGCTGCTCCACCACGCCGCGCAGATCGGCCTGGCCGCGCGCGCTGGAGCGGCGGAGGGCGTTGCAGCGGTCCAGGACCACCCTGGCCGAGCGGTTCGCGCCGAGCGCGGCGGCGGCCAGGGCCGCGACGGCCAGCACGGCGCAGCCGCCCAGGAGTCCCCACAGCTCGGCCGTGGGCTCGGCGGAGCCGGCCCGGAGCGTGATGAGTACGGCGGCCGCACCACTGAGCGCGGTGGCCAGGGCGGGCAGAACGGCGGTGCGGAGGAGTTGGGGGCGTATGTGGGTGTCGGGCGTCGTCGGTACGAAGCGGGCGGCCGGCCGGCCGTGCCGTCCGCCCTCCCGGCGGTCGGCGCGCGCTGCGGGTGCGCGGAGTTGAGACATCGGCGTCCTCGGAAGTGGGCCCAGCGTTGATCACCGAGCACCCACAGTAGTCGGCAAAGTCGCCCTGCCGACTGGCAGTTGAGAACTTCCGCGCCACGCTTCCCGCTCTGGTATGACGCCTCGTACGACAGCCCGAATATGCCAGTGGCTACGTGGACGTGACGGCTTCGGGCTCGCCGGTCCCGGCCGGCGCACCCCCGGCGGGCTCCCGCGTGGGATCCACGGTGGCCTCCGGCCATCCTCCGGCGGGCACCCGCGCGACGGCACGCCACCACGGCTCGGCCGGTACGCCGTCGGTGTTCGGCTCGAACGGCTCACCGGGCCGCGGCAACGCGACCGCGGCGAGCGGCGCCAGGTTGAATGTGCCCCAGTGGATCGGCAGGAGCATCCCGCCCGGACCGCCTCCCTGCAGGTCAAGGTGGGTCTGCACCCCCTGGGCAGGCGTCATGCGAATGTCTGGCCAGGCACCGGGCAGCGGCGTATAGTCCGTGTGGTTCTTGGGCCACAAGATGTTCTCAACTCTGCGTCGTAACAGTCAGAGTTGGATGTCGCGATAACTGGTCCGATGGGCAACATGGCCCAATGGCACGTATGGGGGCAGGGTTCACAGCCCGTGCCGGTCAAGAATGGTCATCAGCTTGCGCCTGCGCTTCAGCTCCGCTCGCAGGTCGGCGAGGTGGGCGGTGAACTCGGCCTCGGTGCCCAGTGCCTGGTGACAGTCACGGGCGTTGCGCAGCAGCTGCGCCATACGCTCGTACACGCGGTCCCCGGTCGGCTCCTTCAGCGGTTCGAGCAACCGCAAGTACACGACGAGTGCGTCGGCCGGGCGCGTCTCGCGCGAGAGGTCGGCGAGCCACTGCCATTGCCGGTCGTCGGCACGGCCTGACGCCTCCCGCCAGGCGGCGTCCAGATCGCCGTCATCCAGCAGCGCGTCGATCAGCACGGGACCGCTGTACCAGCCGCCGCGCTCCCGGCGGGCGTCCTCGCGCAGGACGGCCAGCGCCGCCTGCCGCTCACTCTCCCAGCAGTCCGCGGCCCGGGCGACGGCGCGCAGCTGCTGGTAGGCAACGAGCGAGCGCTCCGCTCGGAAACGGTCCTGGCGGACCGCGACTGTCTCAGCCATCCGGCCCGCCTGCGTGTAGCGGGCGCACACGTAGTCGGCCAGACGGCCGTCGACGTGAGCCTCGGATACGATGTGCCGCAGTCCGCGCTCCCCCCACGCAAGCGCCTCGTCCTCGCGACCCGCCGCGTCCAGCTCCTCGGCGATGCGCAGATGCGTGGCACCGGACGAATCCAAGTCCTTCGCATACAGAGCGACCAGCGCGTCCACATCGCCCTCCGCCCTGACCAGGCGCTCCATCAGATACCGCTCCGCCCAGCCGCGCGGGCTGCGCCGCCGCGCCTCGGCCGCCAGCTGCCGCATACTGGTCATCCCGGCCCGCCCCAGGAGGTCCGCGTAGTCGAGCGGATCGAGGTCCGTCGCGTCGTTCCATTCGCCGAGCACGTGGCCGACCAGCCACTCGGCGAGCCGCTCCGGATCCGGCCGCGCCGCCTGGCACGCCTCCAGGTGGGCCTCGGCCACCGTGGTGACGGCCTGTCCGACCACGCCGTCCGAGTCGTCGATCTCCCCGTACACCTCACCGAGCACCCGGATCGCGTCCTCGGCCAGATCGACCGCCTGCGCCGCGTGTCCGCCGGAGGTCAGGGCGCGCAGCGCGTCCGCCGCCTCCGCGACCTGACGCGCGTACCCGGGGGCATCGGCGTACTCGACGTACCCGTACCGGGCGAACGGCCGCGGATCGATCAGCGCCATCAAGCGCTCCCGGACCGTGTCGAGATCGGAGCGCGCGGCCGCGCCCCGCAGCTCCAGCCTCCGCCTCAGCTCCCGGTTACCGGCGACCAGTTCCCGCACCAGCGCGAGAAGTTCTGCTTGGGTCAGCGCCGTGAGCCACGCCTCCAGGCCAGAGGCTCGCGCCCGGGCGGCGGCCCGCTGCCGCGGAATCGCCTCCAACTGCCGCAGCACGGTCAGTCCCACCGCCACGCAGTGCTTGCAGAAGTTGCCCTCCTGCCCGTACGGGCAGTCGCACCGCCCGGAGACTCCGATGCCCCCGCCGAGGGTGAGCTCCACCTCGTAGACGTCGGTGCCGTGCACCGTGGCGGTGACCGAGCCGGCGCCTACCTCCAGGCCACTCAGCGCGTCCAGATACTCCAGCCCTCGATCGAAGGACCGAGCCCCGGCCAGGGCCCGCAGATCATCCTCGCCGAATCCCACCACGTTCCGTGCCACACCGGTATTCAACCGCTCCCGCAGAGTGGCGGGTGCGAGATCCGCCGACCTCATCAGAAACACCGGTGCTACAGGGTGGAACCCGATGGCACACGATGGCTACCGTGGAGCCATGACCGCCCAGCCCGAGATCACCCAGCGCGACCTGCGCACCAAATCCAAAGAGATCATGGACGCCGTCCAAAGCGGCCAGTCCTTCACCGTCACCCGCGACGGGCACCGCATCGGTGAGCTGATCCCCCTGCGCCGTCGCCGGCGCTTCGTCCCGCGCGGCGAGTTCGCCGCCATGTCCCGCACCGCCCCCGACATCTCCCTGGAGGCCTTCCGAGCCAACCAGGAAACCGCTGCCGAGCAGGAGCCGGACGACCCCTATGCCCGGTGAGCATCAGCCCGTCGCGTACCAGCAGGGGCTCCTCGACACCAACATCATGATCCTGCGCAAGTGGATCGACCCCGAGGAGTTGCCCGCCGAGATGGCCATCACGGCCATCACCCTGGCCGAACTCTCCGCGGGCCCCCACCAGGTGCGCGGCAACGCCGAGCAGGACGACTACGCCGAGCGCGCCCGCCGCACGGACATCCTCCAGCGCGCCGAGAACGAGTTCGACCCCCTCCCCTTCGACGCGGAAGCCGCCCGCATCTACGGCCGGGTCTGCGCGGCTGTCATCAGCGCGGGCCGCCAACCCCGGCGCCGCATTGCCGACCTGATGATCGCCTCGATCGCCGTCGCGGAGGGCCTGCCCCTGTTCACCACCAACCCGGACGACTTCAAGGGCCTGGACGGCCTACTCACCGTGGCCCCCGTCACCCGCCCGAAGGTGCTGCACGACCGGTAGGCAGCCACGGAACCAACCGCTCACGCCTTCCCTGAGCCGGGGTGGGGTCGGCGGCATGCCGCCATGCAGCAGCAGGATGATGCCTTGCGGCATGAGGGCTTCGGTCAGTTCGCCGTTCTACCTCAGCGAGGACCCCAAGACTGCCGACCGCGAAAATCCGAAAGCTGATGATTTCTGGCTCCCTCAAGAGCCCGCGCAGCCTCTCGTACAGGAAATGAAAGTCCAGTGGACGGAAGACGCGGATGACGAACAGCTCGAGATCGAGATCTTCGACATTCGCAGCGAGTGGCGGAAGCGGCGACGGAGGGCAAGTATTCTCGCCAGCCTCATGCCCCCCGCAATGCGACGCTGGTGGAAAGGCTCATCGGAGTAATCGGTCGCGTAGAGGGTATAGATTGCAGGCCGCTCTCTCGCCTCGATGTGTCCTAACGGCCCGCCGGATCTCTCCGGCGGGCCGATTCGCTGGGCCTGGCGCAACGAGTGGGACATCGCCCGGGCCTACACCTGGTGGGTAGTCAACAACCTCAACGCAGCCGTTAAGCGGGGAGGTTGTTTCACCTGGAAGTTCGGAGCCACCGTCGGCTGGGGAGTGCACGGTTGGGCACGTCCCGGCAACGTGAGCAAGAAAAACAGCCACTGCAGGCGCAGGTAGGCCAGTCGGTGACCACCCGGTGCTGGCTCGACGGGTGCCGGTGGTGTCCACGACGCCACCGGCACCCGACCCAACTCAACACAACCGCCTAATGAATCGAAGGCCTCATGCTGAATCCTTCAGGCCACCCTGATGCCCCGCTTTCACCGGACGGCGAGGTCACATTCCGGCTGAGTGCTCTCCAGATCGCGCTCCCCGTCCTTGTCGGCACGCTGGTCGGCAGCGGTCTGGTCTACGCGGCCATGGCGGCAACTTCATCCCCGATTCAATCCACCGAGCTCATCAATTGCCTTGCGGCTGCTGCGATCGCCACCGTGGTGACCCCCCTGCTGTCACGCCGCTACGGTGTGAGCCTCACCGGGGACGTCCTCATCGTCCTCGGAGACCGCCGCTCCCAGATCCCACGCGATGCCATCCACGGACTCGAAGTACGCAGCACTCTGGGCGTACGGCAAGTGTCGATAATCCTCAAGAGCGGTGGGCGAACCTCGCTGCGTGCTCCCATGTCATTCGCTGACCGACGCTTCGAGGATAAGGTGCGGATTCTTGATGACTGGGTGCAGGGAGGGATCCTAGAGGGGGCGTGATGCGTCCCGGTGATTTTCGTAAAGCAGCGGCCCTCGGCACTGCGCTTCCCCCGTGGGGCTGCGCCGAGGGCGTGTTGTCGACGGTCACGAATAGTTGATCGTCGACACCGAGGCACCGCACAACGCCTCGGCGCGCTCCAGTGGCGGCGGCACACCATCTAACGGGGAATGAGGCGGTGGCATCGTCATACGGGGCGAGCCGTCCGCCAACCTCCCCGCCCGCACCCGCACCTTGCCCACCCCGGCAGGGACGTGACCCCGGTGCCGCGGCCGCCGTCACCACAGAGCCGGAGCCGGAGCCGGACCAGGGCATTCCCTGGAAGATGCTGTCCCTGCTCGGGCCACCCGTCGTGGCCTTCCTCGGCCACGTGATACGGGTCGGCGTTACCCGGGGGCGGCAGGTCGTGGACGAACTGTCTGAGGGACTTGCCGCGCGCACACGCCCTCTCCGTTCTGCCGTCCACCAGGTGCCCGCGCGCCCGGATGGACCAGACGGGCGCATGATGGCCTCAGCGAACCGCCGCGGCGGCAGCTTGCAGGCCGCTTGTCCTGCCTCGATCCTTACCTCAGTGACCGGTGGGACGACAGTGGCATCGAGAGGAGTAACCGTGGCAATCCAGATCGGCTACCTGGTGGGCGGCCTGTCCCGAGGATCGATCAACCGGCGGCTGGCTCACGCGCTGATCGGACTGGCACCTGATGACCTGGCATTCAATGAGATCCCCATCGCAGATCTTCCGCTGTACAGCCAGGACATGGACGACGAGTTTCCGCCGGCCGCCGTAGCGCTGAAGGAGGCGATCGCGTCCAGCGGCGGGCTGTTGATCGTCACACCGGAGTACAACCGCTCGATCCCCGGCGCGCTGAAGAACGCCCTGGACTGGGCCTCGCGCCCCTACGGGTCCAACGCGCTGGCCGGTATCCCCTCCGGTGTCATCGGCGCGTCGGTGGGCTCCACGGGGACCGCTCTGAGCCAGCAGCACCTCCGCAACGTCCTGGCCTATCTGGACTCGCCGACACTGCAACAGCCGGAAGCCTTCATCCACTTCACACCGCAGCGCTTCGCCGAGGACGGCAGCATCGTCGATGACAGGACCCGCGAGTTCCTCACTGCGTGGATGAGCGCGTTCGCCGCCTGGGTACGCATCCTGCGTGACCGCCCCCGCACCTGAGCGGGCCGCAACGCAAGACGACCGTCATGCGTACCGGCGCAGTGCGAGACCGAGTCCCAGAGCGATCAGGGCGGCTGCGCCGAGCACGGCCGGACTCGCACCCCAACCCCCGACTGCGGCGGCCACACCGGCCAGTACGGGCGGACCCGCCACCTGACCGAGCGTGGAGCCCTGCATGACGGCGCCGACGGTGGTCGCCGTGGCGCGGGGCGACGGCGCGAGACGCGGGGCTGCACCGATGAGAGCGGCCGGTATGAGACCGCCGGCGAGCGACAGGACAAGCACGGAGGCGTAGCGCCACGCCAGGTGAAGGCCGTCCGCGTAGATGGCGGCCGCGGACGCTCCCATGATGACGCTGGCGACGCTCACCAGGAGCCATACCGGCACTCCCCGGCCCAGGAGGAAGCCCCCGACGATGTTTCCCGGAACGTTGAAGAGGATGGCAAGCGCCGTGAGCAGCCCGGCTGTGGCCGCAGACACGCCGTCGTCGGCCAGCAGGGTGGGCAGGAAGCCGAACACCGCCAGGAATTGGAAGGCGTAGGCGGCGAAGACTCCGGCCAGCAGGAGAGGTCCGGCAGAGGTCGCCACCGAGCGCAGGACCGGCAGCACTCGCGCACCGGCGTCGCCCCGCAGGCCCGAGCGCGGTGTGTCACGGAGGCGGCGCGTCGTCGCGGCGAGTAGCAGAGCCCACAGGGCGGGCAGCACCGCTGCCGCGATCCACAGCCCCCGCCACCCGCCGGCTCCGGAGAGGAACAGCGGCGTGACGAGAATGCCGATCGCTGCGCCCACGGGCACGAACGTGGCCCAGATCCCGAACACCAGGCCGTGATCGCGCAGCGAGGTGACGCGGAGTATCAACGAGGGCACGGCCAGGGCCGTCAGTATGAAGCCCAGCCCCTCGGTGAAACGGGTCGCCAGCAGCAGCCCAGCGCCCTGCGCCGTTGCCCCCAGCGCACTGCTCGCCGCCACGAGTACAAGCCCTGCCAGCGCTGAGCCGCGGTATCCGAACCTGTCGATCGTGGCACCCATGACGATGCCGACCACAGCACCCACCACGTTGAACGCGGCGAGCACCCAGCCTCCCGTGACCAGGGAGATTCCGAGGTCCGAGCTCAGCTCCGGGAGTGCCGCAATCCCCTTGCCGATCTGCAGCGACACCATTACGCCGGCGCCCAGGAGCAGCAGCGCGAGGAGCCAGTTGGTGTGCGCCGGTCGCGAGGAGGTGTCAGTGGGCAGTTCGGTTACGTCGTGCGCCGATTCTGCGGTGGCCATCTCGTTCACCCATGTACGGTCGAGGCCCGGCAGCGGTGAGCCACCAGGTGCGGGCTGGGGCTACTTGTGCATGTGCAACCACATGGCGAGGCGCAGGATTCCCCGAGGTGCCGGGACGGCGGGTGACAGTGGGCGAGGAGTCAGGGCCCTGGGCAGGGGCCCCGGGCAGCGGTCGGCTGCTCCCGTCCGTCCATGAGCACAGTGCAGCGGTACGGGACGCAGCGGTACGGGACGCGCTCGACGCGTTCATCGATGCCGTTCGGGTGCACCTGCACGAGCGGTGGCTGCCCAGGGACCGGCGGGTGCGAAGGCGAGCATCTTGGTCCCTTCAGTCCCTCCCGTGAGCACCGCCCAGATGCAGGGCAGGCCACGGCGAGCGCGCGGACTCACCCAGTTCCTCGTCTGGGTACTGAGCGGCCGGATGCAGGTGCCGGTACTTCCCGAGCGCCTGCTCGACAACGGCGTCGCCATCCTCGCCCTCGCCCCGCCCGGCTGCCTGTGACGGCGGGGGAGGGTCAGGTGTCGGGTTTCCGGCGGGTCCGCAGCGGTTGCACCGGTCTGATGTGACCCGGCGTCAGTATGCGGCAGGTGCGAGAAGGAAGAGCAGCGAATGACGGCCTCGGACAGTGGTTCGACGTCCGAGCGGACCAGCGGGTCCTCGACCGCGGGGCGACGGTCCTCCGATGGCTCACGACCACGGACCACAAGACCATCGCGAACATGTACCTGGTGACCTCGTTCGGCTTCTTCCTCTTCGCCGGATTGCTCGCCATGGTGATGCGTGCGGAGCTGGCAAGGCCCGGAATGCAGCTGGCGTCGAGCGAGCAGTACAACCAGCTCTTCACCATTCACGGCACGGTCATGATGCTGCTGTTCGCCACGCCCACGTTCGTCGGGTTCGCCAACGCCGTGATGCCGCTGCAGATCGGCGCGCCGGATGTGGCCTTCCCCCCCGGCTCAACGCCTTCACCTACCGGGTGCTCCTGTTCGGCGGCCTGATGGTGGTGTCGGGGTTCCTGACGAGCCTTCGCCCGCCTACGGCAGATCGCCCAGGAGCGGACCGCGGAGTTCGGGCCGCCGCCGTGGGAGCTGATCTGGACGCGGCCCCGGACACCGAAGTCGAAGGCACAGAAGAAGCAGGAGCTGCGCAAGCAGCGCAGGCGGCTCCAGGACGCCGGACGCCGCCGTCTCGCCGCCGGGGAGTCCCGCCGGCCCCGCGCCCGGTCGAACCGGATCGGCAACGCCGCCACGCGCCGCGACGAGCAGGCCCTGTCCGGGATGCGGCTCTCCACCGCCTGGCTGTGGTGACGATGCCGCACATCGTCCACCGAGTGCACCGCACGATGCTCTGCACCCGGTGCGCGATGCACGACATCGGGTGCAGGACATCCAGTGAGCCTCCGCCAACTTGAAGTTGCAGGTCAAAGTGCTGGTGTGACCGGCTCTCGGGATGCTC
Source organism: Streptomyces mabaensis (assembly GCF_053763515.1). Lineage (NCBI taxonomy): Bacteria > Bacillati > Actinomycetota > Actinomycetes > Kitasatosporales > Streptomycetaceae > Streptomyces > Streptomyces mabaensis. Next base: position 53,861 of record NZ_JBSOPZ010000015.1, read on the forward strand.
ACGCTGGTCGTGGGCGACAGTCTGCGGAGTAGATCGTCTGGAGCCGTACGAGCTGATCGAGGAAACACGACCCGGTACTCCAGCATGATTTCGCTGGGTGGCTGGAGTGGAGCGGTCGGGGGAGGGCGTAGTACCCAGGGGGCGGGGCGTGGGACGGGCGGTACCGGCGACTAGGCTGATCATCCGTTCGAACGGTGAGGGGGAGCATGATCGACGTCGACGGGTATTTGGCCGTGCTGGGGGTGGCCCGGCCGGCGGCCCCGACCGCTGAAGCGCTATGGGCGCTGCACCGGGCGCAGGTGGAGCGGGTCGCCTACGAGACCCTCGACAACCAACTGGGACGGCCGTCGGGCATCGGCGCCGCGGAATCCGTGGCCCGGATCGTGCGCGGGCGCGGCGGCTACTGCTTCCACCTCAACGGAGCCTTCGCCGCGCTGCTGACGGCCCTCGGCTACGACGTGACCCTGCACCGGGCCGGGGTGCAGGACGAGGTCGAGGACCCCGACGGTCCGGGCGGCGACCATCTCGCGCTCACGGTGGGGCTCGACGGCGAGCGGTGGCTGGTCGACACCGGGCTCGCCGGCGGAATGTACGAGCCGCTGCCGCTGTGCGAAGGCACCTACACCCAGGGGCCGTTCACCTACGCGATGGCCCCGTCGGTGGTGGTGCCCGGCGGCTGGCGGTTCGCCCATGACCCCCGCGGCGCGTTCACGGCGATGGTCTTCGCGCCGGAGCCCGTGGAACTGTCCTCCTTCGCCGCGGAGCACGAGCGGCTGTCTACCTCCCCCGAGTCCGGATTCGTCCGGGTCCTCCAAGCCCAGCTCCGCGACGCCAAGGGCGTGGACATGCTGCGCGGCTGTGTGCTGCGCCGGATCGACTCCGAAGGCACGTACGAGCAGACCATCGACTCCGCCGACGACTGGTACGACGTACTGGCCGACGTGTTCCACCTGAACCTGACCGACGTCGACGCCCCCGCGCGGGCGGAGCTGTGGCACCGCGTCCACACCGCGCACCAGGAGTGGGAGGTCGCGGGGCAGCGTGCAACAACGCTCTGACGGGACGGTCGGCTCGCCGGTTCCTGCCCACTGTGGCCGGGCGGTCTTCTACGATCCGATACATGCTGGATCCCGAGCTGCTTGAACGGATCACCGCGCGGCGCGCGGAACTGGACGAACTCGAAGAACAGCTGGCCAAGCAGCTGGCAGAGGTACGGGCCGAGCGGGACGAACTCGCCGTCGCTGAGCGTGTCCTTGAGCGAGTGAGCGAACAGCTCGCCAACGAACGCGTCTCGGCCACGCCGACGCCCGGGCAGGTGGGCGGCCAGGCGGTGATGCTGATCCCGCACCGCGCACCGGGTGTGGAGGAGGTCACGCTTCCGCCGGACTTTCAGCGCATCCTCGCCGCCGTGCGGCAGGCCGCCGGACCGGTCATGGCCCGGCAGATCGGCGAAGTGCTGGGAGTGGATGTCAGCGTGCGGGCCAAGCTGGAACCGCTGCGCGGGAAGCTGGTCAGACTGGCCGACCGCGGCTGGCTGCGGAAACTGCCCGACGGCCGGTTCACCACCCGCCTCTGACCAGGCATGCCGCAGCCCGCAGCGGGGCGCCGCAGGCGTAACCGGAGTGCCCCCGGCTGCCGTTGGACCTGTGTGACGAAAACCAAAGAACGTGCCGAGGATACCTGTCCGCCTGTCTACCAGTGCCGTCTGCCACTGTCCACGAGCACCGTCAACCACCTCGCCGGCCTCCTGCGGCGCCACCTGAAGGCGATACGGTCCAGGTGGCGGATCCTGCCGCCCGGGAGGATCGCGGTGATCGTCCTGGCCGTGCTGCGTCACGACCAGCGCCTGGCCGACATGTCCGGCGGCAACAACGTGTCCGAGTCCTCTGTCCGCCGCTGGCGCGACGAGCTGATCGCCCTGCTCGCCGCGCAGGCCCCGCGCCTGGACCGCGCCCTGAAGAAGGTCGCCAAGCGGGGCGGGGAGGTGGTGCTGATCGACGGCACCCTCATCGCCACCCAGCGCCGCACCGGAAAGGCCGACCGGCGTAACTACTCCGGCAAACACCGCCGCCACGGCCTGCACTTCATCGCCCTGACCGACGAGATAGGCCGCCTGCTCTGGATATCCGCCGCCCGTCCCGGCCGCACCCACGGCAACACCGCCGCCCGCCGCGACCACATCCTTGCCCACCTGCGCGCCGCCGGTCTCGGGGCGCTGGCCGACCTCGGCTTCCGCGGCCTGGACAACGACGTCCGCGACCCCGTGATCGTCACCGGCTTCACCGCCAGCCGCACTCACAAGCTCACCCCCGGCCAGAAGGACGCCAACCGCGTCCTCGCCACCGGACGCGCACCAGTCGAGCACGCTTTCGCCCACCTCAAGAACTGGCGGACCTTCACCAAACTCCGCACCGACCCCGCCCGCGCCACCCACCTCCTGCACGCCCTGCTCGTCCTGACGAACCTCGAAGTCAACCGCTGACAGACGATCTACTCCGCAGACTGCCGCCCACGACCGGCGTGAGCACCCCGCGAGTCCGTCACACCAGCCCTTTGACCTGCAACTTCAAGTTGGCGGAGGCTCAGTGCGCACCACCCGACCCGGTGGACGGTGTGCACCGGCTGACGATGGACGTCACTCCCGCGCGCACCACGATGTCCCGGCACCGCAGCCGGTGCGCACCGCCCGACGATGCACGGCACTCTCGCGCGCACCACGGTGCGCCGCACTCGATGTCCCGCACCGCACCGGTGCGCGCGCCGCCCGGCCTCCCCTTGACCAGGTCGGCCGGCGCGCGTCGTTCCTGGACCGGGTTCGCTGCCGGGCCGCTACCGACGCGTTTCCCTTGACCGCGCTCGCTACGGCCGTCGATCAGGCCGTCATGCCGACCGGTCAGCCGACGATGGCGACCGGGGCGTCCCAGGCGTTGCGGTCGACGGTGATGGTGTGACCGCCGCGGGTCTCCTTGCTGTTGGCCTTGTACTGGTGGCCGCGGCTGTGGCCGGTGTACAGCTTCGGGTCCCAGGGCCAGTCCTTGGTGGTGGTCTCCTGGCCGTTCCACAGGGCGTACCAGAGGTTGCCTGGCAGGTCCGTGCGGTCCTTGGCGGTGGCGATCGCCTTGGCGCTGGAGCTGCTGAAGCCGTAGAGGCCGGCGCGGTAGGTCTTGGCGCGCAGGGTCTTGGTGAAAGACCGCACGTAGGTAAGGGTGGCGTCGTTGCACGCCGTGTCGGCGATGTCGTACGACTCCATGTTGAGGTAGATGGGGCTGCCGGCCTTCATGCCGAGCGCCGAGGCCTTGACGATCGCGTCGTTGGCGTTGCTCACCCCGACCGAGGCCGCGGTGGCCGCGGTGAACCTCTCCTTGTTCCCGCTCTTCTGGCAGGGCGGCTGGGCGCCGACGTACAGGGGGATGACGCGCCAGCCGAGCGTGTCGACCGACTTCACCCAGGACTGGGTCAGGTTGGGCTGGGCGCAGCCGCGGTTCTTGCCACCGACGTAGACCGCGACGCCGCCGTAGTAGGCGTCCGTCTTCCATGCCTTCATCGCGGTGAGCGAGGGCGCCGTGCAGGCGTCGAACGCCCGGCCCGTGTAGGTCTTCTGTGCCGGCCACGCCGGGGCGGCCATCGAGGTCTGCGCCGCGACCCCGGCACCGGCCACGACGACGGCACCCGTTGCCGCCAAGGCGATGTAACGGTTCTTCCTGGACAACCGGTGCTTCGGCATTCCCCACCCCATACGACATGTCAAATCGAGCTCCGGTACTCCGGAGCGGGACCGCAACCAATTCCGGCCCAGTCTGGCAGATCGCACCAGCGGTCGTTCCACCAGCCAGCGCCCGGTGCTGTCGCGATCAAACCTGTTCGTGTGCGGCAGATGCCACGCGACAGGACCGCGAAGGGGGAGCTGCTGCAAGCCCTCGGCATCTTCCAGCGGGCGACCCCCGATCAGTTGTGGAAGCTGACCCGCCCGGAAAACCGGCACGACAAGCTCAGGCGGGACAACCTCGCGGATTTGGAGGACAACCTGGCGAGGACCGAATCGGTCCCGGACGACCAGCGACAGGTACGGATGCTCACTGCCCGAGAACAACCGCGAAGCGACTGCTGGAGCCGAAGAACATACGGGTCCCGGTGCTGCGCAAGGAGGAGTACGACCCGGTCACCGGGGACTGCTCGCGGGCGGCTACGACGACCACGCCGCGGCGGTCACCTCGACGGCCGCCGAACTGCACCGCGCCGGGATCGGGCACCCGCTTGCCTTCCAGACCGAGGTCGGGCACCGGACCGAGGTCGGGCACCGGCTCGCAGGCGGGTTCGTACAGAGGGCGGACCTGGTGATGCGGGCGCCGGCCTCGAAGGGGCCGGTGCTGCTGGAGATCGACCGCCGCTCCGAGGCGCCCTCGAACTGGAAGAGTTCATCGAGCACCGCCGCGCACTCGAAGAACAGGCGGCCTCCGGTTCCCGGATCGGGACTCGGACACCGCCGTCGTCGCTGGAGGACGCGGTAGCGCAACGTCGGGTGAGTTCGCCCCCAGATGGTCGTTTGAGGCCGGTGGTGACGTGGGGGGGCCGGCGCCGGTATAGGCGCGGTCAGTGAGGACAGGAACGCCTTGTCGCTCGCAGATCCGGATGATGCGGTGGGTGCGGGCGGCAGGTCGTGGGCGTGGCCTGGCAGTGCGGTCGAGATCCACAGCACATCGCCGGTGGGATCGGTAATGACTGGACCTTCACCCCACGCCAACGGTGCTTGGCGGAGTAGTCGGCGCGACTGTCGCCGACGCGGTCGCACTCGGCGAGGGTGCCGTCCAGGATGACCAAGTCCGGGTCGTGCTCCCGCAGCGTCTTCAGCAAGTCGGGGGCGGTGGCGACGTAGGCGTGGCGGTGCCGACGGAAATACCGAAGGAGTCGCGAAACGGCACGGGAGCCCTGTTGGTCAAACGATCCAGCTCATCAGCCGGGAGACGCTCCAGCATCCGGACCATCTCGCCCAGCTCGTCCCCGACCGACGTCACCGCTCACCCGCGAGGTCGAGATCACCCCTGCTCGTCTCGGCCACACCCTCAGCGCGTCGGGGACGGCGCCACGGACGGGCAATCGGACCGGACACTGCCCGCCACCACGCCTCCACCGGCAGCTTCCCGGCCGGCTCAAACGGCTCACCCGGCCGCGGGAACGCCACCGCCTGGCCGGCCTCCTCGGCTGCGTCCTTCGTCCACTCCCCCGGCTCCGTCCACGCGTGCAGCGCCAGGTTGAACGTCCCCCAGTGGATCGGCAGCAGCACCCCTCCCGGACTGCCTCCCTGCAGGTCAAGATGGGCCTGCATCCCCTGGGCGGGCGACATGTGAATGTCTGGCCAGGCCCCGGGCAGCGGCGTATAGTCCGTGTGGTTCTTGGGCCAGTACTCGCTGTATGCGCCGATCTGGATCATCGTGGCGTCGAACGGGCCGTGCTCGGCGCCGATGTCCGCGAAGCCGGGGAAGTATCCGGTGTCGCCGCTGTGGTAGATCCGGTGCTCCGGCCCGGCGACCACCCAGGAGGCCCACAGGGTGTGCTGCTGATTGCGCAGGCCGCGTCCGCAGAAGTGCCGGGCCGGGGTCGCGGTCAGACCTATCCCGGCGATCTTGACGGTCTCGTTCCAGTCGAGCTCGTGTATACGGTCGGCCGGTACCCCCCAGAGCTCGAGATGGGCGCCGACGCCGAGCGGTACGGCGAAGACCGTCCCGGTGCCGGCCAGGCCGCGGATCGTGGGCAGGTCGAGGTGGTCGTAGTGGTCGTGGGAGATCACGACGGCGTCGACCGGGCCGAGGGCGGCGAGCGGGAAGGGGACGGGGTGCAGGCGCTTGGGTCCGGCGAAGGCGAAGGGGGAGCAGCGCTCGCCCCACACCGGGTCGAACAGGATCCGGCGGCCGTCGATCTCCGCGAGCACGCTCGAATGCCCCAGCCAGGTCAGCCGCAGGCCCGAGACGGGCGGCTTGGCGAGGTCGGCGAGGGTGGTCGGGTGGACCGGAATGGCGCCTGCCGGGGCACGGCGGACCCGCTCCTCCTTGCGGAAGTAGATCTTCGCGAATTCCGTCATCGACCCGGTCGGCCGCGTCCTGGCCCCCACCGGGTTCTGGAAGACGCCGTCCGCGAAGTTCGGCGAGCGGCGGATCCGCTCCAACCGCTCTCCGGACGGATCCGCGCCGAAGGCGGCGGGCCGCAGGGCACGGAGCCCGGAACGCAGGGAAGTGGAGCCGGTCACTGGGCCTCCTGGGACGAGTCGGTTCGCATGTTCACGTGATTCGCAGGGTTCGCAGGGTTCGCATGATGTCCGTGTCACAGCATTATCGGTTGCGGCAGTGACAACGCCGTGCCGGCGGCCGGACGGGGCCGGACGGGATCAGTGCCGGCCAGCCTCGGCGCGGCTCCGGCCCGGTTAAGCCCCGGCTCGGCCCCCGTTCAGCCACGCGGCTGCCCGTACGCCCGGTCCACCCGGATCCGCAGCATGACGCGCCGGTCCTCGACCATCGCGCGCCGGTAGTCGTCCCAGTCGGGGTGCTCGCCGCGAACATCCCGGTAGAGCCTGATCAGTTCCTCGACCGTCGCGTCGTCGCGGTCAGCGGCGACCGGGGACAGTTCCGCCGTACCTTCCACGACCGTCCAGGCCCACCGGTCGTCACTGGTGACGTGGTAGCCGGCGCGGGGGTCGCGGCGCAGGTTGGCGGTCTTGGCTCGGCCCTCCGTGACGGAGACGCGGATGATCCGCTCCTCCGGGTAGTAGGCGTGGTTGACGTTGGAGAGCTGGGGCCGGCCGTCACGCTTGATCGTGACCAGTACGCCGCCATCCTGCTCGGAGAGCAGCTTCAGCAGTGCGTCCTGGTGCGCCTGGTTTTCCGTCATGCCGTGGCAACGTCTGTACCGCCTCGAGGATTCCTGGAGGCGGCTGCTTCGCCAGCAGCTTCGTTGACAGCGGCTTCGTTGACAGCGGCGCGCCGATCTTCGGATACTGAACCGCCGTTCAGCCGGGGAGTTCCGTTCCGACCGTCCGTACCGAGGAGACCGCACGATGACTGGCCCGCTGATCTCACTCACCTGGACGGACCATGTCAGCGGCCGCCATGGGTACTTGGTCGTTGACCGCCTGGTACGCGGAGTCGCCAGCGGTGGGCTGCGCATGCGCGCCGGCTGCACCCTCGACGAGGTGGCGGGGCTGGCCCGCGGGATGACGATGAAAGAGGCCCTGCACTACAACGCGGAGGACCCGGCGGCCCGCTACATCCCGCTCGGCGGCGCGAAGGGCGGTATCGACTGCGACCCGCAGGACCCGGAGGCGTACGGCATCCTGGTCCGCTACCTGCGCGCGGTGCGCCCGTACGTCGAGGCCGTCTGGACCACGGGCGAGGACCTGGGCCTCACTCAGGACATCGTCGACCTGGCGGCCGCCGAGGCCGGGCTCGTGTCCTCCATCCAGGCCGTCTATCCGTTGCTCGACGACGAACGCGCGGCACGCCGCCGGCTCGCGGACGCGTTCGCCGTCGAGGTGGACGGCATCGGTCTCGATGAGCTGGTGGGCGGCTGCGGGGTCGCGGAATCGGTACTGACCGCGCTGGACCGGGCCGGCCTGGCGCACGACGGGGCCCGGGTTTCCGTACAGGGACTCGGCACGATGGGCGGGGCGAGCGCGCGTTTCCTCGCCCGGGCGGGGCTGAAGATCGTCGCGGTGGCCGACGTCAAGGGGACGATCGCCAACCCCGGCGGTCTGGACATCGAGGCGCTGCTCGCCGCCCGCGACGCGTACGGCACGGTCGACCGTACGGCGCTGCGGGCGGATGACGAGGAACTGCCGGGCTACGCATGGCTGTCGGCGGAGGTGGAGGTGCTGGTGCCGGCCGCCGTCTCGTATGCGGTGGACACCACGAACCAGCAGGAGATCAGGGCGCGTTGGGTCGTGGAGGCGGCGAACCTGCCGGTGTTGCCGGAGGCGGAGGAGCTGCTGGCTCGGCGAGGGATCACCGTACTGCCGGACGTCGTGGTCAACTCCGCTACGAACGCGTGGTGGTGGTGGACACTCTTCGGCGACATCGGCGCGGACGCGGACGCGGCGTTCGCGTACATCCGCCGGTCCATGCGCTCTCTGACCGGCCGGATCCTGGACCGCGCGGACTCCGATGGCACCTCGCCGCGGGCAGCCGCGCACGCGGTCGTCGCCGACCGGCTGCCGGTGATGGCGGAGCGCTTCGGCTGGTACCGGCGCTGAGGCGTCGGCCGGTGCGGTGTTGACGGCTGCTGGGGCTGGGGCGGAACGGGTCACGGGGCCTGCGAGGGGCGAGTTACCGGTGTGTAGCCCGTGTGTAGGGTGACGGCGTGGCCAGGGTCAGGTTGAGCGTGGAGGAACGGCGCGAGGAGTTGCTGCGTGCGGCCGTCGAACAGATCGGGGTGCGCGGGATCGACTCGCTCCGGATCTCCGACGTCGCCTCGGCCCTGGGGGTCAGCAACGCGCTGGTCCTGTACCACTTCGCGACGAAGGAGAAGCTGGTCGCGGCGGCCTTCGGTTATGCGGCGCACGGTGACCTCGTCCATCTGCACAAGCTGCTGAACCGCCGTACCACGGCGGTGCGCAGGCTGCGCGCCGCGGTGCGGTGGTATGCGCCGACCGGTTCGGCGAAGGGCTGGAAGCTGTGGATCGAGGGCTGGGCGGCGGCGCTGCGCGAACCCGTGCTGCGCGAGGTCACCCGTGATCTCGACCTGCGGTGGAAGGCCGCGCTGACCGAGGTGATCGCGGAGGGCGCGGCGGCGGGCGAGTTCCCGTGCCCCGACCCGGCGGCGGCCGCCTGGCGGCTGACCGCGCTGCTGGACGGGCTGGCCGTGCAGATGACGTCGTACGAGGGGGCGCTGTCGCGGACCGCCATGCAGGAGTGGGTCGATGACGCGCTCGCGCGCGAGCTGGGCATAGACAGATCGGTACTGACGGCCACGGCGCGCTGACAACTGGGCTGAGGCCTGAGGAAGGATTCCGGTGTCACCCGAATTCGAGCAACCCGAGCAAGCGGAGCAACCCGGGCAACTGGAAGATGCGTACGACGTCCTGGCGATCGGGGGCAGCGGGGTGGACACGGTGGTCCGTGTCGACTCCCTGCCCGTACCACTCGCCGACTCGGTCGGGGTGTCCCCGATCCGGGAGTGGCCGGGGCATACGGGCGGCAATGTCGCGCTGGGCTGCCGGGCGCTCGGACTGAACGTCAAACTCCTCGACTTCATCGGCGACGACTGGACCGGTGCGATGGTCCGTGAGCGTCTCGCGGAGGGCGGGGTGGACTTCGAGCCGCTGATCTCGCCGGCGGGGACGCGCCGTGCGGTGAACCTTGTGGAGACTACTGGGCGCCGGATGTCGTTCTACGACGGGCGCGATCCTCTCGATCTGCGGATGCCGCGGGAGTTCTACCTCCCGCACCTGCGGCGCGCCCGCCATGTCCATCTCTCGATCATGCACTTCGCACGTTTCCTGTACGACGACATCGAGGCGCTCGGGGTCCCGGTCTCCACGGACCTGCACGACTGGGACGGACTGGCGGACCACCACCGGGAGTTCGCCCTGCGGTCCGACCTCGTCTTCCTGAGCGCGGCGGGGGCGGGCGAGCGCATCGCCTCCGTGATGCGGGAGATTCTGCGGGAGGGGCGGGCGGAGGCGGTGATAGCCATGGCGGGGGCGGGCGGCTCGTACCTGCTCGCGCGGGACGCCGGCAGCACGCCGCGCCCGATCCGCGCGACGGTACCGCCGGCGCGGGTGGTGGACTCCAACGGCGCAGGCGACGCGTACGTCTGCGGCTTCCTGTACGGACGCCTGGCGGGCCGGGACCTGGAGGAGTGCGCGAGGCTGGGCGCGGTGGCGGGCGCGTACGCGTGCACGGTGGAGGGCAGCACGGCGCTGATCGGGCGGGAGGAACTGACGGGGGGCTGAGGGCGCCCTGGTCCAGGAGCGGGTGGTTCGGGTAGGGCCCCCTGGGGACGGCGGGTGCCGGTCCCGGCTCAGCAGCCGCAGGCCGGTGGGGGGCGGACGTGTCCGGGAGCGGGCAGTGCGGGTGGGGGGCCGCCCGTGCCCGGGAGCGGGCAGTGCGGGTGGGGGGCGTGCGTGCCCCGGGGCGAGAAGTGCGGGTGGGGGGCCGCCCGGTTGGTGATGATGGCGGCTCCGGGCCGGGCGTCAAGGGCGCTCCCTGCGGTCGCGTCGCTGCGCGATGGCCTTCGGCCACCCTGGACTCCCGTCCCTCCACCGCTACTGCTTGTTGAGGGGGCGGCCCCCGGAGCGGGGCCCCGGGGATCCACCGGCTGCTGGTCCCGGTCGGCCCCCGGCCGCAGGCCGGTGGGCGATTGCGGGACGCGGTCTCCCCGGGATGGGCCCGGCCCGGCCAAGCGGCCACAGGCCGGTGGGTAGTTGCGGGCGCGGTCTCTCCGGGATGGGCCCGGCCCCGGCCAAGCGGCCACCGGGTGGTGGGTGGTGCGCAATCGGCCCGGGAGGGGCCCGGCCCCGGCCAAGCGGCCGCAGGCCGGTGGGTGATTACCCAGCGCGGCAGGTCAGAGAGGAGCACGGCCTCGGCCAAGCGGCTGCAGGTTGTGGACCACGCGGTCGCCTCGGGAGGAACCTGGCCCCGGCGCAGCGGCCGCAGATTGTGGACCGTGAGGTCCGCTCGGAGGACCCCGACCAGCTCAGCGGCCGCAGGCCGGTGGGTCATTACCGCGCGCGGCAGGTCAGAGAGGAGCACGGCCTCGGCCAAGCGACTGCAGGTTGTGGACCACGCGGTCGCCTCGGGAGGAACTGGCCCCGGCGCAGCGGCCGCAAATTGTGGACCGTGAGGTCCGCTCGGAGGACCCCGACCAGCCCAGCGGCCGCAGGCCGGTGGGTCATTGCCGCGCGCGGCAGGCCCGGGATGGACTTGGACCCGGCTGAGCGGCCAGCAGGCCGGTCTGGCCGAGGTATGACTACAACAGGCGGCATGAGAGGGTCCACAGGGCCTCAATTGCGCCCGATTTGACGGGGTTTATGACCTACTCGCAGACCCCCTCGCCCGCTTGGTGTCGCCTCACCTCGGATTGGGCGTCGTCTCGGCTCAACAGACGGCCGTCGGTCGCTTAGCCGAGCCGCGCAGCCCCCGAAGTGGCCGCGTGTCTTGCCCCATCTGCCAGGCTGAGGTCACCGACGAGAGCGCAGCCAGCGTCCCGGCTCAGGTGGGGCCCCGCTCCCCGGGGCCGCCCGACACTCATCTGCACCAGCGGGACGGGGCGGACGGTCAAGGGGGGCCGAAGGCCATCGCGCAGCGACGCGACCGCAGGGAGCGCCCTTGACGGTCCGGCCCGGCCCGCCATACTCACAAAGCGGGCGGCCCCGGGTTTCGCCGCACAACCCACCCCCGGCCACAGTCACCCCCCACCCCCGGCCCCTACAACGGCAGCAAGTCCGGGCGCTTCGGTTCTATGTGGTCGCCCGACGACTCGCCTCGCAGGCGTCGGCCGATCCACGGCACCAAGTGCTCCCGCGCCCACTGGATGTTGTCCCGGCGGACTGCCGCCGAGCCCCTCGGCTCCTCCGGGGGCCACGGCTGGTCGGGGTCGGCCGGTACCTCCAGGCCCAGCACCTGCGCCGCGCGGAGCGCGACCCGCGTGTGCCCCTCGGGCGAGAGATGCAGCCGGTCGCCGTCCCAGGCCCGCCTGTCCTGGACCGACCTGAGCGACCACAGGTCGAGCACCGGGCAGTCGTAGCGGTCGGCGATCGACCGCACATGCGCGGTGTACGTGGCGATCTTGCCCCGCAGATGCCGCAGCACCGGCACGCTGCGGGTGTCGAAACCGGTGGTGATCATCACCGTACCGACGGCCGAGGTCAGGTCCGCCACGGCCGCCTCGAAACGCTCGGCGACCGCGTCCGGATCGCTGCCCGGCCGGATGATGTCGTTGCCGCCGGCGCAGAAGCTCACCAGGTCCGGCGCGAGCCCTTTCGCCCGCGGCACCTGCTCCGCCACGATCTGGTCGAGCAGCCGTCCCCGCACGGCCAGGTTCGCGTAGCGGAAGGCGTGCTCCGGGCGTTGGTCGGCGAGCAGTACCGCCAGCCGGTCGGCCCACCCCACGAACGAACCGTCAGGCCCCGGATCGCCGACGCCTTCGGTGAAGCTGTCACCGATCGCCGCGTACGACCCGAACGCACCTCTGCTGATTGATCTCGAATCGCCTGCCACGGGAGCACATCCTTCACCGGCGGATGTGACCTACGCGACCGTAAGGAGGGGGTGACGCGGCGTGACATGGACCACGGGCCGTTTCCCACGGCTCCCGGGCATACGCCAGGAGGCCGGATCCGCCGATCCGGCCTCCTGGCTACGTCTGGTGACGCCCCGTCAGGGTGATGCGTCTCAGATGCTGACGCCGTGCTGGCGCAGGTACGCCAGCGGGTCGATGTCCGAGCCGTAGCTCGGGCTGGTCCGGACCTCCATGTGCAGGTGCGGACCGGTCGAGTTGCCGGTCGAGCCGACCAGCCCGATCTGCTGCCCGCCGCTGACACTCTGGCCGGACGAGACGGAGAGCGCGGACAGGTGGGCGTACTGCGAGTACGTGCCGTCGGCGTGCTGGATGACGACCTCGTTGCCGTAGGAACCGCTCCAGCCGGCCGAGACGACGGTGCCAGGACCGATGGACTTGACGCTGGTGCCGGAGCCCGCGGCGAAGTCCACACCCGTGTGGTAACCGCTCGACCACATGGACCCGGACATGCGGTACGGGGTGGAGACGGAAGCGTCGACCGGGGCGGTGAAGCCGGAGGCGTTCGCAGTGCCCTTGTCCGAGGCGGCCGTGGCGGCCTTCTCGGCCGGCGCGCTCTTCTTCGCCGGCGCCGGCGCCGGGGCAGGCGCGCTCTTGCGCTCGGACCGGTCGGCCCGCTCGGCAGGAGCCTCGGACTTGGCCGCCGGCTTGGCCTTGGCCTTGGCCTTGGCCTTCTCGCCGATGGTGAGCTTGAGGCCCGGGTGGATCAGCGACGGGTCGTCACCGACGACCTCGCGGTTGTCCTGGTAGAGCTTCTGCCAGCCGCCGCTGACGTCCTGCTCATCGGCGATCTTGGACAGGTAGTCGCCCGAGACCACGGAGTACGTCTTGGGAGCGGACTTCACCGCGGCGGCCGGCGCGGCGGCCGCGACCGGAGCGACGGCCTTCTCGGCGGCGGTGGCCGGTGCGGCCTTCTCCGCCGCGGTCGCGCCGGTGGCGCCCAGCAGCGGCAGCGCGAGTGCGGCACCACCAGTGCCTGCGGCGACAAAGCCGCGCGTGATCGGATTGGCCTTGGGACGACGGTGCTTACCCTTTGCGGGCATGACGAATTCCTCTCCGTCGCCTGCGAGGTGAGCTGTCGGGTTCGGACTGGAGATGTCCGGCCGCAGTGCGAGTGCGACTTAACCCCGAGCCGTTCCGGATTACCGGACCGGCGGCTTACCTGGGTCCCCCGCTCCTGCCGTGCGTGAGTGGTGGGTGCGGTTTCCGGGCGGTGGCAGGATTCGGCGGTCCACCCGGATTGACGGTGACCGTAGGCGAGCCCGACGGGCGGAACAAGCCGCGAATTCCGCATTGCATTCGCAGTGACGAATATGCCGGAATTTTCCGGTCACCCTCCGTGGATTACGGATCATTAACAGCCGCCCGCACCATGGAATTAGGCCTGCTTCCGCCACCACGCAACGTCACCAATATGATCCTGCTCACTCACTCCGGGACCATCTCACGCGCAAATACGCCAAGGCCTCGTTAAGCAAATCAATTCGGTCAGAACGGACATTGAACCGTAATTGCCCCTACTGATCCGCACCGAGATGATTGCCCCAGGAACCCATGTCGTATCGTCGAACCGATGACCCTCGCCGGCGAGCAGCGCCGACGGCAGACACGGAGGAGACCCCGTGACGCAGCAGCTTCCCCAGGTCCCGTCGACAGAGCCCGAGCTGACCGGAGTGCGCAACTTCCGTGACGTGGGCGGGCTGCCGGCCGCGGACGGCCGACGGGTACGGCAGGGGCGGCTCTTCCGCAGCGGTCATCTGGCGCATGCGAGCGCCACCGACGCCGCCTTCCTCGGCTCGCTCGGGCTGCACACGATCTTCGACTTCCGCAATGACGCGGACAAGGCACTTGAGGGTCCGGACGTCGAGCTGCCCGGCGTACGGAACGTCAACATCCCGCTGACGGACCCGGCGGACGGCGCCGAGTTCTGGAAGATGGTCCGCGACGGCGATCTCGACCAGCTGCGCTCGATCCTCGCCGACGGCCAGGCTGCCGCGCGGATGTCCGCCTCCTACCGCGTGATCATCAAGCACCGCACCGCGGAGCACAGCCGGGTGCTGCACGCGCTCGCCGAGGACAGCGTGCCGGCCCTGATGCACTGTGCGGCCGGCAAGGACCGCGCGGGCCTGTCGATCGCGGTGACGCTGCTCGCGCTCGGCGTCGAGCGGGACGCGATCGAGGCCGATTACCTGGAGTCCAACGCGGCCCACCGCCGTTACAAGGTGCACCGCAGCAACAGCTCGCCCGCCGCCATGTCCCCCGAGGTCATGGAGCTGCTGAGCCCGCTGTTCGACGCCCGCGCCGAGTACCTCGCGGCGGCCTTCGACACCATCTCCCAGACCTGGGGCACGACCGACCGCTACCTCGAGGAGGGCCTGAAGGTCACCCCCGAGATCCGCGAGCGGCTGCGCGCCCGCCTGCTGGACTGACGACGGGACCTGACGACCGGACAGGCCCTACTGCTGCCCGCCGAGGGTGAAGAGCATGTACACGAACGCCGCGAAGAGGTGTCCGGCGACGACGTAGACGAAGAGCCGGATCGCCAGGCCCCGCGGAATCCTGTCCTCGACGAAGCGACGGGCGGTGGACTTCTTCTCGTCGGTCCCGGGGGCGGTTTCGGGGTCGGTCATGGCGACACTCCTGGCGTTCGTCGGGACGCGCCGTCGCCGAGGCACAGCTCGGCAGCGGCGCTCTGCAGCAGCGTGTGGACGAAGAGCAGCTCGGCCCCGCCGCGGGTGGCGGCGGCGATCCGGTGCGGGGTCAGCGAGTCGAAGTGCGCGCTGTCCCCCGGCGCGAGGGTGTGCTCGCTCTCGCCGAGCATCAGCCGCACCCGGCCCCGGAGTACGTACAGCCACTCCTCACCGGGGTGTACGCGGACCAGGTCGCCCTGCCTGCCGTACGGAACCCGCAGCCGCAGCGCCTGCATGCCGCGACCGGGGGTGCCGGCCGACCAGTACGTCCAGCCGCCGGCCTCCGCCGGCTCGGCCCGGTCGCCGCGCACGACCGGGTCCCGGCCGGGCAGCTCCTCGCCGAGCAGTTCCGAGACGGTCGTACCGTAGGTACGGGCGAGCGCGAGCAGCATCGGCAGGGACGGCTGACGCCGACCCGTCTCGAGCCGGGACAGATGCGCCGGTGAGAGACCGGCGCGCGCGGCGGCCGCCTCCAGCGTCAGCGCGGCGCGACGCCGCAGCTCGCGCAGCTGCGGCGCGACGGCGGGCAGCTCCTGGGCCGCCCCGGTGGTGCCAGGGTCCATACCGTCGATTGAGCCAGAGCGCGTGCCTCTCAGGCAAATTTCTTGCCTCTGAGGCACATCAGAGGCACATCACCTGCCGACGGCCTGCTTGACCAGGGTGCGGCCGAAGTCCCACATCAGTCCGCCACCGCTGTGTGCCTCGTCCATGACGTCCGTGAAGGCGGCGACGAACCGGTCCACGTCCCGCTCGTCGATGATCAGCGGCGGAATCAGCTTGATCACTTCGAGATGGTCGCCGGACACCTGGGTGAGGATGCGGTGCCGCTGGAGCAGCGGGACGACCACCATCTGCGCGAAGAGCCCCTTGCGTGCCGCCTGGAGCATGGCCCACCGGCCGCGGAGCCCGAGCGATGTGGGCCGGCCGAACTCGATGCCGATCATCAGGCCCCGTCCGCGCACCTCGTGCAGCAACTCGTAGCGATCGACGAGGGCGGCGAGCCGGGTGCGCAGCAGATCACCGGTCGCCCGGGCGTGGGCGACGATCTGCTCGTTCTCCATGACCGACAGCACGGCGAGCCCCGCCGCCATCGCCTGCGCGTTGGAACCGAAGCTGGCGGAGTGCACCAGCACCCGGTCCATGGACGAGTACACCTTCTTGAAGATCCAGTCCTTGCCGAGGGTCGCCCCGACCGGCACATAGCCGCCCGACAGCGCCTTGGCCACGCAGACCAGGTCGGGTTCGACGCCCTCCTCGTGCTGGTACGCGAAGAAGTCACCGGTCCGGCCCAGGCCGGTCTGCACCTCGTCGGCGATGAGGAGCGCCTTGTGCCGGTGCAGCAACTCCTGTGCGGCGCGCAGGAATCCGGGCGGCGCCTCGCGCACGCCCTTGCCCTGGACCGGCTCGACGACGAAGGCCGCCACATCGCCGCGCTTCAACTCCCGTTCCAGCGCGACGAGATCACCGAGCGGGACGGCGGTGTCCGGCAGCAGCGGCGCGAAGCCGTCCCGGAAGCCGTCCTCCCCGTTGACCGAGAGCGAGCCGGTGGTCAGCCCGTGGAAGGCATGGGGGCAGTACAGGATCCTGGGCCTGCCCGTGGCGTACCGGGCGAACTTGAGCGCGGTCTCCACCGCCTCCGTACCGCTGTTGCCGAAGTAGACCCGGTCCAGGTGCGGACTGTACGAGAGCAGCTTCTCGGCCAGCAGTCCGGGCAGCGGCTGGCAGTCGAAGCGGACGAGATCGGCGAGCGAGGCGTCCAGGACGTCGTGCAGAGCTTTGCGGACGACGGGGTGGTGCCGGCCGAGCCCCATGACTCCGAAGCCCGCGAGCATGTCGAGGTAGTCGTTGCCCTCGGCGTCCCAGAAGTGGGCGCCCTCGGCTCGCTCGTACACCTTGTCGAAGCCGATGGTGTGCAGCATCCGCGGCAGCTGGTGGTTCAGATACCGGCTGTGCAGCTCATAGCGCTCCGCGCCGCGCTCGGCGAGCAGTACGCCGAGGTCGAAGTCCACGTCCTGGGCGTCCACGTCCTGGGCCGCGCCCGGCTCGGCGGTCGTCATGCTTCTCGCTCCTCCTTGTGAACCTGCACGGCCTGCTGGGCCCCCTGGGCGGCCTTCTGGGCCTTCTGGGCCAGTGCGGCGCTGATCCGCCCCGCGATCTCCACCGGGGTGAGGCCGATGTCGGCGAGGACTTCGCCGCGCTTGGCGTGGGCCAGGAACTGGCCGGGAATCCCGAAGGTCCGCAGCGGCCGGTCCACACCCGCGTCGCGCAGCGCCTGACCGACGGCCGAACCGACTCCGCCGTCGCGGCTGTTGTCCTCGACGACGGCCACCAGCCGGTGCTGCTCGGCGAGCGGCGCGAGCGCCTCGTCGACGGGCTTGACCCAGCGCGGGTCGACGACGGTGCAGCCGACCCCGCGGGCTTCGAGCAGCTCGGCGGCCTTCAGGCAGACGGGCGCGAGGGCGCCGACCGACACCAGCAGCACGTCAGCGGCCGCCTCGGCCCGGTGCAGTACGTCCATGCCGCCCACCCGGCCGACCGCCGGCACCGGCTCGCCGGCCGACTCCTTGGGGAAGCGCAGCACGGTCGGCGCGTCGTCGACGTCGACAGCCTCGCGTAGCTGGGCGCGGAGCTGGTCGGCGTCGCGCGGGGCCGCGATCCGCAGGCCCGGGACGACCTGAAGGAGCGACATGTCCCACATGCCGTTGTGCGAGGGGCCGTCGACCCCGGTGACGCCGGCCCGGTCGAGTACGAACGTCACGCCGCAGCGGTGCAGTGCCACGTCCATCAGCAGCTGGTCGAACGCGCGGTTGAGGAAGGTCGCGTAGACGGCGACGACCGGGTGCAGTCCGCCGGTCGCGAGGCCTGCCGCCGACACCGCGGCGTGCTGCTCCGCGATCCCCACGTCCCACACGCGGTCCGGGAAGGCCTCCGCGAACCCGCTGAGCCCGACGGGATGCAGCATGGCCGCGGTGATGGCCACCACGTCGGGCCGCTCGGCGCCGATCCGCACGATCTCGTCGCCGAACACCGAGGTCCAGGAAGGGCCGGGCGGGGGCGCGAGCGGTTCGCAGGTCAGCGGGTCCATGACACCGACCGTGTGGAAACGGTCCGCCTCGTCCTCCAGCGCGGGCGTGTAGCCGCGCCCCTTCTGGGTCAGGCAGTGCACGAGTACAGGGCCATGGAACCGCTTGGCGCGCCGCAGCGCCGATTCGACGGCCGCGGTGTCGTGTCCGTCGATGGGGCCGACGTACTTGAGCCCCAGGTCCTCGAACATGCCCTGGGGTGCGAAGGCGTCCTTGAAGCCCTTCTTCGCGCCGTGCAGTGATTCGTACAGCGGCCGGCCGACGACCGGTGTGTGGTGGAGGACGTCCTTGCCCCAGGCGAGGAACCGCTCGTAGCCGTCGGTGGTGCGCAGGGTGGCCAGGTGGTTCGCGAGGCCACCTATGGTCGGCCCGTACGACCGCTCGTTGTCGTTGACGACGATGATCAGCGGGCGGTCCTTGGCGGCGGCGATGTTGTTCAGTGCCTCCCATGCCATGCCGCCGGTGAGCGCGCCGTCCCCGATGACCGCGACCACATGGTTCTCGCGGCCGAGGACCTGGTTGGCCTTGGCGAGTCCGTCCGCCCAGCCCAGCACGGTCGAGGCGTGCGAGTTCTCGATGACGTCGTGCTCGGACTCCTCGCGCGACGGGTAGCCGGACAGCCCGCCCTTGCCGCGCAGCTTGGAGAAGTCCTGCCGCCCGGTGAGCAGTTTGTGTACGTAACTCTGGTGCCCGGTGTCCCACAGGATGCGGTCCGCGGGCGAGTCGAAGACCCGGTGCAGCGCGATCGAGAGCTCCACCACCCCCAGATTGGGCCCCAGATGGCCTCCCGTTCTGGCCACCGCGTGGATCAGGAACTCCCTGATCTCCCCGGCCAGTTCGCCGAGCTGCGACTCGTCCAGCGCCTTCAGGTCGCGCGGCCCCCGGATGTTCTCCAAGATCGACACGTCGGCCCCTCCCTCTCGGATCTGTTCAGCTCACGACGGCCGGCGGCCGGCCCTCCCGGCCGGCCGCCACCAGCCTCGTCACGTCATCCGCGGCTTCCCGAGCCCGAGACGGTGTCGCGGGCCGCCCGCAGGGACTCCTTGAGCGAGCCCATGGTGGCGAGGACGGCGGTCGGCTCGTAGCCGCAGTGCGCCATGCAGTTGGCGCAGCGTGGGTCCTTCCCCCGGCCGTACTTGCTCCAGTCGGTCTCCTCGATGAGTTCCCGGTACGTGGGGACGTACCCGTCGGCCATCAGGTAGCAGGGCCGCTGCCAGCCGAACAGGGAGTAGTTGGGGATGGCCCACGCGGTGCACGGGAAGTCCGCCTTGCCCTCCAGGAAGTCCAGGAAGAGCGGCGAGTGGTTCAGCCGCCAGCGCCGCCGGTTGCCGCCCGCGAAGGACTTCCTGAAGAGTTCGCGGGTCTGCTCGACACCGAGGAAGTGCTCCTGGTCGGGGGCCTTCTCGTAGGCGTACGCGGGCGAGATCATCATCTCGTCCACCTGGAGGTCGTCGTTGAGGTAGTTGAGGACCTCGATGACGGTCTGGGGGGTGTCCGTGTTGAAGAAGGTGGAGTTGGTGGTGACCCGGAAGCCACGCTTCTTGGCCTCCTTGATGGCCGCCACCGCCTCGTCGAACACCCCCTCCTTGGCGACGGATTCGTCATGCCGCTCGCGCAGTCCGTCGATGTGCACGGCGAACGCGAAGTAGGGCGAGGGCGTGAAGTTCTCGATCTTCTTCCGGAGCAGCAGCGCGTTGGTGCAGAGGAAGACGTACTTCCTCTTGGCCACCAGCTGACGGACGATCTCGTCGATCTGAGGGTGCATCAACGGCTCGCCACCCGCGATGGACACCATCGGCGCTCCGGACTCCAGCACCGCGCCCACCGCCTGGGCCACCGGCATGCGCTGCTTGAGGATGCCGGCCGGATGCTGGATCTTCCCGCACCCCTCGCACTTGAGATTGCAGGCGTAGAGCGGTTCGAGCTCGACGATGAGCGGGAACTTCTCACGCTTGCGGAGCTTCTGTTCGAAGAGGTACGTCCCGACCCTGATGGTCTGACGGAGCGGCATGGCCATCTAGCTCACCTCCTGGGGAGCAGCAAAGAACGGTGCCATTCATGGAAAGCCGGCAGGACGGAGCGAAGGACACGGAAAGCTGATATTCCACCGCGGACCGTCCCAATGCGGACGAGCTCATGCTCAGGAGCGTCCACGACCACCCGGACGGCCGCAACCGGACGCGCGCCGCCCCGGACGGCGCTCCACAGGGTCGCGGCGGACTCCATGTCCACGGCGATCGCGCCGGTGGCCCGCAACTCGGCCCGCTCGGGCCCGCGTACGACATGGTGGGAGCCGATGAGCGGACCGGTGTGAACGGCCCGCCCGGGGACGGCCCGGGCCAGCGCGCCGGCGAGCAGTCCGGTGCCGGTGCAGGGCGTGACGCCCCGGGGGTCGCGGGTCTCGTCGGCGACGACCAGGTCACCGGGGTGCATACCGGGCGCGAGCCCGGCGCAGAAGCCGGTGGCGAGGACCGCCGCGTCATGCAGGCCCGCCTCGTCGAGCGTGCGTGTGACGGCCCGCTCGGCCGCCCTGGGCCCCATGCCCGTACGCAGCACCCGCACCGGTCCCGGCGCACCGCCGCGGTCCCGGCCGCGTCGCAGGGCGAGGTGCTCGATGCCGAGCGCGCAGGCGATCAGCAGTGGTGTGCCGTCCGGGGAAGCCGGCGCCGGGCCCATCAGTCCGCCTTGTGGCCGGCGGCCTGAGCCGGATCCGGGACCGGGGCCGGCGCCACGAACGGCTCCCCGTGGACGTACCGTCCGAGCGCCGTGAGCGGGAAGACCTGCCGGTAGAGGTGGTAGTTGATGGAGAAGTCCCAGGGGAACCCGGTACCGGTGAAGTACGGCTCGTCCCAGGAGCCGTCCTCTCCTTGCGTCTCGGCGAGCCAGGTCACCCCGCGCTCGACGGCCTTGCTCTCCCGCTCGCCGGCCGCGAGCAGCGCCATCAGCGCCCAGCCGGTCTGGCTGGCGGTGGACTCGCCGTGCCCGATCCATTCGGCGTCGCGGTACGAGCGAAGGTCCTCGCCCCAGCCGCCGTCGTCGTTCTGTACGGACTCCAGCCAGCGGACCGCACGCCGGATCGCGGGGTGCGAGGCGGGCAGCCCGGCGGCGACGAGCGCCGGCACCACCGATCCCGTTCCGTAGAGGTAGTTGACACCCCAGCGCCCGAACCAGGCGCCGTTCTGCTCCTGTTCGGCGAGCAGCCACGCGATGCCGCGCCGGGTGCGCGGGTGATGGGACTTGCCCTCGACGGCCAGCATCTCCACCACATGCGCGGTGACGTCGGCGGAGGGCGGGTCGATCACCTCGCCGAAGTCGCAGAACGGCAGCCGGTTGGGGAAGGCGCTGGTGTTGTCCGCGTCGAAGGCGCCCCACGCGCCGTTCTTCGACTGCATGCCGAGGTTCCAGCTCACCGCCCGCTCGATGGCGGCTTCGACGCGCGCCGGATCCGGATGCATGATCCTGCGCAGCGCGAGGACGACCTCGGCGGTGTCGTCGATGTCGGGGTAGTTGTCGTTGTGGAACTCGAACGCCCAGCCGCCGGGGACGAGTCCGGGCCTGCGTACGGACCAGTCCCCCGGCCGTACGATCTGCTCGGCCAGCATCCAGTCGGCGGCCCTGACGAGCGACGGGTGGTCGGCGGGGACTCCGGCGTCGGCGAGCGCGATCGCGGCGAGGCAGGTGTCCCACACCGGGGACTGGCAGGCCTCGATCATCCGGGCGCCGTCCGCGCGCGGGACCGCGAAGCGGTCCAGGGATTCCAGGCCGGCCCGCATCACCGGGTGTTCGAGGTCGTAGCCGAGGAGATGCAGGGCGATCACGGAGTACACGGCGGGCGGCTGGATGCCGCCCCAGCAGCCGTCGTTCTCCTGGCGCTCGATGATCCAGCGGGCCGCGGCGTTCATCGCGGTCCGGCGCAGCCGGCGGGGGGCGACGTTGTGGTAGACGTGCAGCGCCTTGTCGAGCCGCTGGAAGAGGCCGTCCCAGGTGGTCGGCGGGGCGAGGCGCCGGGCGGGGCTCGGGTGGCGGGCGTCCGTGTGGAGTTCCTCCAGCGCGAAAGGCGCCGGCCGCACCGGCCGCTTCGCGGAGACGACGGTGAGCGGCACGATGGTCTGCCGCGCCCAGCAGCCGAAGTCGTAGATGTTGAGCGGGAACCACTTGGGCAGGAAGATCAGTTCGGGCGGCAGCTCGGGCAGGTCGTCCCACTTCCACCAGCCGAAGAGGGCGAGCCAGATCCGGGTGAAGACGCGGCTCGCGGCGATGCCGCCGTGTGCCCGGATCCAGGCGGAGGCGAGGGCCATGTGCGGGTCGTCGGGCCGGTCGCCGGCGAGCCGCAGGGCGACGTATGCCTCGATGGTGGTGGACAGCTCGCCCGGACCGCCGTAGAAGGTGGCCCAGGTGCCGTCCTCGCGCTGCTCGCCGCGGATGAACAGGCCGGCCGCCCGGGTGGTCTGTTCGTCCTGGATGCCGAGGAACTGACGGAGCAGCAGATCTTCGGCGTCCATGGTGACGTTGGTTTCGAGGTCGCCCTTCCACCATCCCTGGGCGTCCTGGCGGCCGAGCAGATGCCCGACCGCGCGCGCGGTGGCCCGCTCGGCGGCGAGAAGGACGTCGGCCGCGGCGGAACGGCTGTCGGTGGTGTCGCCGGCCGATGCTCCACGGGGCCGTGATGCCCCGGGGCTCCCGTCGGTCGTCGCTGTCATGGCTTCCCCTTCGTGCAGTGAAGTCCTCGTGAAGTCCTCTGCTGTGCTGGGGTCCGCCGTCGGCCGGCGCCCGGTCAGGGGCACCGGCCGGCGACTGCGCGCTATATGGAGGTGATGGTGATCATCTCTTTCGTACGACCACGAAGTCGGCCAGCGCCGTGAGCTGCGCGCGGACCCGTTCCGGCATGTCGACGCGGCCGAGCGCCTCGATGGCCACCGCGTGCTGGCGGCGCGCCTCCTGGGCGGTCCACTCGCGGCCGCCCGCCTCCTCGATCAGCGCGGCCCTGATGGCGAACTCCTCCTCGGAGAAGCTGTCGAAGTCGTTGCTCTTCGCGTCGGCGGCGAGCAGTTCGCCCAGCCGCTCGGACGCGGGACCGCCGGCCGCGAGCGCAGCGACGACCGGCAGGGACTTCTTGCGCTGGCGCAGGTCGCTCCAGGTCTGCTTGCCGGTGGCCTCCGGGTCGCCCCAGATGCCGAGCAGGTCGTCGACGGCCTGGAAGGCGAGGCCGAGGTGGTAGCCGTACGCCTCCAGGGTGTCGGCGGTACGGTCGTCTGCGCCGCCGAGCACCGCCCCGATGGAGACGGCGCACGCGAGCAGCGCGCCCGTCTTGTTGCCCTCCATCTCCAGGCACTCCTCGACGGTGACCCGCTCCCGGTGCTCGTAGGAGATGTCCTGGGCCTGGCCGTCGATGAGCTTGCGGCTGGCGGTGGTGAGCCGGCGGGTGGCGCGGGCCGCCTCGGCCGTACCGAGCTCCAGCAGGATCTCGTTGGCGAGCGCGAAGAGCGCGTCACCGACCAGGATCGCCTGGGCGGGGCCGTGCACCTTCCACACCGTGTCGCGGTGGCGGCGCTGCTCGTCGCCGTCCATCAGGTCGTCGTGCAGCAGGGAGAAGTTGTGCACGAGCTCGACCGCGACCGCGCCGGGGAGGCCGACCTCGGGCGCGGCGCCGGCCGCCTCGGCGGACAGCAGGGCGAGCGCCGGGCGTACCGCCTTGCCGCCGTCGCCGTCGGCCGGCCGGCCGTGGGCGTCGATCCACCCGAAGTGGTAAGCGGCGACGGTGTCCATGGGGGGCGCGAGCCGGTCCACGGCCGCACGAAGCACCGGGGTGGACAGGGTGCGGCCGCGCTCCAGAAGCGCGACGGTGTCCGCACTGTCCGCGGTGTCGACAGCCGGATTCGCCGTGTTCACGGTCTCTCCTCTTGTTCCTGTGCTTGCGGTCATGCCGCCTCCTGCATCGGATGTTCATAGCGGCGGCCGAGTGCACAGAGCGCGGCGTCGGCGGCGCTGATACCGCTGCGCACGGCGCTCTCCATGGTCGCGGGCCAGCCGGTGGCGGTCCACGCACCGGCCAGGTACAGGCCGGGTGCGCGGGTACGGGC
The DNA here is from genome assembly GCF_053763515.1 of Streptomyces mabaensis. NCBI lineage: Bacteria > Bacillati > Actinomycetota > Actinomycetes > Kitasatosporales > Streptomycetaceae > Streptomyces > Streptomyces mabaensis. The sequence continues at coordinate 77,996 of NZ_JBSOPZ010000015.1, forward strand.
CGCGGGGCGCAGCCGTCCGACACCGGGGGTGGGGGCGAACGTCGCCGTCCGCTCCCGGGTGACGAAGAAGTCCCGTACGCGGGCGCCCCGGGCGGCGGGCAGCAGCCGCTCCAGTTCGGGGAGGTAGCGCGCGCGCAGGACGGACACCGGGTCGTCGATCTCGTTCTGGGCGATCGACTGGGACAGCGCGAGGTACTGGCCGCCGCCCCGGAGGCCCGACGCCTCCGTACGGTCGAAGACCCACTGGACCGGGGTGCCTAGTGCGGCGAAGAACGGCCGGCGCAGCACCTTGCGGTCGTACACGACATGGACGTTGAGGATCGGGGCGGTGCCGATGTCGAGCAGTTTGTCGGGGTCGTCGAGCGCGCGGTGCGGCAGCAGGCCGTGCGCCTCGCGCTGCGGTACGGCGAGAACGACGGTGTCCGCGGTGATCCGCTCACCGCCGGCCAGGACCTGCCAGCTGCCGTCCTCGGTACGGGAGACGGAGTCGGCCCGGGTGCGCACTGCGGTGCGCACGCCGGCCGAGTCGAGCGCCTTGCGGGCGAGTGTGTCGTGCAGGTCGCCGAGCGGGACGCGCGCCCAGCCGATGTCCGCCGCGCCGGGTGCGGAGAGCAGTCCGGTCTTGAAGACCATCGCGGCGAGCCCCAGGGAGGAGTCCTTCGCGGTGGCGTTGAGCGTCGCGATGCCGACCAGGTCCCACAGTGCTTCGACGGTGCGGCGGGACTGGCCGTGCCGGCCGAGCCAGGTGGCGAAGTCGATGCCGTCCAGGGCCGGATCGGCCGGGTCGAGTCCCTTGAGCGCGAGCGCGGCCCGTCCGACGCCCGCCCGCTCGGCGAGGGACAGATGCGGGTACGTGGCAAGGCTCGCGGCCAGGTGCAGGGGGACCGGCAGGGCGGTGCGGCGCAGCCGCCCGAGCCGGGGGCCCGTGGGGTGGGCCACGTCGAGCACGGGTACGTCGAGCCGGTCCTGCAGCGGCGCGAGCGCGGCCCCGTCGATGCGGTCCAGGAACCACTGGTAGGCCGTGCAGCAGCGCAGGTAGACGTGCTGGCCGTTGTCGACGGTGAGTTCGCCCCGACGGAAGGAGAACGCGAGGCCGCCCAGGCGGGGGCGGCCTTCGAGCAGCGTGACGGAGAGTCCGGCGTCGGCGAGTGCGAGGGCGGCGGTCACTCCGGCCAGGCCGCCGCCGACGACCACCGCGCTGGTCCCCCTCATGCGCCCTCCCCCGGGACGGCCGTCGCAGTCAGGGACGCAGCCGCGCGACGCGGGGTTGCGCCCGATGGGGCCGTGTTCGTCCGGGAGGTGCCGTACCGGCGCATCAGATCCGCCTCCTGACCGTCTGGCGGGAGATGTGCCGGGTGTCGAGCCCGGAGAGTCCGCGGACGGCGACGTACGCCTTCTCCCGGCCGGGCAGCGAGACGCGGCCGCGCAGCACCGCCTCGGGCTCGCGCTCGATACGGTCCAGGAGCCGGCGGTAGATGCCGGCCATGGCGGCGACGCAGGCGCCGCTGCGCCGGTCCAGCATGGGCAGCAGCCGGTAGCCCTCGGCGAACAGGGCCCGGGCGCGCCGCACTTCGAAGTGCACGAGGCCGGCGAAGTCGGAGTCGGCGGGCGGGGTGGAGCCGTGGAAGCCCGCGGAGCAGCCGAACTTGGCGAGGTCGTCGGAGGGCAGGTAGGCACGGCCGTTGCCGGCGTCCTCGCGGATGTCCCGGAGGATGTTGGTGAGCTGGAGGGCGAGACCGAGCGTATCGGCGTACTCGGGGGCGCGTTCGGCGTTGGCCGCGCCCGGCTGGGTACCGAACACGCCGAGGGAGAGCCGTCCGATGGCGCCCGCGACACACCGGCAGTAGACCTTGAGGTCGTCCCAGGTCTCGTACGTCTCGCCGCGCACGTCCATCAGGACGCCGTCAATGAGTTCGTCGAGTCCGCCGAGCGGGATCGGGAAGCGCCGGGCGGCGTGCGCGAGGGCCACCGCGACCGGGTCGGTGTCGTCCTCCTCGATCGCGCCGGCCCGGATCCGGCCGAGCAGGCCGCGGGTCTCCTCCAGCCGGGCCCGCTTGACGTCGGGGGCGAGCGGTCCGTCACCGATGTCGTCGACGCGACGCGAGAAGGCGTACAGCGCGGACATGGCATACCGCTTGTCGGTCGGCAGGAGCCTGATGCCGTAGGCAAAGTTGCGCGCCTGCTGTCCCGTCACGGCCTCGCAGTAGCTGTACGCGGCGAGTACCGGCGCGGACGCGTGTTGTCCTTCCACAGTCCGGCTCACCCTTCTCTCGGCGCTCTTCGCAAGACGGCTCCCACTTCGCGCAGCAGACGGAGTTTGGTGGGTTTGGGCGGTCCGGGGAGTACGTCGTGCCCGGCAGCGGCGACCGCGTGGAGCGCGGACCGCCCCCCGGCCACGAATCCGGAGAGCAGCAGCCTGAGCCTGCCGTGGACGCTACCCACCAGCGGGGTGCCTTCATTCAGCAGCAGGCGGGCGCGTTCGGCTTCGAACGCCACCAGCGCGCGCACCGATGCGCCGGCGGACGGGACTGCGAGGTCGGCCTCCTGGACATGGAACCGCTTCATGTCCTCGGCGGGCAGGTAGATGCGGTCGCGGCCGAGGTCCTCGGCGATGTCCTGGACGTGCTCGACGAGCTGCAGCGCCGTGCAGATGGCGTCGGAGCGGCGGACCCGCTCCGGGCTGCAGGAACCGGTGACCGAGAGCACCAGGCGGCCCACGGGGTTGGCGGACAGCTCGCAGTACGCGAGCAGGTCCTCATAGGTCTCGTACCGGCTCACGAGCTGGTCCTGGCGGTTGGCCTCGATCAGCCCGAGGAACGGCTCGGGGGTGAGGCCGTGGCGGCGTACGACGGGACGCAGGGTCCGCAGGACCGGGTGGCGGGGTCCGGTGCCGGCCGAGTCGAAGACACGTTTCAGGTCGGCTTCGAAGGCGTCGAGCAGGGCGAGCCGGTCGTCGGCCTGCGCGGGGTCGAGTCCGAGGAGTGCGGCGTCCCGGCCGCCGGGGACGAGGTCGCCGTCACCGATGTCGTCGACCAGGCGGGCGTATCCGTACACGGCCATGAGGCCGGCGCGCCAGGCGGCCGGCAGATAGAACGGCGCCACGGGGAAGTTCTCGTCCGCGGCCTTGTCCAGGGTGGCGAGCGAGTGGGCGTCGGGGCGGGCGCCGTACGTTCCCATTGCCGTCACATCTCCCGTTCTACACTGCCGATCCAATACATCCTATTTCGGACACGCCGCCACTCCGCCCGACCAGCGCCCGGCCCGAAGGCCCTGACAAGCGGGGAAACCGAGGGGTATCGCCCCACTTGCCGCGAATCAGCACCAGTACAGCTTACGTTGTACAACGCCCGGCAGCCCGCGTGGGTGCATTCCGTATGACAAGTCCGTGTGTGCGGCCTCCGCGTCGGCGGCCGCACACGCGTCGGACCCGAACGGCGAAGGCCTCCGCCGGGTGCCGGCGGAGGCCTTGGGCGCAGGCGCGACCGGGCTACTTGCCGGTCTCCTTCTGGTACGCCGCGAGGACCTCGTCGGTGGGGCCGTCCATCAGCAGCTCGCCCTTCTCCAGCCACAGCACCCGGTCGCAGGTCCCCCTGATCGACCCGAGACTGTGGCTGACCAGGAAGACCGTGCCGGCCTGCTTGCGCAGTTCGCGGATGCGGGCCTCGGAGCGCTTCTGGAACTTGGCGTCGCCGGTGGCCAGCGCCTCGTCGATCATCAGCACGTCGTGGCTCTTGGCCGCCGCGATGGAGAAGCGCAGCCGCGCGCCCATGCCCGAGGAGTAGGTGCGCATCGGAAGCGAGATGAAGTCGCCCTTGTCGTTGATGCCCGAGAAATCGACGATCTGCTGGTAGTGCCCGCGGATCTCCTCGCGCGTCATGCCCATCGCGAGGCCGCCGAGTATGACGTTGCGTTCGCCCGTCAGATCGCTCATCAGCGCGGCGTTCACTCCGAGCAGCGAGGGCTGCCCATGGGTGAAGACCCGGCCGCGCTCGGCCGGCAGCAGACCCGCGATGGTCCGCAGCAGCGTCGACTTGCCGGAGCCGTTGGTGCCGATGAGGCCGATGGCCTCACCCTTGTACGCGGTGAAGGTGACGCCCTTGACGGCGTGCACCTCGCGCACGCCCGACCTGCCCTTGCCGCCGCCGAGAATCCGGCTCAGTGCGGCGGTGGCGCTGCCCTTGCCGCCGCCGGCGCCCTGCACGCGGTAGACCACGTGCACGTCGTCGGCGACGACCGTGGGGGTGCGCGCCGCGGTGGCGTTCATGTCCTCAGCCACGGCCGTAGCGCTCCTCAGCCTTCCAGAAGTACACGAAGCCGCCGACCCCCACGACCACGGCCCAGCCGACCGCCATGGCCCAGATGTGCGGGGGCAGCTGGTCCGCGGTGAACGTGTCGATCAGGGCGAAACGCACCAGGTCGATGTAGATCGCCGCGGGGTTCGCCTCGAGCATCCAGCCGATGAACTGCGGAATGTCCTTGCCCTTGAGCATCTCCTCGATGCTGTACATGACACCGGACGCGTACATCCACGTCCGGAGGATGAACGGCATCAGCTGGGCCAGGTCCGGGGTCTTGCTGCCGAGCCGCGCCATGATCAGCGCGAGGCCGGCGTTGAACAGGAACTGCAGCACGAGCGCCGGAACGACCAGGAACCAGGAGAAGGCGATCGGCACGCCGAAGGCGAGCACGATCACGGCCAGCACGCCCATGGAGAGCACGAGCTGCTGGAGCTGCATCAGGCAGAACGCGATGGGCAGCGAGGCCCGCGGGAAGTGCAGGGCCCGCACCAGCCCAAGGTTGCCCGAGATGGCCTTGGTCCCGGCGAGCACCGAGCTCTGCGTGAACGTGAAGATGAAGACACCGGTCACCAGGAACGGGACGAAGTCCGGGACGCCCTGCCTGGTGTTGAGCAGCAGGCCGAAGATCAGGAAGTACACGGCCGCGTTCAGCAGCGGCGTCATGACCTGCCAGATCTGGCCCAGCTTGGCCTGGCTGTACTGCGCGGTCGTCTTCGCGCTGGCGAAGGCGGCGATGAAGTGGCGCCGTCCCCAGAGCTGGCGGACGTAGTCGCGCAGGCCCGGCCGGGCCCCGCTCACCGAGAGGCCGTACTTGGCGGCCAGTTCCGCCGGCGACAGGCCGGCGTCCGGAGACGGCGGGTCGCTCATCGCGACCGCAGCGTCATGCGTTGTCTCACTCACAAGTTGAAACTTTCGTCTTCAAGATGCGCAGCCAGTTGGGGCAGGGGCACAGCTGCCGGTCCCGGGAACAGTCCCGATGCTCTCAGAACCGAGCTTCTCAGATCACAGGAGGTCGGCCCAGTCGCGTCAGCCGCCATACCGTACGCCACTTCATCGGGCGCCGGGCCCCGCAGGGCGAACTCCAGCCCTCCCGGAAACCGCCCAGCCAGGCCTTCAGCGCGGGCAGCGAGGGCCGCCGGGCCAGGGTCAGCAGCAGCCACACCCCGAGATACACCGGGACCAGCGGCGCGGGCAGGTTGCGGCGGGCCAGCCAGACGCGGTTCCGGGCGACCATGCGGTGGTAGACCGCGTGCCGGGAGGGCGGGGTCGTGGGGTGGAACAGCACCATGTCGGCGCGGTAGTCGATCAGCCAGCCGGCGTCGAGCGCCCGCCAGGCCAGGTCGGTTTCCTCATGGGCGTAGAAGAACTCGTCCGGCAGCCCGCCGACCTCGGCGAACACCCGGGTGCGTACGGCATTGGCCCCGCCGAGGAAGGTGGTCACGCGGGAGGAGCGCATCGGGTCGGAGGCGCGCAGCCGCGGCACATGGCGGCGCTGGGTCTGCCCGGTGTCGGGGTCGGCGATCCGGAAGCTGATGATGCCCAGCTTCGGATCCGCCTCGAACGCCCGGCGGCACAGCTCAGCGGTGTCGGTGTGGGCCAGCAGACCGTCGTCGTCCAGGAACAGCAGGGCGTCCCGCTCGCGGCCGCCGGGGCCGAAAGCCTCGATGCCCGCGTTGCGGCCGCCCGGGATGCCCAGGTTCTCGGGCAGCTCGACGGTGCGTACGCCTGCCGGTACGTCGGTCACCGGGGCGCCGTTGCCGACCACGACGACCTCGACCGGGTCGCCCTCCTGCCGGGCAACCGAGTGCAGCAGGGCCTTCAGCTCGTCGGGGCGGTCACCCATGGTGATGATCACCACGCCGAGCTTCATGCCCGTGCCCGTACCCGTGCCCGTACTCACTTGAGCCTGCTCGACGCCAGGATCGAGACCAGGTGCAGCAGCGTCTGGACGATCGCGATGCCGGCCAGGACGGCGATACCCAGGCGGCTGAAGAACAGGTCACCCTTGATCAGGTCCAGCACGGCCACGAAGAGGATCAGCAGGGAGGCCTCGATACCGCCCACCAGCCGGTGGAACTTCAGCGCGGCTGCGGCCCGGCGGGCCAGCGCGAGGCCGGAGGAGCGGGGCACGGAGGCCTCGTCCTTCACGGCCGGCAGCCCGCTGCGGGAGCGCGCCACGTCGACGAGGTCCGTCTCCGCCTTGATCAGGATCGCGCCGAGCGCGGCGAGCGTGCCGAGGAAGGCCCACAGCCAGTTCGGCGAGCCGCCGAAGACGTCCGCGCCGCGGACGCCGAAGCCGACCAGCAGGGCCGCCTCGCAGAGGTAGTGGCCGATCCGGTCCAGGTAGACGCCGGTGATCGAGGTCTGCTGGCGCCAGCGGGCGACCTCGCCGTCGACACAGTCGAGCAGCAGGTAGACCTGGAACAGGACCACCGCGAGGATCGCACCGGTCAGCCCGGGGATCAGCAGGGCGGCGCCGCCCAGGACGCCCACGACGACCATGAGGTACGTCAGCTGGTTGGGCGTGATCCTGGTGTTCACCAGGTACGGGTCTATGTGCAGCGAGATCTCTCGCATGTACAGGCGCCCGGCCCAGTGCTCACCGCTGCGCCGGTCCTTCACTCCCTCGGGGTGAACGACCGGACGGAGTTCAGCTACTGATGGTCTTGGCATAGTCGGCGTAAGCGTCCCTGATCTCGGCTGCTGACAGGTTGAGGTGTTCCAGGATGGTGAAGCGGCCCGGGCGGGTCTGGGGTGCGTACTCGACTGCCGCGACGAACTCGTCCACGCTGAAGCCGATCTCCTCGGGGCGCACCGGCAGGCTGTGCCTGCGCAGTACGTCGACGAAGAGCCCGGACTGCTCGTGCGAGCCGCGCAGGTGCATCGCGAAGGCGGCGCCGAGGCCGACCTGCTCCCCGTGGCTCGCGGCCCGCTTGGGGTAGAGCAGGTCGAAGGCGTGGCTGATCTCGTGGCAGGCCCCGGACGAGGGCCGGCTGTCCCCGCTGATCGACATCGCGATGCCGGACAGGACCAGTGCCTCGGCGAGGACCGTGAGGAACTCGTCGTCGCCGCATCCGCCGGGGTGGCGCAGGACGGACTCGCCGGCCGTCCGCGCCATGGCGGCGGCCAGGCCGTCCACGGCCTCACCGGTGATCCGGTGCGAGAGCTCCCAGTCGGCGATGGCAGAGATGTTGGAGATCGCGTCGCCGACGCCGGAGCGGACGAACCGGGCGGGAGCCTCGCGGATGATGTCGAGGTCGATGACCATGGCGATGGGCGTCGGGACGCCGTACGAGCCGCGGCCGTTGTCGTTGTCCAGGCTGGACACCGGCGAGCAGATCCCGTCGTGCGCGAGGTTCGTCGCCACGGCCACCATCGGCAGCCCGACCCGGGCCGCCGCGTACTTCGCCACATCGATGATCTTGCCGCCGCCGAGTCCGACCACGGCGTCGTACCGCTTGCCCTTTATGTCGTCGGCGAGCTTGACCGCGGAGTCGATCGTGCCGTCCGCGACGGGGTACCAGTCGGCGTCGGGCAGCACCGGCGCGAGCTTCTCGCGCAGCGCCTGGCCGGAGCCGCCGCTGATCGCGATCGACAGCTTGCCGGAGGCGGAGATCCGCTGGTCGGCCAGCAGGCGGGCCAGATCGTCCATGGCGCCGCGGCTGATGTCGACGACGACCGGGGACGGGATGAGGCGGGTCAGTACTGGCACGCGATCTCCCTGCCCTTGGCGAGGTCGGCGTGGTTGTCGATCTCGACCCACTTCACGTCGCCGATCGGGGCCACGTCGATGGTCACTCCGCGGTTGACCAGCTCCTGGTAGCCGTCCTCGTAGTAGAGGTCGGGGTCGCGCTCGAAGGTGGTCCTCAGCGCGTCGGCGAGCTCCTCGGCGGCCTCGGGCTCGATCAGCGTCACGCCGATGTACTCACCGGTGGCGGTGGCCGGGTCCATCAGCTTGGTGATCTTCCGGACGCCCTGGCCGTCGGCCGTGATGACCTTCATCTCCTCGTCGGCGAGGTGCTTCACCGTGTCGAGGGCGAGGATGATCTTCTGCCCCTGGCCGCGGGCGGCCAGCAGGGTCTTCTCGACGGAGACCGGGTGCACGGTGTCGCCGTTGGCGAGGATGACGCCCTGCTTCAGGACCTCACGCGCGCACCACAGGGAGTAGGCGTTGTTCCACTCCTCGGCCTTGTCGTTGTCGATGAGGGTGAGGGTGACGCCGTACTTCGCCTCGAGGGCATCCTTCCGCGCGTACACGGCCTCCTTGCGGTAGCCGACGACGATCGCGACCTCGGTCAGACCGACCTCCGCGAAGTTGCCCAGGGTGAGGTCGAGGACGGTGAGCCTGTCCTCCTGGCCGTCGGGGCCGACCGGAACCAGGGCCTTGGGGAGCGTGTCGGTGTAGGGGCGCAGACGCCTTCCGGCGCCGGCCGCCAGTACGAGGCCGATCATGCTGGTTCTCCTTCGTCATGTACGGCGGGTGCTCCGGAGGACACCCAGAAGCGGATGCTCTCCACGAGCACCACGAGCGCCACGGCCACGGCGAGAACCGTGAGCGCGACGGTGAAGTCTGTGTTGCGGGGCAGTACGGCGGCGAGTACCGCCACCACCAGCACCCGGCCCTCGTGCCCGCCGGTCGAGCGGACCAGCCACCGCGGGGGCGCGCCGGTGCCGCCGCGGATGCGGTACACCGTGTCGTAGTGATGGTAGGCGACCGCGGCAACCAGTCCGAAAGCCGCGGGAAGCGCTCCGTTCACCTCGGAGCGGGCGGCGAGCAGCACGATCGTGCCGTACTCGGCGGCCCGGAAGACCGGGGGGACGAGCCAGTCGAGGGAGCCCTTGAGGGGCAGTGCGACGGCGGCGCCGGAGGTGACGGCGTAGAGGACGGCCGCGCCGATCATCCAGGGGCTGCCGAAGGGCAGGAGCCAGGCGGCGGCCACGAGAAGAACCGCTCCCTCGGCGGCCATCAGCGCGCGGGAACCGAACGGCGGGTAGGCCTTGAGGAGGCCCAGTGCCTTCCCCACCAGCTCGGCGACCGGACCGGTGTCCGCCAGGTCGGCCAGGGCCTGAGCCTCGCGGTCCGTCCTGGGGGCCTTGCTGGTCAGCGAGCGCAGGACGCGGCCGGCGGTGGTGTAGCAGGCGGCGAACGCGCAGCCTATGAGGAGGGCGTAGAAGACGATGCGTGGGGTGGTCACGGCCGTCAGTACGGCGATCATCGCCCAGCGCTCACCGATCGGCAGGACGATCATGCGGCGGGCCCAGACCGTCCAACCGACGGTGTTGAGCCGGTCCGAGAGCGCCGCGGTCGGGCTCCCCCCGACGGACTGGCCCGTGGCCACGGCGTCGCGGTTCGCCTCGTTGAAGGAGAAGTCCACGACATGGCGGCAGGTCTGCAGGACCATCGCGCCGAGCGCCAGGGCCCATACGTCGTCCCCGTTGCGGGCCGCGCCGAGCGCGAGGCCGGCGTAGAAGGCGTACTCCTTGGCGCGGTCGAAGGTGGCGTCCAGCCACGCGCCCATCGTCGAGTACTGCAGCGAGTAGCGGGCGAGCTGCCCGTCGGTGCAGTCCAGGACGAAGGAGAAGAGCAGCAGCAGGCCCGCGGCGATGTAGCCGCCGCGGGTACCGGTCGCCGCGCAGCCGGCCGCGATCAGCGCGGTGAGCAGCGAGGCGGTGGTGACCTGGTTGGGGGTGAAGCCCCGGCGGGCGCACCAGCGGGCGAGGTAGCGGGAGTACGGGCTGACGCAGAAGGTGGTGAAGAACCCGTCCCGGGACTTCACGGCGGTGCGCAGGCGTACGGCCTCGTCGTCCACGGCGGCGACAGCGGCCCGGGCCTCGTGCCGGGACTGCGGGTCCGTGGGGACGGCGGCGACGAGTGAGCCGAGCTCCGGGCGCTGTACGCCGGTGCCGTCCGCTTCGAGGGCGTCGGCGAGCCGGTCGGGCAGGCAGTCGGCGGGCTGTGCGGGATTGGTCGCCGCGACGGCCCGGGCGAGGCCCGGGCGTGCCTCGCGCTGAACGGTCAGCGCGCCGGGCACCGCGGCGGCGGGGAAGCGGGGATCGGTCAGCGCCAGGCGCAGGGCGTGTACGTGTCCGACGAACCCGGCGTCGACGACCGCGACCCGCTCACCGGCCGGTACCGCGGCCAGCAGGGTGCCCGTGTCCTGGGCGCCGGAGGCGATACGTACATCGAAACCCAGCGACCGCAGATCGCCTTCGAGCGGCGATCCGGGTACCGGCTGACCGGTGAGGATGGCGGTCGACAGACGAACTCACTCCTTGGAACGGGCGCCGGCGGTACGCGTGCCTGCCTGGCGGTGTGCAGGGGCCGGCCCGGCCCTCACCGGGGGCGGGCAGCACGTCGGCAGAGGCTATCGGATGAATGGAGGCGGGCGTTCACCACCCGTTTACGCCCCGATGGGCCCGGGACGGGGCGGCCGCCCGGGCCGCGATCATCATGGTGGATCGACGCGATGGCCCACAAACCGCGCGGGGATGCCGTAGGGGGTGGCTGCATGACGTGGCTGATCACAGGTGGCGCGGGTTACATCGGAGCGCATGTGGCGCGGACGATGGCGGAGGCGGGCGAGCGGGTCGTCGTCCTCGACGACATCTCCACCGGCATCGAGGAGCGGCTGCCGCCGGAGATTCCGCTGGTACGCGGCTCCTACCTGGACCGGGAGCTGCTCGACCGGGCGCTGGCCGAGCACGAGGTCGGCGGTGTGGTGCATCTCGCGGCGAAGAAGCAGGTCGGGGAATCGGTCGAGCGGCCGCTGTACTACTACCGCAACAACGTGTCCGGGCTGACGGTGCTGCTCGAAGCGGTGGCCGCGGCGGGCGTCAAGCGTTTCGTGTTCTCCTCCTCCGCCGCGGTGTACGGCGTGCCGGCGCCCGCCGTCGAACTCATCACCGAGGACACCCCCTGCGCTCCGATCAACCCGTACGGGGAGACAAAGCTCACCGGGGAGTGGCTGGTCCGGGCCACCGGCCTGGCGCACGGCATCGACACCATGTGTCTGCGGTACTTCAACGTGGCGGGCGCCGAGCTGCCCGAACTCGCGGACACCGGGGTGTTCAACATCATTCCGATGGTGTTCGACCGGCTCACCCGCGGCGAGGCCCCGCGCATCTTCGGGGACGACTATCCGACCCCGGACGGCACCTGCATCCGCGACTACATCCACGTCGGTGATCTGGCCGAGGCCCACCTCGCCGCCGTGCGTCGGCTGTCGTCGCGCGGCGGCCCGGGCGACGCTCCGGGCGACCTGACGGTGAACATCGGCCGCGGCGAGGGGGTGTCCGTGCGCGAGCTGGTCGATCTGGCGGTCGAGGTGTCCGGCATCACCCTGCCCGCGATCGTCGAATCCCGCCGCCCCGGCGACGCCGCCACGGCGGTCGCCTCGGCCGAGCTGATCGCCAAGGAACTGGGCTGGACGGCCCGCCGCGGAGTGCGCGAGATGGTCGAGTCGGCCTGGGAGGGCTGGTGCCTGCGCCACCCGGAGGCGCGCCGCCGCTGAGGCACGCGGGCCTCCTGCGAGCGCTGTGACCTGCGGGCGTTTCCGCAGGTCACAGCACATGACAACGGTGTTCAGCATCGTGTTGCCCGGCACCCCGAAGCCGTAGTTCACTGTGATCGCAGACCGCACACACGGACAGCGCACACACCGAGCCGGGAGGCAGTCGTCATGGGGGCTGGGCACAACCACGGGCATACGCACGGGGGGCCGCCGGCCACCGGGACGGCGACCGCCGCGTACAGGGGGCGGCTGCGGATCGCGCTGTGCATCACCCTGACCGTGATGGTCGTGGAGATCATCGGCGGGCTGGCCGCCGACTCGCTCGCGCTCATCGCGGACGCCGCCCACATGGCCACCGACGCGCTGGGGCTCGGGATGGCGCTGCTGGCGATCCACTTCGCGGGCCGGCCGCCCAGCGAGAGCCGTACGTTCGGCTTCGCGCGGGCCGAGATCCTCGCCGCGCTCGCCAACTGCCTGCTGCTCCTCGGCGTCGGCGGTTACATCCTCTACGAGGCGGTGCAGCGGTTCATCACACCGGCCGAGACCCACGGCGGGCTGACCATCGTCTTCGGCGTCGTCGGACTGCTGGCGAACATGGTCTCGCTGGGGCTGCTGATGCGCGGTCAGCAGGAGAGCCTCAATGTGCGCGGTGCCTTCCTGGAGGTGATGGCGGACGCCCTCGGCTCCGCGGCGGTCCTGGTCTCGGCGCTGATCATTCTGACCACCGGCTGGCTCGCGGCGGACCCGATCGCGTCCCTGGTGATCGGCCTGATGATCGTCCCGCGTACCTGGAAGCTGCTGCGGGAGACGCTGAACGTGCTGCTGGAGGCGGCGCCCAAGGACGTCGACATGGCGGAGGTACGGGCGCACATGCTGGCCCTGCCCGGCGTCGCGGACGTTCACGACCTGCACGCCTGGACGATCACCTCCGGTATGCCCGTGCTCTCCGCGCATGTGGTGGTGAGTCAGGACGCGCTGGACTCGATCGGGCACGAGAAGATACTCCACGAGCTCCAGGGCTGCCTCGGCGACCACTTCGACGTCGGGCACTGCACCTTCCAGCTGGAGCCGGTGGGGCACGCGGAGCACGAGGCGAGGCTCTGCCACTGAGCGGCCCTGGCGCTGATAGGATGATCCCCAAGAGACATGCGGTCTCTGCCATGACGTGAGAGCAGGAGGTGGGTTGATGACCGTCGCAGCGGTTGCTGCTGTGCGCAGCGACGAGAAGTTCATCCCCATCTTCCGGGTACTCGGCTGACGCCACGGGCTTGTCGGCCGGGACCCTCACACCCAAGGGTTTCTCACGTTGACCGACAACACTTTCTCTGAGGCATTCTTCGCGCTGCACCGCGGACTTCCCCGTCAGGGGCCCGGTTCGGACGCGACCACCCGCCGCCTCCTCTCCCTCACGGGACCACTGCCCGCCCGTCCGCGGGTACTGGACCTGGGCTGCGGCCCCGGCCGGTCGGCGCTGCTGCTGGCCGCGGAGGCGGGCGCCGAGGTGACCGCCGTGGACCTGGACCCCGGCATGCTCGACGAGCTGCGGCAGGCCGCCGAGGACTCCGGGCTCACCGAGTCCATCCGTACCGTCAAGGCCGACATGGCCGAACTCCCCTTCCCGGACGGGTCCTTCGACCTCGTCTGGGCGGAGAGTTCCGTCTACAACATCGGATTCGACACCGCACTGCGCGCGTGGAGGCGGCTGCTCGCACCGGGCGGCGCGGTGGTCGTCACCGAGTGCGAGTGGACCTCCGCCGAGCCCTCGGCCGAGGCCCGCGCCTTCTGGGACCAGCACTACGCCCTGCGCACCACCGCCCAGAACACGGCGGCTGCCGAGGCGGCCGGCTACACGGTCCTCGGCGTGGTCCCCCAGCCGGAGTCCGACTGGGACGAGTACTACGTCCCGCTCGGCGCGCGCGCCGAGGCGGCCGATCCCGCCGCCCCCGGCATGGACCGGGCGATCGCCGCGACCCGCGAGGAGATCGCGATGCGGCGTGAGCACGGCTCGGAGTACGGGTACACGGGCTACGTCCGCGTCCGGCGGAGCCGGCGCAGTCGGCGGTACCTGCACCCTGGCGTACCCGGCCGGAGACGGAGCGGGACATCGCGGCCGTACGGGCCGTCAATGCCGCCGCGTTCCCGACGGCCGACGAGGCCGCGCTGGTCGACGCCCTGCGCGCGGACGAGGAGGCCTGGCTGCCCGGGCTGTCGTACGTCGCGGAGGCGCCGGACGGCGAGATCGCGGCGTACGCCCTGCTGACCCGCTGCCGCATCGGGTCGTCGGGGGCGCCCGCCCTGGCGCTCGCCCCGGTCGCCGTGCTGCCGGCGTACCAGAGGCAGGGGGCGGGCAGCGCCGTCGTACGGGCCGTGCTGGCTGCGGCCCGTGAGCGCGGGGAGCACCTCGTCCTGGTGCTCGGGCATCCGGACTACTACCCGAGGTTCGGCTTCACCCCGGCCTCACAGGCCGGGATCCGGCCGGGCTTCGAGGTGCCGGACGAGGCCATGATGGCGCTGGTGCTGGACGGTTCCCGGCCGGTTCCGACGGGCACGATCCAGTACCCGGAGGCCTTCGGCGTCTGACGTCGCGTCCCGCGTCCTGCTCTGCCCCCGCCGCGTGTGCCGTGGCGGGGGCAGACATGCGCGGGCCGCCGCCGAAGTACGGACAAGCCGCTTTTTTACGGCAGACTGAGGGCCGAAGACCAAAGCGAAGGATGGTTATGCCGACCACACCAGCCACCGCGACGAACAGCTCGTCGAACGGCGCCGCACAAGCGATCATGCTCGAACTGGTCGACGAGGACGGCAACACCATCGGCACGGCGGAGAAGCTCTCCGCCCACCTGGCGCCCGGCAGACTGCACCGGGCGTTCTCCGTGTTCCTCTTCGACGAGACCGGCCGGCTGCTGATCCAGCGGCGGGCGCTCGGCAAGTACCACTCCCCCGGCGTCTGGTCGAACACCTGCTGCGGGCACCCGTATCCGGGCGAGGCGCCGTTCGCCGCGGCCGCCCGTCGTACGCACGAGGAGCTGGGCCTCTCGCCGTCGCTGCTCGCCGAGGCCGGCACGGTCCGCTACAACCACCCGGACCCCGCTTCGGGTCTCGTGGAGCAGGAGTACAACCACCTGTTCGTCGGCCTGGCGCAGGCGGCCCTGCGGCCGGATCCGGAGGAGGTCGGCGAGACCGCCTTCGTCACCCCGGCGGAGCTGGCCGCGCGTCATGGGGCGGCGCCGTTCTCCGCCTGGTTCATGACCGTGCTGGACGCGGCACGGCCGGCGATCAGGGAGCTGACCGGGCCGTCGGCGGGCTGGTGAGGGGCAGAGCCGCCCAAATGACCTTGCCGCCGCCGGCAGTGTGCTCGACATCGCAGACACCGCCCGCCTCGTAGGTGATCTCGCGGACGAGCAGCAGGCCGCGGCCGCCGGTCTGCGCGAAGTCGGCTTCCAGCGCCTTGGGCCGGTACGGGTGGTTGTCCTCGACCGCCACCCGTACCCACTCCCTGCCGATCGCCACTTCGACCGCGACCTCCGGCGAGAGCAGGGCGGCGTGCCGGACCGAGTTGGTGACCAGCTCGGACACGATGAGCAGCAGCCCCTGGACGGTGTCGTCCTGGGCCGGCACGCGCTGCCGGTTGAGCAGGTCCCGTACGGCGTGCCGGGCCTGCGGAACGGATTCTTCAATCGCGGGGGCGGTGAACCGCCAGACTCCTTCGTACGCCGGCGGCCCGGTGACCAGTGCACAGTCCTGGTTCTGGTCGGGCGGGACACTCCCGCGGATTTCCATGTTCCGCCCCCCGCCGCCGCACTCGATCGTTTCCACGGTTCAAGTGTTGGGAATGCGGGGGTCCGGGCGGTCCGGTGACCAGAAGTCAGCCCTTATCGACGCCTTCTGACCGTTCACGCATGACGGTGTCCGGGATCGGACTGATCCTGATGCCCTTGTGGCCCCTTTCCGGGCTTTTCGGGATCATCCCGCCCGTCGGGCGGCGAGACCAGACCGATCACCCGCCGGCCCCCCACACCGATCGCGATCAGGCCCAGCCCGTCGAACAGCAGCGCCAGCGAGAAGAAAGTGCCGATGAGGTACAGGCTGTTGCCCGGCCAGCCGGCCAGTACCAGCACACCGAGCAGGATGCCGAACGCCCCCTGGACCAGAGTCCAGCCGAACTGCGGGCCGCGCACCACCAGACCGCCGGCCAGCCGGAAGACCCCACCGGTCAGGAAGAGCAGCGCCGCGAACATGGTGAGCGCCTCGGCGCCCGCCTCCGGGCTGCGCAGGATGACGACACCCGCCGCGATGTTGAGCGCGGCCACGACCACGGCGAGCCAGAAGAAGCTGCTGCCACGGGACTGCGCCGCCTGCAGCAGACCGACGAGCCCGCCGACGAGCAGCAGCCAGCCGAACAGCAGCATCGAGGTGAGGGTGGCGATCCCGGTGTGAACGAGGCCGACGAGTCCGGCGACGACAAGGATGACACCGAGCAGCGCCAGCCATCCGAAACTGCGGCTGAGCTTCTTTCCCTCGGCGGTGGCAGCGGACATGAGGGCCTCCTCGGAGCGCCCCCCTGCCGGACCCTTTTGATCATAGGTTTGTCCGCTCCGGATAGCATCCGGCGCATGGAGCCGCAGCTGCAGCACACCGTCGCCGACGGGGTCGCCACCGTCGTCATCGACCATCCCGCCAAGCGCAATGCCATGACCGCGGCGATGTGGCGCCGTCTACCGGAACTGCTGGCGGAGCTGGCGGCCGACGCTTCGGTACGCGTCCTGGTGCTGACCGGCGCCGGATCCACCTTCTGCGCCGGGGCGGACATCTCCTCGCTGCGCGAGCCGGGGGACCCGCAGTCCCTCGCGGTACGGGCCGAGGAGGCCCTGGCCGCCTTCCCCAAGCCCACGCTCGCGGCGATCCGCGGCTACTGCGTGGGCGGCGGCTGCCAGCTGGCCGCGGCCTGCGATCTGCGTTTCGCGGAGGAGGGCGCGTCCTTCGGTGTCACGCCGGCGAAGCTCGGCATCGTGTATCCGGCCGGCTCGACCCGGCGGCTCGCGTCACTGGTCGGCCCGGCGGGCGCCAAGTACCTGCTGTTCTCCGCCGAGTTGATCGGGACCGAGCGGGCGCTGCGCACGGGCCTGGTGGACGAGGTGCTGCCCGTGGGTGAACTGGACAAGCGGGTGGCGGAGTTCAGCCGGATACTCGCCTCGCGGTCGCAGCTGACGCAGGCGGCGGCCAAGGAGTTCGCGACCGGTGCGGCGGACGCGGCGCGCAGCGCGTACTGGGCGGAGCAGGCACGCGGCAGCGGCGACACCGCCGAGGGTGTCGCCGCCTTCCTGGAACGCCGCGCGCCGCGCTTCACCTGGACCGCCTAGGTTCTGTCCCCCATACGACCTGCGGGCTTCCACCCGTACTGACCAGTCGGTAACGTGGGGGGCATGACTTCGCTCCCGGCCCGCGCCCGCCGCCACTGCCACAACGTGATCAACCCGCTCCACGCGGCGGTGTACTTCTCCCCCGACTACCTCAAGGAATTCGCCGGAATCGGCGTGGCGGACCAGAACGCCGCGTACTTCGCCGGGCGGGCCGCGGCCATGGGCCCGGCCACCGCCGGCATGGTCACGGCGACGTTCTACAACTTCAACCACGCGCTCGTCGCGCGCCATGTCCCGGAGGTCTGGCGCACCGCCTCCCCCGAGGCCGCCCTCGCGGCGCGGCTGCGGGCCGCCGACGCCACCCTGCGGCGGCTGCTCGGCGACGACGCCGTGGCCTCGGCGGAGATGGCCGAGGCCGCCTCCCTCGCCCTGCGGGCCGCCGAGGCCTGCACCCGGCACGCCCGGCCGCTGTACGCCGCGCACGCCGATCTTCCGGTGCCCGAGGAGTCCGTACTCGCGTATTGGCACGCCGCGACGCTGCTGCGCGAGCACCGCGGGGACGGGCACCTCGCCGTGCTCCTCGATGCGGAGCTCGACCCGGTGGAGGCCCTGGTCAGCCACACCGCGAGCGGACGGGGCATGGCGCCCAAGTGGGCCATCACCACCCGGGGCTGGTCGCGGGCGGAGTGGGAGGCCGCGGCCGGCCGGCTGCGGGACCGTGGACTGCTCGACGCGCAGGGCGAGTTGACCGAGGCCGGGGTCGCGCTGCGCAAGGACATCGAGGCGGAGACGGACCGGCTGGACCGCGCCCCGTACGAGCACCTGGGCGCGGCGGGCGTCGAGCGGCTCACCGAGCTGGCGACGGCGTTCGTGACGACCGCGCTGGGCGCCGGCGCGTTCCCCGACGGCGTGTTCGGAAAGGGCTGACCCGCAAGGGTCGCATCCCCCGGTTGTCGGCGCCACCTGCCACAATGCTGCCTTCAAGCTCAGCGAGAAGGCGGTACGGGATCGTGACGACGTCCATCGAAGGCAGGATCGCCGAGGAGCTCGGCGTACGGGAGCGGCAGGTGAAGGCCGCCGTCGAGCTGCTCGACGGCGGCTCGACCGTTCCGTTCATCGCGCGCTACCGCAAGGAAGCGACCGAGATGCTCGACGACGCGCAGTTGCGCACGCTCGAGGAGCGGCTGCGCTATCTGCGGGAGCTGGAGGACCGGCGGACCGCGATCCTCGACTCCGTACGTGAGCAGGGCAAGCTGGACGGCGAGCTGGAGGCTCGGATCCGCGCCGCGGACACCAAGGCGCGGCTCGAGGACATCTACCTCCCCTTCAAGCCGAAGCGCCGGACGAAGGCGCAGATCGCGCGCGAGGCCGGACTGGAACCGCTCGCCGACGGCCTGCTCGGCGATCCGTCGGTGGATCCGCTGGCCGCCGCGGCCGGCTTCGCCGATCCGGACCGGGGGGTGGCGGACGCCGCCGCGGCCCTGGAGGGCGCCCGGGCGATCCTGACCGAGCGGTTCGGCGAGGACGCCGACCTCATCGGCGAGCTGCGGGAGCGCATGTGGTCGCGCGGGCGGCTCGCGGCGAAGGTCCGGGACGGCAAGGAGGAGGCGGGCGCGAAGTTCGCCGACTACTTCGACTTCGCGGAGGCGTTCACCGCCCTGCCCTCGCACCGGGTGCTGGCGATGCTGCGCGGCGAGAAGGAAGAGGTGCTCGACCTCGTCCTGGAGCCCGAGGAGCCCTCGCAGACCCCCGGACCCTCAACGTACGAGGGCATGGTCGCCCGGCGCTTCGGCATCGCGGATCGCGGACGCCCCGGGGACAAGTGGCTGGCGGACACGGTCCGCTGGGCGTGGCGGACCCGGATCCTGGTGCATCTCGGCATCGACCTGCGGCTGCGGCTGCGGCAGGCCGCGGAGGACGAGGCGGTGCGCGTCTTCGCGGCCAACCTGCGCGATCTGCTGCTGGCCGCGCCCGCCGGGACGCGGGCGACGCTGGGGCTCGACCCCGGCTTCCGTACCGGCGTGAAGGTGGCCGTCGTGGACGCGACGGGGAAGGTCGTCGCCACGGACACGATCTATCCGCACGTCCCGGCCAACAAGTGGGACGAGTCGCTGGCGAAGCTGGCCCGGCTGGCCGGGGAGCACGCCGTCGAGCTGATCGCCATCGGCAATGGCACGGCGTCCCGCGAGACGGACAAGCTCGCCGCCGAACTGTGCGACAAGCACCCCGAGCTGAAGCTGACGAAGGTCATGGTCTCGGAGGCGGGCGCCTCGGTGTACTCGGCGTCGGCCTTCGCCTCGCAGGAGCTGCCGGACCTCGATGTGTCGATCCGCGGGGCGGTGTCGATCGCGCGGCGGCTGCAGGACCCGCTGGCCGAGCTGGTGAAGATCGACCCCAAGTCGATCGGTGTCGGCCAGTACCAGCACGACCTGTCCGAGGTGAAGCTGTCCCGTTCGCTCGACGCGGTGGTCGAGGACTGCGTGAACGGCGTCGGTGTCGATGTGAACACCGCGTCCGCGCCGCTGCTCTCGCGGGTGTCGGGCATCGGCTCGGGCCTGGCCGAGAACATCGTGGCCCACCGTGACGCGAACGGGCCCTTCCGGTCCCGGAAGGCGCTCAAGGACGTGGCGCGGCTCGGCCCCAAGGCGTACGAGCAGTGCGCGGGCTTCCTCCGGATCCGGGGCGGGGACGACCCGCTCGACGCGTCGAGCGTGCACCCGGAGGCGTACCCGGTGGTGCGGGCGATGGGGAAGACGGCGGGCAGCGAGGTCGCGGCGCTGGTGGGGAACACGTCCGTGCTGCGGTCGCTGAAGCCGGCCGACTTCGTGAACGACTCCTTCGGTCTGCCGACCGTGACCGACATCCTGCGCGAGCTGGAGAAGCCGGGGCGGGACCCGCGGCCCGCGTTCAGGACGGCGACCTTCAAGGAGGGCGTCGAGAAGATCGGCGACCTGGCGCCCGGGATGCTGCTGGAGGGCGTGGTCACGAACGTCGCCGCGTTCGGCGCGTTCGTGGACGTCGGTGTGCATCAGGACGGGCTGGTCCATGTCTCGGCGATGTCGAAGACGTTCGTCAAGGACCCGCGGGACGTGGTGAAGCCGGGCGACATCGTGCGGGTGAAGGTGCTGGATGTCGACATTCCGCGCAAGCGGATCTCGTTGACGCTGCGCCTGGAGGACGAGGCGGGCGCCCCCGCCCCGGCGTCCCGCGAGCGCCGCGGCGGCCGCCCGCCGCAGCAGCGGGGCGGCACCGGCGGAGGCGGCACGAGCCGGGGCGGCGGCAACCGGCGCGAGGCGGCCGCGCCACCGCCGGCCAACAGCGCGATGGCGGACGCTCTGCGGCGGGCCGGTCTGACGGGTGGCCCCGAGGGACGCCGCCGCGGCTGATGGCTTGATCGGACCCCTGGGGCCTGTCCGGCCTTGCCAGTTCGAGCACAAGATCGGTAGTCATGGCGTACCGGCACTGCCTGTGCCCGGTTGCCGAAGAGAAGGCGATGTCGTCGTGACCACCGTTCTGATCACCGGTGCCAGCGCGGGCCTCGGCGCGGCGTTCACCCGCCGCTTCGCGGCCAAGGGCTGCCACCTTGTGCTCGTCGCCCGCGACAAGGAGCGCCTGGAGGGGTCCGCCGCAGCCCTGCGGGCGGAGTTCGGCGTGTCCGTCGAGGTGCTCGTGGCCGATCTGCTCGATCCCGCCGCCTGCCGTGCGGTCGAGAGCCGCCTCGGCGACGCGGACCGGCCCGTGGACGTCCTGGTGAACAACGCGGGGTTCGGTCTGGCCGCCCCCTTTCCGTACAGCCCGCTGGAGGACGAGGAGCGGATGCTGGACCTCCTGGTCCGGGTGCCGCTCAGGCTCACCCACGCGGCGATTCCCGGCATGCGGGCCCGCCGGAGGGGAGCCGTACTGAACCTGTCCTCCATCGCCGGACTGCTGCCCACCGGAACCTACGGCGCCGCCAAGGCCTGGATCACGGCTTTCAGCGAATCCCTTCGCGTCGACCTCGCTCCGTACGGGGTCAGGGTCCTCGCCGTGTGCCCCGGCTTCACCCGTACGGAGTTCCAGGACCGGGCCGGGATGGATGTGAGCGCCTTGCCCGCATCGGCATGGCTGGAGGCCGACGCGGTGGTGACCCAGGCGCTGAAGGACCTGCAGCTGGGCCGGCCCGTGAGCATCACCGGCTGGCGCTACAAGGTGTACGCCCTGGCGGCCCGGCATCTGCCGCGCACGGTGGTCGCCGGGAAGATGGCACGCACCCGCAGGGCCCCGGCGTCGGCGGACGTCTGACGCCGGGGCGGACGTCTGACGGGGGGCGGGGCCGGCGCTTGGGCTCAGGCCTCGGCGACCTTGCCGTCGGCCACCACCAGGCGGCGGGTCGTCCGTACGGCGTCGAGCATGCGGCGGTCGTGGGTGACCAGGAGGAGCGTTCCCTCGTAGTCGGCGAGCGCCGACTCCAGCTGTTCGATCGCCGGCAGGTCCAGGTGGTTCGTCGGTTCGTCGAGGACCAGCAGGTTCACCCCCCGCCCCTGGAGCAGCGCGAGCGCCGCGCGGGTGCGTTCGCCCGGGGACAGGGTCGCGGCCGGGCGCAGCACGTGCGCCGCCCGCAGGCCGAACTTCGCCAGCAGGGTGCGGACCTCGGCCGGCTCCGTGTCCGGCACCGCCGCGCAGAACGCGTCCAGCAGCGGTTCCTCGCCCAGAAACAGTCCGCGCGCCTGGTCGACCTCGCCGACCACGACGCCGGAGCCGAGCGTGGCGTGCCCCGCGTCCAGCGGGAGGCGGCCGAGCAGCGCGGCCAGCAGGGTCGACTTGCCGGAGCCGTTGGCTCCGGTGATCGCGACCCGGTCCGCCCAGTCGATCTGCAACGTCGCGGGACCGAAGGTGAAGCCGCCGCGGCGGACCTCCGCGTCGCGCAGGGTCGCGACGACCGAGCCCGAGCGCGGGGCGGCCGCGATCTCCATCCGGAGTTCCCACTCCTTGCGCGGCTCATCGACCACGTCGAGCCGCTCGATCATCCGCTGTGTCTGGCGCGCCTTGGACGCCTGCTTCTCGCTGGCCTCGCTGCGGAACTTGCGCCCGAGCTTGTCGTTGTCGCCCGCCTTCCGGCGGGCGTTCTTGACGCCCTTGTCCATCCAGGAGCGCTGCATCTGCGCGCGCCCCTCCAGGGCGTCCTTCTTGTCCGCGTACTCCTCGTACGACTCGCGCGCGTGGCGGCGCGCCGTCTCCCGCTCCTCCAGGTACGCCGCGTACCCGCCGCCGTACAGGTTGATCCGCTGCTGCGCGAGGTCGAGTTCCAGCACCTTGGTGACCGTCCGGGTCAGGAACTCGCGGTCGTGGCTGATCACGACCGTGCCGGCCCGCAGGCCCTTCACGAAGGTTTCGAGCCGGTCGAGCCCGTCGAGATCCAGGTCGTTCGTGGGCTCGTCCAGCAGGAAGACGTCGTAGCGGGAGAGCAGCAGCGAGGCAAGCCCCGCGCGGGCCGCCTGCCCGCCGGAGAGCGCCGTCATCGGGAGGTCCAGGCCGATGGTGAGGCCCAGCGAGGCCGCGACCTCCTCCGCCCGCTCGTCGAGATCCGCGCCGCCGAGGTGGAGCCAGCGGTCCAGGCTGGTGGCGTACGCGTCGTCGGCGCCCGGCGCGCCGTCGACGAGGGCCTGGGTGGCCTCGTCGAGCGCGAGCTGCGCGGCGGCGACCCCGGTGCGGCGGGCCAGGAAGTCCCGTACCGACTCCGCCGCCCGCCGCTCCGGCTCCTGCGGGAGGTGCCCGACGGCGGCCGAGGGCGGGGAGAGGCGCAGCTCGCCGTCCTCGGGGGTGTCGAGGCCCGCCAGGAGCCGCAGCAGGGTGGATTTGCCCGCGCCGTTGACGCCGACGAGGCCGATGACGTCACCGGGCGCGACGACGAGGTCGAGCCCGGAGAAGAGCGAGCGTTCGCCGTGGCCGGCGGCGAGGTCCTTGGCGACGAGGGTTGCAGTCATGAGGAGACCGATCCTAATCGGCGTTCACCCCGGCCCCCACAGCCCGGCGGCGGCCCCGGTGGAGCCGGCCGCCGCCGGGCTCGGCGCACCCCGGGCTCGGCGCATACACGGCTCAGCGCACCATCGGCGCGACCAGCACGCTGCCCGTGGTGCGCGCCACGATGAAGGACTCGCCCCTCGTGGCCCGCCCGTCCAGCGGGATCCGGTGGGTGCCGGGTGCCAAGCTGCCGTCGAACAGCTCCTCGACATGTATCCGGTACAGCCGGTCGAGACGGTACGCGATCAGCTGCACCCGGCAGCCGGACGTCACCTCCACACCCGCCTCGCCGTCCGTGACGACCAGGCCGGTCAGACGCCGTCGGTCCAACGGGCTGCGGTCCAGGGCGTGTTCGATCTGCGCGACGAGCAGCGGGATGATCGGGGCGAGCCCGTCGACGTACGCGACATCAACGCCGGCCGCGCTGAAGGCGGCCCGCACGGCGGCGCGTTCCCGCTCGCTCACGGCCCGGCCGAAGGCCACCGCACCGTACGTGCGCAGTTCGTCGGCGGGAACCGCGGCGGCGTCGCGGGTGATCTCGGCGCCGATGCCGATGGTGCGCAGGGCCGCGGCGAGCTTGGCGAGCACGGCGACGCGGGCGCCGATCAGCAGCACCCGGCGCGCGGCCGGGGCGGCGCGGTCGCCGTCCGTCAGCAGCCTCTCCAGTTCCTGCCGGTACGGTCCGCCGCGGAAACGGAACGGACCGATGCCGTGGTAGCCGTTGCGCTCCAGGTCGGCCGTCTCGTCCGTCTGCCACGCGAAGTCCCGCCAGACGAAGTCCTGTCCGTCCGGCCCGCCGCGCTCGATGGCGGCGGTGACGGCCCCGCATTCGAGACCTTCGCACTCGGGGCAGCCGTAGATGAGGTAACGCCCGCCGTCCAGCGGCGCGTCCGCCTCCAGCAGCAGCGCCCGGACATGGGCGGTGAAGATCGCGGGCGGGACGTCGGAGGCGAGCGGCGAGACCGCGTCGAGGTCGGAGAGCTGGAACAGCAGCGGCCTGCCGTTCACCACGAAGTCCAGGAAATCCCGGTGCGCTTGGTACGAGCCGTCGGCGAGCACACCGCCGGCGCGTACGGCGGGAGCCAGTGCGAAAGTCGCGTACTCGGCTGACATGTCCTGAGTATCCCCAGCCGGCGCGGGATGTGAGCACCTCATCCCGCCACACATTCCGCCCGGCTGATGCCGCTGGGGCGCGGTACCGTCCGGGCATGACCGACGACGTAGTGGTGGTGGGAGCCGGGGTCATCGGGCTGACCACGGCGATCGTGCTCGCGGAGGACGGCCGCCGGGTACGGGTGTGGGCCCGGGAGACCGGTACGGAAACGGTCTCGGCGGTGGCCGGCGCGCTGTGGTGGCCGTACCGCATCCAGCCCGAGGAGCCGGCCGGCGTCTGGTCGCTCGCGTCGCTGCGGGTGTACACGGAGCTGGCGCGGCGGCCGGAGGAGACCGGCGTACGCCTGGTGCCGGGGTTCATGGCGGACACGGCGATGGCCGGGCTGGGGCCGTGGAGCGCCGAGGTGCCGGGGCTGCGCGACGCGCGGGCCGATGAGCTCCCGGCCGGGTACGCGTACGGGCTGCGCGCCCGTATCCCGTTGATCGACATGCCCGCCCATCTCCGGTACCTGCGCGGACGGCTGGAGGCGGCGGGCGGGGTGGTGGAGCGACGCGAGGTCCGCCACCTCGGCGAGGCCGGGCCCGTGGTGGTCAACTGCTCCGGGATCGGCGCCCGGGAGCTGGTGCCGGACCCCCGGGTCCGGCCGGTGCGCGGCCAGCTGGTGATCGTCGAGAACCCGGGGATCGAGGAGTGGTTCGTGGCGGCGGACCATGCCTCCGCCGAAACGGCGTACCTCTTCCCGCAGCCGTACGGGGTGGTCCTCGGCGGCACCGCCGAGGAGGACTCCTGGGACCGCGAGCCCGACCCCCCGACCGCCCGCGCGATCGTCGAGCGGTGTGCGCGGATCCGCCCGGAACTGGCCGGCGCGAAGGTCATCGGTCACCGGGTGGGCCTGCGGCCGGCCCGGGACGGTGGGGTGCGGCTGGAGACGGAACGGCTCCCGTCGGGTGCGCTGTGCGTGCACAACTACGGCCACGGGGGCGCGGGCATCACCGTCGCCTGGGGCTGCGCACGCGAGGCGGCCCGGCTCACCCGCGCGTAGGCTCAGGACCTCGGCTCAGCGCTTGCCGGCCGGGTCGCCCTCCGGGCTCGGGCCGGGGCCCGTGTCCTGGCCGGTTTCCGTGTCACCCGTGCCCGGGCCGATGCGGAGTTCGAAGTCGCCGTCGTACTCCTCGTGTCCCGCGATCACCGCCTTCGCGACGGCCGCGTCACCCCTCTCCTCGCGCACGATCAGCGGGTCCTTGCGCAGGTCCCGCATCAGTGCGACGCACATGCCGACCATCACCAGCGTGAAGGGCGCCGCCACCAGAATCGTCAGGTTCTGCAGTCCGGCGAGTGCGTCGCCCTTGCCGTTCCCGATGAGCAGCATGATCGCCGCGACCGCTCCCGTCACGCAGCCCCAGAAGACGACCACGAGCCGGGACGGCTCGAAGGTGCCCTTCTGGGAGAGCGTGCCCATCACGATGGACGCCGCGTCGGCGCCCGAGACGAAGAAGATGCCCACCAGGATCATCACCAGGAGGCTCATCACAGTGGCGATGGGGAACTCCTGGAGCACCCCGAAGAGCTGGCCCTCGGGCGTCGTCTCGGCCCCGAGCCGGCCGCCCTCCTTCAGCTTCATCGCCGTACCGCCGAAGACCGCGAACCACAGCAGGCTGACCGTGCTCGGCACCAGGATCACGCCGCCGACGAACTGCCTGATCGTCCGGCCCCGGCTGATCCTGGCGATGAACATGCCGACGAACGGCGTCCACGAGATCCACCAGGCCCAGTAGAAGACCGTCCAGTTGCCCAGCCACTCCGCCACGTCCTCGCCGCCCGTCGCCTCCGTACGCCCGGCGAGCTGCGGCAGGTCGCCGATGTACGCGCCGAGCGAGGTGGGCAGCAGGTCCAGGACGATGATGGTCGGACCGGCGACGAAGACGAACGCGGTCAGGACCAGCGCCAGCACCATGTTGATGTTCGACAGCCACTGGATGCCCCGCTCCACCCCGGAGACGGCGGAGACGACGAAGGCCACGGTGAGTACGGCGATGATGGTGACGAGCAGCCCGGTTCCGACCGTCTCCAGCCAGCCCACTTCACGCAGGCCGCTGCCGATCTGGAGCGTGCCCAGGCCGAGCGAGGCGGCGGAGCCGAACAGCGTGGCGAAGATGGCCAGGATGTCGATGAACCGGCCCGCCGCGCCGCGGGCGTGCTTCTTGCCGATGAGCGGTTCGAACACGGCGCTGATGGTCTGTCGCCGGCGGCGCCGGAACGTGCTGTACGCGATGGCGAGTCCGACCACCGCGTAGATGGCCCACGGGTGCAGCGTCCAGTGGAAGAGGGTGGTCGCCATGGCCGTCTGCATGGCCTCGGCGTCGTCGGCGGGGCTGGTGCCCGGTGGCGCCGTGTCGAAGTGCGACAGCGGCTCGCTCACTCCGTAGAACATCAGCCCGATGCCCATGCCCGCGCTGAACATCATCGCGACCCACGACACGGTACGGAACTCCGGCCCCTCCCCCTCCCGGCCCAGGCTGATCTTCCCGTAGCGGCTGACGGCGAGCCACAACGCGAAGACGACGAAGCCGGAGGCGGCCAGCATGAAGGCCCAGCCGCCGTTGTGAATCAGGCCGCCCAGGAGCGTGTCGGAGACGCTTTCGAGCGAGTCGGTGGCGAGGGCACCCCACAGCACGAACGCCAGTGTGAGCGCGGCCGTGACACCGAACACGACCCGGTCGGTCCGGGAGCCCCGGCCCGCTGTCGGACTACCCGCCGTCGGACTACCCGCCGTCGGACTATCTGACTCAAGTGGCACAGTGGCACCTTTCCCAGGGGTTCGCCGAGTCGGGACTCGCTCCCGCTACGCCCTACCACATGTGCCCCGCATCCGGCCGGTTCAGCAGGCGGTGTCGGGCTGCCCGTCCGTGAGGTGGTACTTCGCCCGCTCGTCGAGGAGCAGCGGGACGAGGGCGCGCAGCGGCTGCCTCAGGGGTACGTACGCTCCGGTGCCCTCGCGCCGGACCGCGACGCCGTGCAGGGCGAGTTCGTCCCCCGTCCGGGCGTACTGGGCGGCGGTCAGCCGGTAGCCGCACGGCGGGTCCTGGATGACCTCGGCGGGTTCCGCCGGGTCGTTGTCGGCGCCGCCGAGGGCGACCGGGCCGTGGTCGGCGTACCCGGCCAGGCGGGCCGTCCGGGTGGCCGCTTCGATCCGGGTCCTGCGCGCGGACACGAACGCGACGGCACCGTCCAGCGCGGCGAGTTGGGAGTGCACCCGGCGCCGGTTGTTGAGCGCCGGGTCCGCCTTCTCGGCGGCAGTGAGGGGGTCGACGCGGGTCTCGACGAGCAGGCCCACGGCGTGTTTGACCCCCGCGGTGTTGCGCAGGATGCGCTCCTGGCCGTCGCCGGCGACCTGACGGACCGGCTCGCCCGTGGCGGGGTCGGTCCAGATGCCGTAGATGCCGGTGCTGTGGCCGGCGGCCCCGGCCGCCGGGCGGACGTACTCCTCCGAGAGCGTCGTCGCCTCCGCGTGAACGGCGTCGGCGGTGTTGAGGTTGCGTGGCCACAGGGCCAGCACGTCCTTGTCGTAGTACGGCGAGGTGGAGCCGTACTCGTGCAGGTCGTAGACCGTGTCCGGCCGGTGGTCGCGGATGACCGCGGCCAGCGCCCGGCCCTCGGCGGTGGCCAGGGCGATGTGGTCGCGGTTGATGTCGACGGAGTCGGCGTTGCCACGGGTGTCCGCGGCCCGGCCGTCGGGGTTGGCTGTGGGGACGACGAGGACCCGGGTGCGCTGGAGGAAGCGCAGGGTGGACGGGTCCTCGGCGTACGCCAGATCGCGCACGGTGCTCAGACATGCCTCCCGGCCCGAGGGCTCGTCGCCGTGCTGGGAACAGATCAGCAGCAGGGTGTTCGCCGCGCGGGGCGCGCCGATCCGTACGAGCTGCAGCGGCCGGCCCTGTCGGGTCGTCCCGATGCGGTCGACGGCCATCCGTCCGCTCGCCCGGTCGACGGTGGCGAGGAAGTGCTGCTCCTCGGACTGCGTGGTCCAGCGGGCGCCGTTGGACGCCTCGAAACCGGTCCGGGGCCGGTCGCCGCTCCCCTGGCCGGGGGCAGCCGCCAGCAGCGGGAGGGCGAGTGCTGCGGCGAGCAGGGACGTACGGACGCGTCGGCTCATGGGCGGATCCTCCTCGGCCTTCGGATGTACGGACGGGCGGCGCGCGGGGCCGGGGCCCGTCGGGGACGGGCCGGGGCCGCGCCGGGGGCTCCGGCGCGGCCCCTGTTAGTCAGGAGCCCGGCACCCGCTGGATGCGGCCCGGGCCGGCCACGCCGTCGAGGCGTGCCTCGAAGGGCGCGGCTTCGGGCGCGGGGCCCGAGGTGGCGCGGGCGAACGCCGCGGCGCCGCCGACGACCGGGAGGTCCGCGGAGGTGCGGGCCGGGTCGACGGTGACGGTCGGGCGGGTGGACGGCGGGTCGATGAGGCCCGCGTCCGTGCCGGCGATGATCAGGGCGAGCCGGTGTCCGGCGGGGACGACGTGGTCGCTGGCGGCCAGGTCGAGGGTGATCGTGTACGCCTTGCCGGGAGTGAGCGGGCGGCCCTTCCCGGCGGAGGCGTGGTTGCCGAGGTCGGCCCAGCCGCGGCTGAACACCGTGTAGTCGACGGCCGCGGTCTTCGCCGCCGTCTCCTTGAAGCAGGAGCTGTCACCGGCGGTGCTCGGTCCCCAGCAGGTGCGCTCGGGCAGGGTGCTGATGCCTTCGCCCGTGGCCGCGTAGTCGCGGATGGTGTCGGGGCCCAGGTCCACCAGGACCGCGGAGAGGTGGGCGGTTGCGGTGGACGGGGTGGCGGTGACGGTCACCGTGCCGGAGCCGGACAGCCGCAGGTCCTTGGCGAGCGGGCGGGTGAGGAACCCGGTCTTGCCGGGTGTGGTCACGTCGATCCGTGCGGCCCAGTCGGTCTCGCTCAACCGCGGGTCGTCGGTGAACGTTTCGGTGGCGCCGGGGGCCGAGGGCTTCAGGCCCAGGGTGCCGACGCCCGCGGCAGCGCCCTTGGCCGGACGGACCTCGGTGGCATCGGTGGAGCGGGGCGGCCAGACCCGGTCGGTGGACCACTGGCCGGGGGCGCGCTCAATGTCGGCCATCGGCTCGCGGTCGATACCGTTGTCGTAGCCGAGGAGTTCGTGGTCGAACCAGCGGTGCAGGGTCGAGACCCACTCGGCGCGGCGGAAGTCGAACGGGTCGACGTGCCCGGTCTGCGAGAGCCAGATCTTGCGCTCGACGCCCTCGTCGGCGAGGGCGTCCCACCACTGGCCGAAGTGCTTGGCGCGGACGTTGAGGTCCTGCATGCCGTGGACGAGGAACACACTGGCTTCCACCCGGTCGGCGTCCTTGACGTGGTCGCGCTCGTTCCACAAGCGGGTCCAGTCGCCGGAGCGCGGCGCCCCGTCGACGAGCCGCTGCTGCACGGCGCCGCAGCGGGCGCGGGCCGCGGGGCTCTCGACGTAGTTCGAGAGCCAGTCGGGGCCGCTGTCGTAGAGCGGGGCGCCCTGGGCGAAGTAGTAGTCGTACCAGGAGGAGATGGCGCCGATCGGGACGATGGTCTTCAGGCCCTCGACGCCGGTGGCGGCCACGCCGTTGGCGACGGTGCCGTCGTAACTCTTACCGATCATGCCGACGTTGCCGGTCGTCCAGCCGGCCTTGACGCGGCTGTCACCGGTGCGGGTGCTGTAGCCGCGGGCGCGGCCGTTCAGCCAGTCGACGACGGCCTTCGCGGACTGGACGTCGGAGCGGCCGCCGACGTCGACGCAGCCGTCCGAGCGGTTGGTGCCGGCCAGGTCGACCATGACCATCGCGTAGCCGCGGGGTACGAAGTAGTTGTCGTAGAACAGGGGCGCCTGGACCACGTTGCCCTGCGCGTCGTACGTCTTCTTCTGGCTCTCGTTGCCGCGCCCGCAGCATGCGTAGTACGGGCTGGCGTCCATGATCACGGGTATCTTGCGGCCGTGCTGCGCGGGTTCGCGCGGCCGGACGATGTCCACGGCGACCCGGTCCGGCTTTCCGTCCGTGTCGCCGTCGATTCTCGTGTCCACCCACACGGACTCGCGTATCGCGTTCTCGTAGGAGTAGACGGGCCGGCTCTCGCGGGGCGCGCCCTGGGCGACGCCGGCCGGCGAGAGAAGCACAGCCATCAGGGCGGCCACGGCCGCTGCCACGAACGATCTCGACTGGATGCGGGTGCCCCGCGCACGTATCACCACGGGCGGGGACGGTACTCCCGTCAACTCCTGGGCAACAGAGGGCCTTTGGGGCTACGTGTGCGAGCGAGGGGCCGCCGCGTGCCGCCCGTGGCGTCGTTCGCGCGGCCGTTGGCGCGCCCGCGCCTCGCGGGCCGGCGGCAGATAGCGCAGCCGCTCCGGCAGCACCGGCACCACCGTCCGGACAACGCCGCTGAACCTCCGGAGCCTGCGCTCCTGGGCATCGCTCCAGGCCAGCCCGATGGCCTCGCGGGCGTCCGGGGGCATGTAGCCGAGGGTGACGAACGCGCGGAAGCGGACGAACGCGGGCAGCAGTGCGGGCCACAGCGCCCGCGTCAGCAGCCGCACCGGCAGCGGTCCGCGGTCCGGCGGCGGCACCGGGGCGTCGGTGGCGACGAGTTCGCGCACGACCACGGTGGCTTCGAGTTCGTCCGCGAGGACCTTGCGGTAGTACGGCCAGAACTCCTCGACGGTCTGCGGCATGTCCCGGTCGCGGAGTCCGAGGACGCGGCCGACCTGGAGCCACTCCGCGTACAGCTGCCGCTCCTCCCGCTCGCTGAGCGGGCGGACGAGGTAGCGCACCGCGTGTCGGTACACCGGAAAGCCGGTGGCGTGCACCCAGGAGTAGCAGGCCGGGTCCAGCGCGTGGTAGCGGCGCCCGTGCGCGTCCGTGCCGCGGATGGTCCGGTGCAGCCTCCTGAGCCGCCGCCCCTCCTGGGCGGCCGCCTCGCCGCCGTACACCCACAGCTGGACTGAGTGCAATGACCGCTCGCCGCGCCCCCACGGGTCGGTGCGGAAGACGGAGTACTCGTCGACGCCCGCCCCGACCGCCGGGTGGGCGACCTGCATGGTGAGCGCGGCGGGCAGCATCAGCAGGGCACGGATGTCACCGGCCAGGTACCACAGGATGCCGCCGGGCGGGGGCGGCGCGGGCTCTTGACGCATGCCTCGGCTCCCCGGATGTCCCTTCCAGTATGCGATCAGCGGGTGCCGGCGGTGCGGGTCGGCGCAGGGCTCCTCGCTGAACAGGAGGAAGCGGAAGTGCCCGGCCTACTGCAGCGGCTGGCCGAGGTACCCGGCCCGCGCGATCCCCGCGGGATCCTGCGCCCTCGGAGGTGCTCATTCGCCGGGTACCGTGCCCGGCCGCAGGTGCGGGAATTGCTCGGCCAGTCGGTCCGGTGCGGCCTGTCGCCAGGAGTCGACCACGATGTCGCGTAGTTCGTCCAGGTCCTCCAGCGCGGTGAGCCGGACCCGGACCCATGCCGAGCTCGCCTCGTGCGGCGGCACCCAGAACTTCTCCGGCTCGGCGGCGATGAGCTCCGTCCGCTCGCTTTTCGGGCAGCGGACGGCGAACGATGTCTGGTCGTCGGGGATGGTGAGGTACATCTTCCCGCCCACGCGGAATGTGGGCATGCTCCATGCTTCCTTCTCCACCGTGTCAGGGAGAGACAGGGCGATACGGCGGACGTCCTCGGCATCGTTCATGGCCACCACGGTAGTCAGCGCCACTGACGCAGGGGCCGGCACTCTGAGCGTCGCGCGCTGATGGTTCCGAAGCGCGGCTGTCATGGCCTCGACCGCCTGCTCCAGGATCGGAGTCGTGGTGGCGAAGTTCAGCCGGGCGCAACCGGCGCCATCGGCGCCGAACGCCTGCCCCGCGCTCAGGGCCACGCGGGCGTTGGCCAGGAAGAAGTCGGCCGGCTCCCCGGGCAGTCCGAGTCTCCCGAAGTCGAGCCACGCGAAGTACGTGGCCTCGGGGAGGGTGTACGTCACCTCCGGCAGCCACTCGTGCAGAAGTTCCGCGAGGAGTCTGCGGTTGTGGTCGAGGTGGGCCAGGGTTGCGTCGAGCCATGCGGCGCCCGACCGGTAGGCGGCGAGGTTCGCGGTGATGCCGAGGGTCGATGCGCCGTGGGTCTTCACCCGCGAGATCCGACGCCAGCGCTCCTCGTGTGCGTCGTTGCTGGTGATGGCCTGGGCGCATTTCAGTCCCGGAAGGTTCCACGCCTTGGACGGGGAGACCAGGGTGATGGTGTGTCCGGCGGCCTCCGCCGAGACGGAGGCATACGGCACATGGGCAGCCTCGTACGCGAGCGGGGCGTGGATCTCGTCGGAGGTCACGCACGCTTCGTGCCGGGCGACCACCTCGGAGAGGGCACTCAGCTCGGCGCGGCTGAACAGACGGCCCAGCGGGTTGTGCGGCTGGCACAGGAGCAGCATCTCGGCGCCGGAGTCGAATGCCCGGTCGATCCCGTCGAGGTCGAGGACGTGTCTGCCGGCGTCGAGCACCATGGGGACCTCGACGATCGGCCGGCCGAGGACCTTGAGCACTTCGAAGAAGGGCGTGTACGCGGGTGTCGGCAGCACGACCGGCGAGCCGGGCGACGAGAACTCCTCGACAGCCACCTCCACCCCTTTGACCACGTCCGCCAGCACATGGACCCGCTGGGGGTCAACCTGCCAGTCGTATCTCCTCGCCGACCACTCGGCGACCGCTTCCGGCAGCCCGGTCGCCGCGTCGTTCCTCGGGTAGCCGAACTCCTCACGGTCCACCGCGTCCCGTATCGCCGCGTGGACCACGGGCGCGGTGGGGAAGTCCATCTCCGCCAGCCAGAGCGGCAGGACGTCGGGGGCGTGGGTGTTCCACTTCATCGTGGCGCGAGCGCGGAGCACATTCGGGGTGAGCCCGTCGTAGGAGCAGCTCTGTGGCATCGAGGAGGCCTCGTCTCTTTCGGTCGGTCCGAGCTGTTCAAGCGGCTGCTGTGCCCGAGCTCATCGAGCAGACCCCGCCGAGCTGCCAGAACAAGCGGTTTTCCAAACTTTTCGTGAGGTACGGAACGCCGGCGGTATAACCGGATCCGGGCGCATCACCGAGCATGCGCACGGCAAGCCTGCGATGGGTTGATTTCCAGCGCTGATGCCTGCTTTCCAACCTGCTGAGCGCTGCGTCGAGAGTGTTCCACTCCGCCTGACTGAATCCGTCCTCGCCGCGGATGCCGAGATACGCACGAGTCAAACTGTCATGGCCGGCTTCCGTCTCGGCACGCACGATTGGCACACTCGTGAAGGCAGCTGACTGCAGACGCGGGACGGGCGGAGGACCGCACAGAATCTCGAACCGCTTGTACTGTTCGGACTGGATGGCGCTGGCACCTTGGGTGAACTGTCGAAATGTGGAGAATTGCTCTGCCCGCATTGTGGCGACTATCCGGAACAGTGCTGCGGCGCGTTCGAACATGGAGGTCGCATGATCCACTCGTTCCACGCCGGCTTCGAGAAGCCCATTACGCAATGCCTTGATCGCTTCCTGAACTGCTGTCGCGATCGTGGTGAATACCATTTCATGGGCCTGAAGGGCGCGGATGAAGAAATATTCGTCATGCAGTACGTATACCGGCTGGACGGTTACGTCGAACCACTGGCCGGCGTCCGTCGCCGACGGCTTCGGCAAGTAGTCGAGGAGATCTTCCAGTCGGGCCTCGGACATCTGATCTGCCTGAAACGGCAGGTCATCGGCATCTGATGTGCTGAGGTGGCCGGCCACGAACCGCAGAGCATGGCGTAGTCGCTTGCGCAGTGTCGCCGGATCCGGCCGCCTCCGGCCCGGCGATTCGTGTGACGCGCCGGCTGTCTCGATCTCGAATCGTATGACGTCGGATATGAGGAGAGTGGACAACTGGTCGGGAGTCAGGGCGGCATGCCGGTCGTCCAAGAGGAGCTCCAGAAGTGGCAGCGCGAGATAGCTCCGGTTCCAGTAACGCCCCTCGTACTTGTCCAGCATGCAGTCGAGAAATGCTTCGAGAAGCGGGCGATTCGCGGCATGCCGGCTGCGGATGTCCCACAGCTGAACAAGCATCTGCTCTGACAGGAAATGCTTTCCTGTTCGCCGTACCTGCTCTGTGATCGAGCGCGCCAGGGAGATTTCGTCGAGTTCGGCCAAGGCTGCGTTACGTGTCGTTATACGGCACATTGACATGAGAACGTTTCCTCTCTGGTGGGAAGCCTCACGTTTCCCCAGTGAGGTTCTAGGGCTCACTAAGCCCGATCGAAGAGCCGCATATCATGCCTCGAATACTCGTGTCTTGACAGGAGGGCAGGCCTTCGACGCACGAGTGCACCGCCGAGTGGGAGCACGGCGGGATGGGATGTATCCGTGGGACGACCTGCTTACCGAGCAGGGCTGCCTAGGGGCTGTCCGGCGGATCTGGGCCGGACAGGACGCGGCGTCTGGTGCGGTGCATCGCAAGGCGCCGGAGTGCCCTAATAGCGGAGCTATTCGGGCATTTCGGCAACGCAGCGAGGTGCCGTGCCAGACGCCGTGGCCCCGGCCAAGATCCGCCGGACAGCCCCTAGGGGGCCGGGAGCTGCGGCCGGCGTCCGGGTCAGGCGTCCGCCGGTCGGTCCTCGGCGGCCGGGGACGCCGGTAGGGGCTCGCCGAGGATGCGGGTCGCCAGGTCCGCGCCCCAGACGCCCACGTACGCGTGCAGTTCCGCCTCGGCGACCGCTCGCTCGGCGGCGATCGCGGCCCGCCCGGCCGCGACAATCGCGTCGCGCTCGCGCAGCGCCTGCTCCCGGGCCTCGGCGATGAGAGCCATGCCTTCGTCCTGGGCACGGTGGCGGATCGCGGCCGCGGCATGCCGGCCGGCGGCGATCTCGGCCAGCCTGTCCGCGCGCACCTGCGCCGCCTGAGCGCGCAGGTCGGCGGCGCGCGCGCTCACCCCGTCGATCGCGTCCTCGCGCTCCGCCAGGACCCGCGCGATGCGCGGCAGCAGCACCTTCGCCAGGACGACGAAGGACGCCGCGAACAGCACCAGGCCGACGAGCAGCTCCGGCACGGTCGGGTTGAGCGGGCCGATGTCCAGGGGAAGCAGCTCCATGATTGTCGATTTACCCGCCAGCCGGCCTGAACTACCGCACGAGCGCTGGAGAGTTGGTCCGAGCGTGCGCACGCGTCAAGATTCCTGGTGCACAGGTGTTACCTGGAAGTAACCCCAGCTGCTTTGATGTGCGGCGCCGCCGTTTCCCCCACAGGATCCAGGAGACCCAGTGCCGCTCCCCACGCTTCGCCGTACCCAGGGCGCAGCCCTCGCCGCCGTCCTGGCCGCCGCCACCCTGGCGACGACCGCGACGGCCCCCAACGCCTCGGCCGCCGAGACTCCCCGGCTGAAGGTGCTGACGTACAACGCCTTCCTGTTCAGCAAGAACCTGTACCCCAACTGGGGCCAGGACCACCGGGCGAAGGCGATCCCGGCCACCTCCTTCTTCCAGGGTCACGACGTGGTGGTGATCCAGGAGGCCTTCGACAACTCCTCCTCCGACGCGCTGAAGAGCAACTCCTCGGCCCAGTACCCGTACCAGACCCCGGTGATGGGCCGCAGCAGGACGGGCTGGGACGCCACCGGCGGCTCGTACTCGGCCACCACGCCCGAGGACGGTGGGGTCACCGTGCTGAGCAAGTGGCCGATCGTGCGCAAGGAGCAGTACGTCTACAAGGACGCGTGCGGCGCCGACTGGTTCTCCAACAAGGGCTTCGTGTACGCCGTGCTGAACGTGAACGGCACGAGGGTGCACGTCGTCGGCACCCACGCCCAGTCCACCGACCCCGGCTGCCGCGCGGGCGAGGCGGCGCAGATGCGCAGCCGGCAGTTCAGGGCCATGGACGCCTTCCTGGACGCGAAGAACATCCCGGCGAGCGAGCAGGTGCTGGTCGCCGGTGACTTCAACGTCGACTCGCGCACCCCGGAGTACGCCACGATGCTCGCCGACGGCGGCCTGGCGGACGCCGACGCGCGGACCGGGCACCCGTACTCCTTCGACACCCAGGACAACTCGATCGCGTCCGAGCGCTACCCGGACGACCCGCGCGAGGACCTGGATTACGTGCTGCACCGCGCGGGTCACGCCCGGCCGGCGGGCTGGACGAACAACGTGATCAAGGAGCAGAGCGCGCCCTGGACCGTCACCAGCTGGGGCAGGAGCTACACGTACACCAACCTGTCCGACCACTATCCGGTGGTCGCGTCCGGGCAGTAGCTGCGAGGCTGTCGCACCTGGTCAGCGGGCGCTTTTCGATGCTGGCTGCAGGGGAGTTGGTGTGCCACGGTGGTGTTCATGACGAGTCAGGGACACCACCGTCACGGCCACGGACACCACCATCACCACTCCCACGACCGGATCGACAGCGCCCTGGAGGGATCGGCGGCGGGACTGCGGACCCTGTGGTTCTCGTTCGGTGTGCTCGCCGCCACCACCGTCGTCCAGGCGGTGATCGCCGCGCTGTCCGGCTCGGTCGCGCTGCTGGGCGACACCGTCCACAACGCCACCGACGCGTTCACCGCGCTGCCGCTCGCCGTGGCCTTCCTGCTGGGCCGGCGGGCGGCGACCCGCCGCTACACCTATGGCTTCGGCCGGGCCGAGGATCTGGCGGGCGTGTTCGTCGTCCTCGTCATCGCCGCCTCCGCCGTGTTCGCCGGGTACGCCGCCGTGCGGCGGCTGATCGAGCCGCAGGACGTCAGCCACCTCCCGGCGGTCGCGGCGGCCGGCCTGGTCGGCTTCGCCGGCAACGAGTGGGTGGCCAGGGCCCGTATCCGTACCGGCCGCCGGATCGGATCGGCGGCCCTGGTCGCCGACGGTCTGCACGCCCGCACGGACGGATTCACCTCGCTCGCCGTGCTGCTCGGCGCGGGCGGCGCGGCGCTCGGCTGGCGCGTGGTCGACCCGCTGGTCGGACTGGCGATCACCGGGGCGATCGTGCTGGTGCTGCGCGGCGCGGCGCGCGAGATGTGGCACCGGCTGATGGACGCGGTCGACCCGGCCCTGGTGGACGAGGCGGAGCACGCGCTCGGGCATGTCGAGGGAGTACGGGCGGTGGGCGCCGTACGTCTGCGCTGGCTCGGGCACAGTCTGCGGGCCGAGGCGGCCATCGTCGTGGACCCCGGGCTCACGGTCGTCGAGGCCCACACGCTGGCGGTGGCCGCCGAGCACGCCCTGCTGCACGCGGTCCCGCGGCTGGCCGCCGCCACGGTCCATGTCGACCACACCCCGCAGGGCGCGACCGACCAGGACCCGCACGCGCCGCTGGCCCACCATTTCGGCTGACGGAGACGTGGAGGTTTCACATCGTTGGTGAGACAGCAATACTGTTGAACCACGCGCAGAGAGAGTGAGGCACCGCCGATGACCACGCAGGCCACTCCGGCGCAGGAGCCCACGCTCACGGTCGACGAGCTGGCCGCGCGGGCCGGGGTGACCGTCCGCACCGTGCGGTTCTACAGCACGCGCGGGCTGCTGCCGCCGCCGGTGATCGGTCCCCGCCGGGTCGGCCACTACGGTCCCGCGCATCTGTCCCGGCTGGCCCTCATCGAGGAGCTTCAGCATCAGGGCATGACGCTGTCCGCGATCGAACGCTACCTGGAACAGCTGCCGGCTGATCTGAGCGCCCACGATCTGGCCATCCACCGGGCTCTGGTGGCTTCCTGGGCGCCCGACTCGGCCGAGGACTCCTCCCGGCC
Source organism: Streptomyces mabaensis (assembly GCF_053763515.1). Classification (NCBI taxonomy): domain Bacteria; kingdom Bacillati; phylum Actinomycetota; class Actinomycetes; order Kitasatosporales; family Streptomycetaceae; genus Streptomyces; species Streptomyces mabaensis. Next base: position 116,014 of record NZ_JBSOPZ010000015.1, read on the forward strand.
GGAGCTGGAGCGGCGGGCCGGGCGGGCCCTGTCGGAGGAGGACATCGACCGGCTCGCGGCGATGAACGTCCTGGAGCGCGCGGCCGCGCCCGACACGTTCCGGGTGGACCCCGGCCTGCTGCGGCTCGGCGTACAGCTGCTGGACGTGCCGATCGCGACCGAGACGCTCCTGGCGGCCCGCACGGTCCTGGTGGAGCACACCCGCGCGGTGGCGCAGGAGATGACCCGGCTGTTCCGGGACGAGGTCTGGGGGCCCTACCGCGAGCGGGAGTCGGACCCGGAGCATGTCGCGGCGATGAAGTCGCTGTCCGCCCATATGCAGCCCCTGGTGGTGCAGGCCCTGGTGACGGCGTTCCAGCGGTCGCTGAAGCAGGAACTGCGGGCGGCGTTCACCGCGGAGTGAACCGCCGTGAACACCGCCCGCGTTACCGGCACGGGCCGGGTCAGTCGCTGAACGTCTCGCCCCGCTCGGCCTTCCCGACCAGCAGCGCCGGGGGCGCGAAGCGGTCCCCGTACGCCGCCTGGAGCTCGCGGGCGCGGGCCACGAAGCCGGGCAGGCCGCCCTCGTACCCGTTGATGTACTGGATCACGCCGCCGGTCCAGCCCGGGAAGCCGATGCCGAGGATCGAGCCGATGTTGGCGTCGGCGACCGAGGTGAGCACGCCTTCCTCGAAGCACCGGACGGTGTCCAGCGCCTCGGAGAAGAGCATCCGCTCCTGCATGTCGGCGAACGGGATCTCCGCGCGCGGGCGGGCGAAGTGCTCGCGCAGGCCCGGCCAGAGGCCGGCCCGCTTGCCGTCCTCCCCGTACTCGTAGAAGCCGGCCCCGCCGCTGCGGCCGGTACGCCCGAACTCGTCGACCATCCGGTCGATGACCTCGTCCGACGGGTGCCCGGTCCAGGTGCCGCCGGCCTCCTCGACCGCGCGCCGCGTCTCGTTGCGGATCTTGCGCGGGAGGGTGAGTGTCAGCTCGTCCATCAGCGAGAGCACCTTGGCCGGGTAACCGGCCTGCGCCGCCGCCTGTTCGACCGAGGCGGGCTCGATGCCCTCGCCGACCATCGCCACGCCCTCGTTGATGAACTGGCCGATGACACGCGAGGTGAAGAAGCCGCGCGAGTCGTTGACGACGATCGGGGTCTTGTTGATCTGCCGGACCAGGTCGAAGGCGCGGGCCAGCGCCTCGTCGCCGGTCCGCTCGCCCTTGATGATCTCGACGAGCGGCATCTTGTCGACGGGCGAGAAGAAGTGCAGCCCGATGAAGTCCGCGGGACGCGACACGCCCTCGGCGAGGACGGTGATCGGGAGGGTGGAGGTGTTCGAGCAGAGCAGCGCGTCCGGCTCGATGACGTCCTGGATCTCCTGGAACACCTTGTGCTTGAGCGCGGTGTCCTCGAAGACCGCCTCGATCACCGCGTCACAGCCGGCCAGGTCCTGCGGCTCGGCGGCCGGGGTGATCCGGGCAAGCAGCGCGTCGCGCTTGGCCTCGGTGGTGCGGCCCCGGGAGAGCGCCTTGTCGAGCAGCTTCTCGGAGTACGCCTTGCCCTTCTCGGCGGCTTCGAGCGTGACATCCTTGAGGACGACCTCGATACCGGCCCGGGCGCAGGAGTACGCGATGCCCGCGCCCATCATCCCGGCGCCGAGGACGGCGACCTTGCGGACCGGGCGCGGTTCGATGCCCTGGGGCCGGTTGGCACCGGAGTTGACGGCCTGGAGGTCGAAGAAGAACGCCTGGATCATGTTCTTCGCGGTCTGGCCGGTGACCAGCTCGGTGAAGTAGCGGGCCTCGATGGTCAGGGCCGTCTCGAAGTCGACCTGGGAGCCCTCGACGGCCGCGGCGAGGATGTTGCGCGGGGCCGGGTAGGGGGCGCCGTTCAGCTGCTTCTTCAGGTTGGCCGGGAAGGCCGGCAGGTTGGCGGCAAAGCGCGGGTTGGCCGGGGTGCCGCCGGGGATCTTGTACCCCTTGACGTCCCACGGCTGCTGGGACTCGGGATTCGCGTCGATGAAGGCGCGTGCCTTGGCGAGCATCTCCTCGGGCGTGGCGGCGACCTCGTGCACCAGGCCGTTCTCGAGGGCGCGCTGCGGGTTGTACTGGGTGCCCTGGAGCAGGACCTTGAGCAGCGCGTCCGCGATGCCCATCAGCCGTACGGTACGGGTGACGCCGCCGCCGGCCGGCAGCAGGCCGAGCGTGACCTCGGGGAGGCCGATCTTGGAGCCGGGGGCGTCGAGGGCGATGCGGTGGTGGGAGGCGAGGGCGATCTCGTAACCGCCGCCCAGGGCCGCGCCGTTGATGGCCGCGACGACCGGCTTGCCCAGGGTCTCGATGCGGCGCAGGGAGTTCTTGATGGCCGTACCGGTGTCGAAGGCGAGCTGGGCGTCCCCGGGGCGGAGGCGGATCATGTCCTTGAGGTCGCCGCCCGCGAAGAAGGTCTTCTTCGCGGAGGTGTAGATGATGCCGCGGATGGAGTCCTTCTCGGCTTCCGCGCGGTCGGCGATCGCCGCGATGGACTCCTTGAAGGCCTGGTTCATGGTGTTGGCGGACTGGTTGGGGTCGTCGAGGACGAGGGTGACAACGCCGGTCTCGTCCTGTTCCCAGAGAATGGTCGACACAGCGGGGGTTTCGCTCATGGTGTGGCTACTCCGTAAGGGAAAGGACGGTCAGAGACGCTCGATGACGGTGGCGATGCCCATGCCGCCGCCCACGCAGAGCGTGGCCAGGCCGTACCGCTTGTCCTGGCGCTCCAGTTCGTCGATGAGGGTGCCCAGGATCATCGCGCCGGTCGCGCCGAGCGGGTGGCCCAGGGCGATCGCGCCGCCGTTGACGTTGATCTTGTCGAGCGGGAGCCCCATGTCCCGGGCGAAGCGCAGCACGACGCCCGCGAAGGCCTCGTTGATCTCAACCAGGTCGATGTCGTCGATGGTGAGGCCCGCCTTGGCCAGTGCCTTACGAGTGGCGGGCGCGGGGCCGGTCAGCATGATGGTCGGCTCGGAGCCGGAGACCGCGGCCGAGATGATCCGCGCCCGCGGGGTCAGGCCGTAGCGCTCGCCGACCTCCTTCGAGCCGATGGCGACCAGGGCCGCGCCGTCCACGATGCCGGAGGAGTTGCCCGCGTGGTGGACGTGGTCGATCTTCTCGACCCAGTGGTACTTCTGGAGGGCCACGGCGTCGAAGCCGCCCATGTCGCCGATCGTCGCGAACGAGGGCTTGAGCGCGGCCAGCGAGTCCGCGGTCGTGCCCGGGCGCATGTGCTCGTCGCGGTCGAGGACGACCAGGCCGTTGCGGTCCAGGACCGGGACGACGGACCGCTCGAAGCGGCCGTCCTTCCAGGCCGCGGCGGCCCGTTCCTGGGAGAGCGCCGCGTACTCGTCGACGTCGCGGCGCGAGAAACCCTCGATGGTGGCGATCAGGTCGGCACCGATGCCCTGCGGGACGAAGCCGGTGTCGTAGTTGGTCATCGGGTCCGCGAACCAGGCGCCGCCGTCGGAGGCCATCGGCACGCGCGACATCGACTCGACGCCGCCCGCGAGGACCAGGTCCTCCCAGCCGGAACGGACCTTCGCCGCGGCCATGTTGACGGCTTCGAGACCGGAGGCGCAGAAGCGGTTCTCCTGTACGCCGGCGACCGTGTCGGGCAGCCCGGCCGCGATCGCGGCGATCCGCGCGATGTCGGAGCCCTGGTCGCCGACCGGGCCGACGACACCGAGCACGATGTCGTCGACGGCGGCCGGGTCGAGGTCGGGGAACCGGCGGCGGATCTCGTGGATGAGCCCGACCACCAGGTCGATCGGCTTGGTGCCGTGCAGGGCGCCATTGGCCTTTCCGCGGCCGCGCGGGGTGCGGATCGCGTCGTACACAAACGCTTCGGTACTCAAGACAACAGCCTTTCGCAATGCGGATGAGGGTGGGGCGGGGCTCAGGCGAGCAGCGAGCGGCCGATGATCTCCTTCATGATCTCGGTCGTACCGCCGTAGATCGTCTGGATACGGCCGTCGGTGAAGGCCTTGGCGACCCGGTACTCGGTCATGTACCCGTAGCCGCCGTGGAGCTGGAGGCACCGGTCGGCGACCCGCTTCTGCAGTTCGGTGGCCCACCACTTGGCCATCGAGGCGTGGACCGCGTCGAGTTCACCGTTCGCGTGGTCGACGATGCAGCGGTCGAGGAACGTCCGGGTGACGGCGCACTCGGTGGCCATCTCGGCTATCTCGAACCGGATGTGCTGAAGCTTGGAGAGCGGCCGCCCGAAGGCCTCCCGCTCCTTGACGTACTGCGTGGTGATCTCCAGCAGGTGCTCGGCGGCGGCGATGCCCGCGACCGCGATGCCCATCCGCTCCTGCGCGAGATTGGTCATCAGGTGGATGAACGCGCCGTTCAGCTCACCGAGCAGGTTCTCCTTGGGCACGGTGACGTCGTGGAAGAACAGCTCGGCCGTGTCCTGCGACTTCTGGCCGATCTTGTCGAGGTTGCGGCCGCGCTCGAAGCCGGCGGCTCCGCGCTCGACGACGAGGAGGGAGAGCCCCTTCGCACCGCCCTCGGGCGTCGTCTTCGCCACGACGATCACCAGGTCGGCGAGGATGCCGTTGGAGATGAAGGTCTTGGAACCGTTCAGCACCCAGTGGTCGCCGCGGTCCTCGGCGGTCGTCCGGATGCCCTGGAGGTCGGAGCCCGCGCCCGGCTCGGTCATCGCGATGGCGGTGATGATCTCGCCGGTGCAGAAGCCGGGCAGCCAGCGCCGCTTCTGCTCCTCGGTGGCCAGGCCCGTCAGGTAGGGACCGATGATGTCGTTGTGCAGGCCGAGGGCGAGCCCGGCGGCGCCGGCCCGGGTGAACTCCTCGGCGAGTACGGCGCTGTAGCGGAAGTCGGGGGTGCCGCCGCCGCCGTACTCCTCCGGCACGGCCATCCCGAGCAGCCCCTGCCGGCCCGCCGCGAGCCAGGCGTCCCGGCTGACGATGCCGTCCCGCTCCCACTGCTCGTAGTGGGGCAGGACCTCCTTGTTCAGGAAGGTACGTACGCTCTCGCGGAACGCCTCGTGCTCGGCGGTGAAGATCTGGCGCTTCATGCGTGCGTGCCGCCCTTCGTCAGGCTCGGAACGTCCCAGTCGCGTGCCACCGCGTCGGTGTCCGCCCCCGGCCGGGCGGGCGGCCGGGTGACCGCACCCGGGGTGGCGGAGAACCGTGGGGCGGGGGCCGGCTGGGTGATTCCGCCGTGGTCGGTGAAGGTGCCGCGGGCCGCGAGATGCGGGTGGGCGGGGGCCTCGCGCAACGACAGCACGGGCGCCACACAGGCGTCCGAGTCCTCGAAGACGGTGGTCCACTCGGCTCGCGTCCTGGCCCGGAAGCGGGCGGCCACCGCGTCGCGCAGCTCGTCCCAGCGGGCGAAGTCCTTGCGGGCGGGGGCGTCGTCCGCGAGGCCGAGCCGCTCGGTGAACTCGGTGTAGAACTGCTGCTCCAGCGCCCCCACGGCCATGTACTGGCCGTCGGCGGTCTCGTAGGTGCCGTAGAAGGGGCAGCCGCCGTCGAGCAGGTTCGCACCGCGCCGGTCCTGCCAGCCGCCGGCCGCCATCATCCCGTGGATCATCGTGGCGAGATGGGCGGCGCCGTCCACGATGGCGGCGTCGACGACCTGGCCCGTACCGCCGTCCGAGCGGGCGTGCTGGAGGGCGGCGAGGACGCCGATGACGAGGTACAGCGAACCGCCGGCGTAGTCGCCCACCAGGTTCGCGGGCACGGCGGGCGGCTCGTCCGGTTTGCCGATCATGCCGAGGGTGCCGGTGATGGCGATGTACGCGATGTCGTGCCCGGCGCGCGGGGCGAGCGGCCCTTCCTGGCCCCAGCCGGTCATCCGCCCGTAGACGAGCCGCGGATTGCGGGCGTGGCAGTCGGCCGGCCCGACGCCGAGGCGCTCGGCGACGCCCGGCCGGTATCCCTCGATGAGGATGTCGGCGCGTTCGACGAGGTCGAGGACCTGGGCCGGGCCTCCCTCGTCCTTGAGGTCGATGAGTACCGAGCGCTTGTTGCGGTTGGTGAGGTCGTGGTCCGGATCGATGCCGAGCCCCGCGCCGCCGGGCCGGTCGACCCGTACGACGTCGGCGCCCAGGTCGGCCAGGAGCATGGCGGCGAACGGGCCGGGGCCGATGCCCGCCAGTTCGACCACGCGTACTCCGGCCAGTGGGCCGTTCCCTGTCGCTGCCATCAAGCCCCCAGCACTGTGACACCACTGATGTAACACCGATGATGCTAAGAACGTGTTCCACTCCGCACAAGCCCTGTGGGTGAGCAAGTGCTTAGTTCTTTTGAGGTCAGCGTCCGTCGAGCTCCGCCACCAGTTTCTTCGGGGCGACGGTCCGGTAGCTCTCCTCGACCCACTCGCAGAGCACCTCGGCGGACGGCGCGCCCTTCTCGGCCAGCGGGATCTGCACCCAGCCGGCCTTGCCCAGGCCGTACCCGGCGGGCACCGCTCCCGGCGCGGCCATCGCGTGGCCGTGCAGCGCCTCGTCCTTGAGCTTGACGGTGACGCTCGGCGGGTAGTCGCCCTCGGTGTCACCCAGGAAGACGAAGATCTTCTTGTTCACCTTCGCCACACAGTCCTCGGGACCCCACGGGAACTCCTCCACCGCGCCCGGCAGACCGAGGGTGAATTCCCGCACCTTCTCCCATTTCCTCACCACTGTCCTGGCCACCGCAGCCATGGGATCCTCCCTGGTAGTACCGGCCGGTTCTGACCACGCTAGCCTCGGCCACCGACAGCGGCGCGGGGCGAAACGGCGGAGGGCTCAGGGATGAACCGACAGGACGGCGCGGCGCGCCCGTACGACATCGTGCTCTTCGGAGCGACGGGCTTCGTGGGTGTACTGACGGCGGAGTACCTCGCGGCGCACGCGCCGCAGGAGTGCCGCTGGGCGATCGCGGGCCGCAGCCGCGCGAAGCTGGAGCGGCTGCGCGAACGGCTCACCGCGATCAGCCCCCGCTGCGCGGACCTGCCGCTGATCGAGGCCGATGTGTCGGACTCGGCGGCCCTGCGCGAACTGGCCGAATCCACCCGGGTGGTGGCCACCACCGTGGGTCCGTACCTCTGGTACGGCGAGGAGCTGGTCGCCGCGTGCGCCGAGGCGGGGACCGACTACGCGGACCTGTCGGGCGAGCCGGAGTTCATCGACCGGATGTTCCTGGCGCACGACGCGCGGGCCCGCGAGACGGGCGCGCGGATCGTGCACGCCTGCGGCTTCGACTCGGTCCCGCACGATCTCGGTGTCTATTACACGGTCCATCAGCTGCCCGAGGGCGTACCGCTGCGCATCGACGGTTTCGTACGCTCCAACGCCGTCTTCTCCGGCGGCACGCTCGCGTCCGCGCTCAACGTGATGGGACGCGGCCGGCAGACCCTGCGGGCCGCCAAGGAGCGGCGCCTGCACGAGCCGCGGCTGGTGGGACGGCGGGCCCGGGCCCCGCTCGGCGCGCCGCGGCACAGCAAGGAGACGGGCACCTGGGCGCTGCCGCTGCCGACCCTCGACGCGCAGGTGGTGGCCCGCTCGGCGGCCGCCCTGGAGCGGTACGGGCCGGACTTCCGCTACCGGCACTACGCGTCCGTGAAGTGGCTGCCGGTGGCCCTCGGCGGTGTGGCCGTGGTCGGTGCGACCTTCGCGCTCGCTCAACTCCGCGTCGCCCGCGACTGGTTGAGCAGCCGCTACGCACCGGGCGAGGGCCCCGACGCGGAGCGCCGGGACCGGAGCTGGTTCACGGTGCGGTTCGTCGGCGAGGGCGGTGGCCGACGGGTGTTCACCGAGGTGTCGGGCGGCGACCCCGGTTACGGCGAGACGGCGAAGATGCTCGCGGAGTCCGCGCTCTGCCTCGCCCTCGACGAGCTGCCGAAGACGGCCGGCCAGGTGACGACCGCCGACGCGATGGGCGATGCGCTGCTGGCGCGGCTGCGGTCGGCGGGGATCAGGTTCCGGGTGGCGGACTCGCGCTGAAGGGGACGGTGGAGGCGGGCCGGTGGCGTCAGTCCATCGACCAGGCGGCGATGGTGTAGATCATCGAGCCGAGCCAGCCGATGCCGACGAGCGCGGCGACCACCAGCGCCGCGACGACGCTCCGCTCGACGGGGTGGAGCGGGGCGGCTTTCGGGGCGCGGTGCGTTCGGTAGGTCGTCATGCGGCCAAGCCTGCCGATCATGACCGGAAGCCGGCATCCGCTCGGGTACTCAGATGCGGTACTCAGACGCGTACTCGGTGCGGCACGCGGGTGCGGCACGCGGGTGCCGCTGGCGGGTGCCGCACGCGGAACTCAGCCGGTCGCCTCGCGCAGGGCCCGCCGGCACAGCGCGTCGGCCCTGCGGGTGGATTCCGGCAGGCGGTAGGCCGGGGCCAGCTCCAGGGTGTGGGCGCACGCGTTGTCGAGGCTGACGCGGTGGCCGACGGAGACGAACAGCGGTTTGACCCGGTCCTGGGTGCGCAGAGCGCGGCCGACCTCCTCTCCCGCCTCGTCGAGCAGCGGCGCCCAGTGTCCGCGCCGGGGGCCCGGCTGCTCGTACGAGAAGGTGAACGGGTTCTTCGCCACGCCGATCGTCGGCAGTCCGGTGAGTACGCCGAGATGGCTGGCCAGCCCGAAGCGGCGGGGATGGGCGCGGCCGTAACCGTCGCAGACCACCAGCCCCGGGTCGGCGGTGAGGGCGTCCAGGGCGGCGAGGACGGTCGGGATCTCACGGAACGCCAGCAGGCCCGGTACGTAGGGGAAGCTGACCCGGCCGACGGCGGTGGCCTCCTCGACGACGGCGAGACTGCGCGCGTCGAGCACGACGGCGCCCGCGGCGACGACGTCACGTGCGTCGTCGTAGGCGACGTCGACACCGGTGACCGTGCCGGTTCCGGGCCGCGGCCCGGGCTCGTCCAGGATGACGCGGGCGCGCAACGCGTCCTGCATCGCGCGCGCTTCGGCCTCGTCGGCGGGGGTTCGTACGCTTGTCATGGTGGGTCAGAGGGTACGGCCTCGATTGCCGTAACCTGACGATCATGTTCGTACTGGAATTGACCTACACCGCGCCCGTCGAAGCCGTCGACGCCGAGATGGAGGCGCACATCGCCTGGCTGGACGCGCAGTACACGGCCGGCGTCTTCATCGCCTCGGGCCGCAAGGTGCCGCGCGACGGCGGGGTGATCCTGGCCGCGGGAGTCGACCGCGCGCAGATCGAGAGGATCGCGGCGGCCGACCCCTTCACGGTGGCCGGCGTGTGCGCGTACCGGATCACGGAATTCGTCCCCACGAAGACGGCCCGGGACCTCGCCCCCTACCGGGAGCAGCCCCGTACGCAGTGAGCTGAGGTCAGAGACTGGTTCATTGCGGCGGCCTGCGCGCGGCGTACGTTCCCGCGCCTGCCGCCAGCAGCATCACGCAGCCGGTGAAGATCAGCCCGGCCTGGCGCAGCCCGAGCCAGGTGGCCATGGCGCCGACACCGACCACCGGCAGCGAGATCCCGGTGTAGGCGACGACGAAGAACGCCGAAATGGTGCCGCCTCGGTGCTGCGCCGGGGCCGCGCCGCTGACCAGGGTGAGCGCCGCGCGAAAGGCCAGTCCCTGGCCGGCGCCGCCGCACAGGGCGCCCAGGACGAGCAGGGGCATGGACTCGGCGATCAGTGATGACGCCACCAGCAGCAGGCCCACGATGAGGATGCCGCAGCCGACGGGGAGCGCGAGGCGCGCGCCGATCCGTTGTGTCAGGGATTGCCCGACGGTCGAGGCGAGGAACACGGAGAACACCACCGCGCCCGAAACAGCCAGGTTGCGCACACCCAGGGTCTGCGAGGCGAAGGCCGGCGCGACCGCCGTGAACAGCCCGAGCAGCGCGAAGCCGGCGAACGCCGCCAGCGAGGCGGGTGTGAAGACACCTTTCACCTCCGGGGGCACCGTGACTCCCTGCGGCTTCAGAGGTGGCCATCGCTTCGGCTCCGCCACGGTCTCCGGCAGGAGCCAGGTGATTCCGCAGGCCACCGCGACCAGCCCCAGGTGGACCCAGAACGGCAGCATCAGCGGCCAGGGCGTGTACTGGGCGAGGATGCCGGAGAGCAGTGGCCCGCAGCCCAGACCACCCATGTTCGCCGCGGTGGCGGCGAACCCGGCCCGTGCCTTCTGCGCAGGACCGGCCAGCTCGATGACCGCCGCGGTCGCCGCGCCGCTCAGCAGGGCGGCCGCGCAGCCGGACAGCAGCCGCCCCGCGAAGAGCAGAGGCAGACCGCTCTGCAGGAGGAAGCAGCCCGCACTCGCGGCCGACAAGGCCATGGCGCACAGGATCACCGGTCTGCGGCCGATCTCGTCGGAGTAGTTTCCCGCCACCAGCAGCACGGTGATGACCGCGACGGCGTACACGGCGAAAACGACGGTCACCATCAGCTCGGAGAAGCCGATCTGTTCCTGGTAGAGCCCGTACAAGGGTGTGGGCAGGGTGGTCCCGGCCATCCCGATGGCGAACACCCCTGCCGCGGCCGGATAGCCCGGTCGCCGGCCACCGCCCGCGTTCACTGCGCCCTCGCGACGAGTCACGCACGTCACCCTACGAGCGCCCTCCCCCCAGCAGCGCCCGGCACGCGGCGGCGCGCAGCCCGGGCCGCCGTTGCCGGTCGCCGGGGCGATCCGGGCGCACGGCGGTCGGGGTGATGAGCGGCCCTCAGCGCTCCAGGCGGGACCTCACCGCTCCAGGCGGGCGATCCGGCCCTTCTCGCCCGAGGCCCAGCATCCGTGGTCCGGCGCGCAGTCGACCGTGTCGTACGAGCCCGTGTCGATCGTGCGCCAGCTGCGGCCCGCGTCCAGCGTCAGGTCGGTGCCGGTCGGTCCGACCGCCAGCGCGGCACGCGAGCTGTGCGGCAGCCAGGTGACACCGGAGCGGTACGCGGGCGGCGGAGTCGTGGACTGCTGCCAACTGCGGCCGCCGTCCCGGCTGACCGCCGAGGCCTGCGGGGACGCCTGGCCCGTGCGGTAGTCGCCGCCGACCGCGAGGCCGTTGCCGCGGTCGCGGAAGGCGAGCGCGAAGACGCCCTTCGCCGGGTCGCCGGCCGGGATGGTCGACTCGGCGGCGGACCAGGTCAGCCCGCGGTCCGGGGAGTGCAGGACACGTGCGGTGGCGCCACCGCCGGTGGCCAGCCAGACGTCCTTCGGGCCCGCGCTGACCAGGCACTGGCCGCTCGCCGCGAAGCCGGCTTCGCCCGGCTGGGCGGCCGGCATTCCGTCATACGGCAGCACCTTCCACGTCCTGCCGCCGTCACCGGTGGACAGGATCCGGTACTTGCCGTCCACCGGTGACGGCGGCAGGCCGTGCCAGCTGTCGAAGAAGGTGATGCAGTCTTGAAGTTCTCTCCTGGATGAATCCGGGAGATTCCCACCTAGCTCGCGCCGGCAGGTTTGACGGGTCATGCCCGTCCGGCGACGACCCTCCCGGCCGCCGGAGCAAGTACGAGACTCACTCTGAGTGTTGAGGACTTGGTTGTCGTCCCCGACGATGTGGTGAGCGTACCAGCAGCGTCCCGGAGTGATGCTGCGGTGGTCCACACCTGCTGATTTCGGATGGCCTACACCCCCCCCGTAGACGGGGAGCACTGGTCAAGATCACGGGTGGAAGGTCCTGGGGTCAGTGTTCAGGAACGACTCGGTCCAGGTCGCGGCCGTCCTTCAGCTGCCAGCCGGGGTCCCGATCCCGCCTGCCTCCGGCGCTCGCACGTCCGTTCGTACACCTGGGCCGGGACCGTCAACGCCGCGGCGAGCGCCGCCCCGCAGATCCCCAGCGCCGTCATTCGTCTCGTCTTCCCCATGGACCTCATGGCGCGGGAAGCTAGTCCACGCTCAGGAACCCGTCCAGAGTGCGGTCCCCACCGCCCCCCGCCGGTGATGACCGGCGATCCGCGGGTACGCGGGAGTGAAACGGGAGAGACGAAGGGGACGGAGAGACGAAGGAGACGAGGAGCGCGGTGACACAGCTCACGCACCCACCGCATGCACGGATTCGCGGATTCCGTCGTCTATCCCTCCGGACCCCACCCACCGAGTCGTCGCAAGGGAGCAGGCCTTGTCCACCGTCATCGAGCAAGCCGTGCAGGCCCGCCTGGTCGCCAACGAGCCGAAGGTGCAGAGTGTCCCCGCGACCCTGCGCTACGACCGGGAGGACCCGTTCGCCGTGCGGATGGCCTTCCCGGCGCCGGCGACGCTCGAAGGCATCGAGGTGTCCTGGGCGTTCGCCCGTGAGCTGCTCGAAACCGGGGTGGACGCGCCGGCGGGCATGGGTGACGTACGGGTGCGGCCGTACGGCTTCGACCGTACGGTCGTCGAGTTCCACGCGGCCGAGGGCACCGCGATCGTGCACATCAGGACCTCGGAGCTGCGCAGCTTCCTGCAGCGGACCGCCGTCCTCGTCCCGGCCGGGCGGGAGCATCTGTTCCTGGACATGGACCACGACCTGGCGGAGTTGCTCGGCTGAAACAAATCGGTTGGCAGGGGTGACGGTCCGGGCATACCGTTGTTCTCGGCCCTGTTCCCGCTGAATCGGAGAAAGACATTGCTCGTCTGAGGTCTTGAGACACCACCTCGCGCACCGCTGGTGTGCGCGTGTGTCGCGTGCGACCTCGGCACTTGAGCCGTCTTCCCGGACCGGGGCCTTTGTGCTGCCCCCTCCCCGTCGTCACCCGACCCGGTGTCTCACGCGTTGCCGTAGCCGTTTCCACGCGACCCGGAGGCCCGTATGTCTACCGTCCCTTCCTTCATCACCTGCTCGTCCCTCTCCTTCGGCTGGCCCGACGGAACCACCGTGTTCGACGGCTTCCAGCTGGCCGTCGGGCCCGGACGCACCGGGCTCATCGGCCTCAACGGCTCGGGAAAGTCCACCCTGTTGAAGCTCCTGACCGGTGAACTCGGCCCCACCGAGGGGCAGGTCAAGGTGGCCGGCACGATCGGGTACCTCCCGCAGAACCTGGTGCTCGACACCGGGCTGCGGGTGGACGCCGCCCTGGGCATCGCCGGTACCCGCGCCGCACTGCACGCCATCGAGGCCGGTGAGGCGACCGAGGAGAACTTCGCCGCGGTGGGCGACGACTGGGACGTGGAGGAGCGCGCCCGCGCGACTCTCGACCAGCTCGGCCTCGGCCGGATCGGCCTGGACCGGACCATCGGTGAGGTGTCGGGCGGCGAATCGGTGCTGCTGCGGCTGGCCGCGCTGCTGCTGAGCCGGCCGGACGTACTCCTGCTCGACGAGCCGACGAACAACCTCGACCTGAGCGCCCGGCGGCGGCTGTATGCCGCGGTCGATGCGTGGTCCGGCGTGATGGTCGTGGTCAGTCACGACCGCGAACTGCTGGAGCGCGTCGACCAGATCGCCGATCTGCGCGACGGCGAGGTGCGGTGGTACGGCGGCAACCTCTCGGCGTACGAGGAGGCGCTGACCGTCGAGCAGGAGGCGGCCGAACGCATGGTGCGGGTCGCCGAGGCCGACGTACAGCGACAGAAGCGGGAACTGGCCGACGCCCAGGTGAAGTTGGCGCGCCGCAAGCGGTACGGGCAGAAGATGTGGGACAACAAGCGGGAGCCCAAGGTCGTCATGGGCGAACGCAAACGCCAGGCCCAGGTCGCCGCGGGCAAACACCGCATCATGCACACCGAGAGACTGACGGAGGCCCGGGAGCGGCTCGACGAGGCGGTGGAGGCGGTGCGGGACGACGACGAGATCCGTATCGAACTGCCGTACACGAAGGTCCATCCGGGGCAGCGCGTACTCACGCTGCGGGAGCTGCACATGCCGTACGGCGTACGGGTGCCCGGGGCGCTGGAGATCCACGGGCCGGAGCGGATCGCGCTGGTCGGACGCAACGGATCGGGCAAGACGACCCTGCTGCGGACCATCGCGGGCCTGCTGGACCCGGTCGCGGGCGAGGCGGTCGCCCATGTGCCGCTGCGTTTCCTGCCCCAGCGACTGGACGTACTGGACGACGGGCTGACGGTCGCGGAGAACGTGGCGAGAGTCGCGCCCACGGCCACCAACAACCTGATCAGGACGCGGCTGGCGCGGTTCCTGTTCAAGGGCGCCCGGGCCGATCAGCCGGCCGGGACGCTCTCGGGCGGCGAACGCTTCCGGGCGGCGCTCGCGGCGCTGCTGCTGGCGGAACCCGCACCGCAGCTGCTGATGCTGGACGAGCCGACGAACAACCTGGACATGGCGAGCGCGCGCCAGCTGACGGCGGCGCTGGAGGCTTACGAGGGTGCGCTGATCGTGGCGAGCCACGACATGCCGTTCCTGGAGTCGGTCGGCATCACCCGTTGGGTGCAGCTCGACGGCGCCGGTGAGGCGTGACGTACCTCTCGTTCCGGGGGCCGCGACCTGCCCTCATAACATACGGTTAACGGACATATCGACGGGAGGGCTTGGATCCGCCTTACCGGGGGCTTAACCTACGGTCTCGTAACCTACGTAGCCGTAAGTATTTCCCCGTCCCCCCTGGAGCACCCGTGACGATCACCTCCTCCCACCTCGGCAGCTCGGAGGCGTGGACCGACGCCCGACTGCTGTTCGCGCTGGAAGAGGTGGTGGAGAAGGAGCTCAACCGCCACCTGAAGGTCACCAAGGACTGGATGCCGCACGAGTACGTGCCCTGGACCGACGGCCGCAACTTCCCCGGCTTCTTCGAGGACGGCGAAGCCTGGGAGCCCGGTCAGTCCAAGGTCACGGACATCGGCCGCATCGCGCTGGTGGTGAACCTCCTCACCGAGGACAACCTGCCGAGCTACCACCACGAGATCGCGACCCTCTTCGGCCGTGACGGCGCCTGGGGCACCTGGGTGCACCGCTGGACCGCCGAGGAGGGCCGGCACGGCATCGTGATGCGCGACTACCTGCTCGCCTCGCGTGCCGTGGACCCGGACAAGCTGGAGCAGTTCCGCATGGCGCACATGTCGGAGGGCTTCGAGTCGGACAACCGCCACTCGATGCTGCACTCCGTGGCGTATGTCGCCTTCCAGGAGCTCGCCACCCGCATCTCGCACCGCAACACCGGCCACCAGTCCGGTGACCCGGTCTGCGACCGGATGCTGGCGCGGATCGCGACCGACGAGAACCTGCACATGGTCTTCTACCGCAACCTGCTGGGCGCGGCGTTCGAGATCGCCCCCGACCTGACCATGCAGGCCGTGCGCGACGTGGTCGTCAACTTCCGGATGCCGGGACACGGCATGCCCGGGTTCGAGCGCGCTGCCGCACAGATGGCCATCGGCGGGATCTACAACATGCGGATCCACCACGACGACGTGCTGCAGCCGGTGCTGCGCTTCCTGAAGGTCCTGGAGATCGACGGGCTCGGCCCGGAGGGGCTGAAGGCGCAGGAGGAGCTGGGTCTGTTCATGGGCGGCCTGGACGAGGAGGCGCGCAAGTTCGACGAGCGCCTGGCGGCCCGCCAGGCCCGCAAGGCGGCCCGCGCCGGCGCGTAGTCCCTGAGTATGAGTTGACCTGATGTCCGGTTCCCGCCCGGGGGGAACCGGACATCGGCGCGTCAGCACTCCTTGATCCACGCCACCCGTCCGAGTGACGGCATTTATCCCCTGTGGTCGATGATCTGCCAGGGTGATCGGCCATGAACCTCGATCTTCGGGTGCCCATCGATCAGCTGGGCCGCTTCTCGCGTGCGCTGGAGGAGTCCCTCACCTCGCTGAGCGAGGCGCGTCGCGCACTGAAACACGTACGGTCGGACCAGCTCGGCACCCCGGAACTCGACGAGGCGTGCGACGGCTTCCAGCGCAGGTGGAAGTACGGCGCGGAGCTGCTCGGCGACCGCGTGAAGACGGTGCACGACGGCATCAAGCTCAGCCACGAGGGCTACGCGCAGCTGGAGATGGCGATCCGGGACGCGTTCCGGAAGGCCGGCGCCGATGCCTGAGCCGGTCTACCCGCACCTGGGCTGGAACCCGGCGCCGGGCAGCGCGACGGAGATCGGCGCGCTGCACACCAAACTCAGCGCGTCGGCGACCTCCCTGGGCACCGCGCACCGGCTCATCGACCGGCTGCTGGGCGAGAGCGCGTACTGGCAGGGCGAGGCGGCGGACGCGTTCCGCGACGCGATCGACGGCGACCTGCCGCGCTACCTGAGGAACGCGCACCGCTCGGTGTCCAAGGCGGCGAAGCAGCTGCACGCGTGGCACGAGGACCTGGTGGGCTACCAGGCGCTGGCGCGGAAGTACGAAGCGCAGGCGAAGGAGCACCGGGCGGCGGTGGCAACGGCGGAGTCCACCCACGCGACGGCCGCCACCCACCCGGACCTGACAGCCCCGGACCCGTCGGCCGCGGCGGCGGCGTCCCGGACCCTCGACGCGGCGACGGCGTCGGTGACGAGGGCGAGGGCGGCACTGGAGTCGGTACGCAAGCTCGCCCGAGAGCTGGAGGAAACCCACCGCGCGGAGGCGTCGCGCATCGCGAAGGCCCTGAACGAGGCGACGGACCGACTGGCACCGCGGGAGCCGGGGGCGTTGAGCGAGTTCGTGGACTGGATGGTCGAGGATCTGTCGGACATTCTGTCCGGCGTCTCAGCCATTGCCGGCTTCGCAGGCCTCGTTCTGTCTGCGGTGTTCCCGCCTGTCGGACTGGCCCTGCTCATCGTGGCAACAGGAACCAGTCTCGCGGCTCTCGTCCTCCATGCTTCCGATCCCAAGATCCGGAAGTCACTCACGGGCGGCTTCACGAAGGGTGAGTTCGGCAGCGAATTCTGGAAGAGCACCGTGACGCTGACCGGCGACGCCTTGGGAGCGGTGCCGGGAGTTGCAGCAGTGGCGCAAGGCGCCAAGGCGGGCTGCGCTGCAGCCAGAACGGCCTCCGCTGTCCCCGACGCTGCGATGCCGGCCATTGCGCGCGCTGGCGCACGTGAGTTCACCGGCGCTTCCAAATCCGCCATGGAGGAGCTGCGGGACATCGACAATCCGCTTACCGGTTGGGCGCTGCGCCATGCCTCTTCGGGCGTTCAGCAGACGGCGAAATACGGCCTGCCGGCCACGGGGGCTGCCACGGCTATCGGTGGATTCACATCTCTGGACGAGAACGACACCTACAGCCATACGGCCACCGCTGTCGACGGCGCGCGGAACATCATCGACGACGGCCCGAGCAACGTGGCAAAGGCTGCCCACGCATGGGCCGCTCTCCGGCCCTAGACATCAGAGCGAGGGATCACCATGCCATTCCCACAGCCGGAATCACCACCAATCTGGTTCCGCCTGCCGCCGGGCTTCCACGATTTCGGGCTCACAGCCCTTCAAGGGTTAGACCGCACCATCACGGAAGCCCTCTCTCCTGTGCTGGGTGGCGTGACGGCTGTCGATCGCGCACTCGGCGAAGCGCGCTCACTGGCGTCCCTCGTCAACGCCCTCTACAACCAGTCCACCAAGTTCACCTCCCTCGGCTTCCATCCGGACGGTGAATCAGGCGTCTGCACATCGATCTTCTCGCTGGCAGTCCAGGCGACCGCGTCACGCCACCCACAAATGGCTCTCGCGCGAATCGGAGTCAGCCTGGCTCGCTCGCCCCTGTGGTCCACCAGCGAGTGTCGAGTTCTCGACCTGCCCTGTGGTGCCCCTGCCACACTCGTGGCAGGGACCATGACGGCTCCGCCCACAGTTCTGGCGCAAGCGGGACTCAGCCCGGTCACCAACAGTGTCTTCCAAGCCCGGCTCGCGGTGCCGTACCCCGGTGGATCCCACGTCGCCGTTGCCGACCTCACAAGTCCGGTCCTGCGCTACGCGGATGCCTACGTCGACATCCTCGAAGGCGTTGCCCACACGATTCGCTTCCTCGACCCCGAGGCGACGTCCTCACCCCCACCAGCCGGCCGCCCCTCGCGCATCCTGGAGGCACTTGCATGACGCCCGAGTCACCGCCTCTGATCAAGGCTGCGATGGACCATCCGCCGACTGCACGAGGCTTTGAGCACCTCGTCCGCAAGCGTCGAGCATGGCTGAGCGTCGTGCTGGCCTTGATTGTGGCGACCGCACTGCTCGGCCTGCTGAGGCCTTCCGCGAACACCCTCGTAGGAATGGCCTGCACCGGATTGTTCCTCCACGTACCGGCCCTGGCGGCCACGATCGTGGCCCTGGTCCGTACGCAACGCATCGCGCAGATCCTGCGCTCCTACCCCTGGCAGGCATACGGCTGCCACTACCCCCGCCGCCCCAGCACCAGCCCGACCGTCGTCGAGATCCGGTTTCGGGAGGACTACGCCCCCTTGCTGCGGGTCACCCCGTTCCCCGTGCTCCTGCAGCAGAAGCAGAACGCGCACCCCGATCTGATCTGGTTCGCCGGCGATCCCCGGTACGGGGGTGTGATTTCTCCCGTCGGGGGGCACTTCCCCGTACGTGTCGTGCCCGAATCCGTACCCGCTCAGGGGTGGGTGGGGAGCGCCGAGGACGACGTCCTCGCCGAGCAGGCCGGCCTCGTGACCGGCGGCAAGGCGCACCAGACGTGATCACCCGACGAGCGCGACGCGCACCGAGGGGTCCTCGCATGACCGCGCCTCGCGCTCCGTGCCAGGGGGCCGCCCGGTCAGCGGGGCGTACGTCTCAGGCGGCGTCGCTCCTGCTCGGAGAGGCCGCCCCAGACTCCGAACCGTTCGTCGTGGGCGAGCGCGTACTCCAGGCACGCGGTTCTGCCCTCGCAGGCCGCGCACAGCTGCTTGGCTTCGCGGGTGGAGCTGCCCGGCTCGGGGAAGAAGAACTCGGGCCCGGTCTGTGCGCACAGCGCCTGCTCCTGCCAGGCGAGTTCGCGATCGGCGGTGGTGTTGATCAGCATGCGGCGATGGTGTCGCGGCCGGGTTGACGTCCGGTCAACGAACGGTCAACGCGTGTTTCGGCGGCCTTCGCCCCGTGCCCTCTCCCCTGCCGCCGGGACTGTCAATTCTCGGGGTAGTCGCTCTTGATCACCGCGAAGCGCGCACCGTACGGGTCCGCGAGCTTGGCGAAGCGGCCCGCGCCCTCCATGTCCACTGGCGGCATCCTGACCTTCCCGCCGAGTTCCTGCGCCTTGGCGACCGTCGCGTCGCAGTCGGCCACCTCGAAGTACGGCAGCCAGTACGCCCCCGCCTCCGCCTCCGCCGGGTCCGCGTCGAGCGGCACGACGCCACCGAAGGCCGCGTCGTCGGCGGCACCCGCGGGCTTGAGCATGGTGTACGCACCGCCCGCGAAGGGCATCTCGGAGGTCTGCCAGCCGAACACGCTGCCGTAGAAGGCGGTGGCTGCGGCCGGGTCCGCGGTGTACAGCTCGGTCCAGCACAGGGTGTTCTCGTCGGTGACCGCGTCCAGGCCCTTCCTGTGCTTGGGCTGCCAGGTGGCGAACGAGACCCCCGCGGGATCGGAGAACACGGCCATCCGGCCGAAGTCGAAGACGTCCATCGGCTCGAACAGGACCTCTCCGCCGCCCTCCTCGACCGTCTCCGCGGTCGCGTCGGCGTCCGCGCTCTGGAAGTACAGCCCCCACGCCGAGGGGCCCTGCTCCTCCGGGACGATCATTCCGCCGGCGACGACCTTGTCGCCCAGCCGGAACATGCCGTAGCCGCCTGCTTCCGGCCCTGCGGACAGGAACTCCCAGCCGAACAGTCCGCCGTAGAAGGTGTGGGCACCGTCGAGGTCGGGTGTGCCGAGGTCGATCCAGTTGGGGGCACCGGTGACGAAACGGGTGGTGAGCATGAGCGCGCTCCTTCGATGGGTCCCGTTGTGCTGCAATCGTGAGTCTCGCACCGGCCACTGACAATTCGGGGCAGGCGGGACGCAGGCGGGGCACGCAGGCAGCTCGACCGGGTCATGCTCCTCGTACGGGCACCAAGTCCGCCGCCCCGAAGGAGACCGAGAAGCGCTTGCACCAGATCACCGCGCTCTTGAAGTCGGACAGATCGGTGCCGGCCGGCACGACGTAGTTCTGGTTGCCCAGGTTGCCCTTGAGATGGGCCAGCTGGACCGCGCCGTCCCCGAGGCCGTCCTCGGCCTCCTGCGCCGAACGCGTGGAGAGGTAGACGCGCACATCGGGTCCCTCATCAGTCTTCAGGTCCTCGAACCGCAGGACCTGCGCGCCGTCCGCGAGGCGGACGGTCCGGGCCGTACCGCTGGTGGGGTGGTCGTGAGAGACGAACGAGCCCCGCGCCAGCTCCTCCGGCGCGGTGGCGGCCGGCGACTCGGTGGCCGCGCCCGGCTTCTCCGCGCCCGGTTTCTCCGGGGCCGACGCCGAGGGCACCGCGGTGGGCAGCGACTCCTCGACGGTCGTGTTGGTGAACAACTTCCACGGCTGGAAGAGGTAGAGCCCGAAGGCGGCGACAACGGCCAGCACCAGGAAGGCGGGAACCAGCGTGCGGCGGGTGAAGAGCTTCATGCCTCCACCCAACACTGCCGGCGGCGGCGCACGCACCACACTGCGCCCTCCCGTAAGACTCCCGTAATCACCGCCGCGGCCCCCGGCAATCGTCGCCGTCCCCGCCGGTCCAGAGCCGCGTTGTGGGACCATACGGGCCGGGTCGGGGATGTGCACGTGGGGGGAAGTCATGACAGGTGGCGGGCCCGAGAGCGGCCGGAGGCCGAGCGGGAAGGAAGCCAGGGACCTCCTCGTCGAGGCGGAGCGACTGCACGCGTGCGCGCGGAGCGTGCTGGCCGATCACACGCAGGCCGTCGAGGGGGTACGCACGGCTCTCGCTCCGCTGCACGACGAGCTCGTACGGCGCGAACTGAAGGCGATACCGCTCTCCCGGCTCAAGGACGTCACCGAGGGCAGGCTGCGCCTCGGCGCGGTGGAGCAGGCCGGATACCGGACGGTCCTGCAGGTGCACACCGCCAACCCCTATGTGCTCCAGCAGATCCCCGGCGTGGGTGCGCAGACCGCCGCGCAGGCCGTCGCCGCCGCCAACCAGATCGCGGGCGCCATGCGGGAGACCGTCGCCGTCCGTATCGACGTCAGTGCCCCCGAGCCCCGGACCACCGGACTGGTCATCGCGCTGCAGCGACTGATCGAGGCGGGGCCGGACGCACGGCGGGCACGCGACACCGCCGAGCGGATCGACCAGCAGCTCACCCCGCTGCTCGCCGCCGCCCACCCCGCCCGGGGCCGGCTGCGGCTGGCCCTCAGCGGGCGGGCGAAGCGCGAGCAGGCGCTGGCGGCGGTCGCCGCAATCAGCGCCGTCGTCACGGAGGCGGCGCACCGGGACGTGCCGCTGCTCCTGCGCCAGGCGTCGGTCGACCTGCTCCGGGGCCCGGCTTCGGAGGTCGAGGCGTGGGTCGACTTCGAGCTGCGTTCCGCCGAGTACTACAGCCTGCTCGCCGAAATCTCCGGACGCGGGCCCGACCGCGCGGCCTCCGAAGGCTTCCTGCCCTCCGACATCGCCGACCGCGTCCGCGACCAGCAGCTCGACGACACGCACCGCCGGGTCTCGCTCCGCGGCTACCAGGCGTTCGGTGCCCGCTTCGCGCTGGCACAGCGGCGGGTGATCCTCGGCGACGAGATGGGACTCGGCAAGACCATCCAGGCCATCGCCTCGCTGGCCCATCTCGCGGCGCGCGGACGGACTCACTTCCTGGTCGTCTGTCCGGCGAGCGTTCTGATCAACTGGACCCGGGAGATCAGGAGCCGGAGTGCGCTACGCGCCGTCCCGGTCCACGGGCCGGAGCGCCGGGAGGCGTTCGCCGAGTGGACCGAGCGCGGCGGTGTCGCGGTTACCACCTTCGACGCGCTGCACGGTCTGCCGGCCCCTGCTGACCTGCCGGATCTCACCACCGGCATGCTCGTCGTCGATGAGGCCCACTACGTGAAGAACCCCGCCGCCCGGCGCTCGAAGGCCGTCGCGGGCTGGAGCGAGCGGGCCGAGCGGGTGCTGTTCCTCACGGGTACGCCCATGGAGAACCGGGTGGAGGAGTTCCGCAGCCTGGTCCGGTACGTCCAGCCGCAGCTCGTACCGAAGGTCGAGGGCAGACACGCCGTCGCAGGCTCCCGGGCCTTTCGCACGTCGGTCGCCCCGGCCTATCTCCGCCGCAACCAGGAGGACGTGCTCACCGAACTGCCCGCCCTCGTCCAGGTGGACGAGTGGGAGGAGTTCAGCGCCGACGACCTGGCCGCATACCGGGATGCGGTGGCGGCCGGGAACTTCATGGCGATGCGCCGGGCCGCGTACGCCTGCCCGGAGAAGTCTGCGAAGCTCCAGCGACTGGGCGAACTCGTCGTCGAGGCCGAGGCGAACGGCCTCAAGGTGGTGGTGTTCTCGTACTTCCGCGATGTGCTGAGGGCGGCCCAGGGAGCGCTGGGTCCGGGGGTGTTCGGGCCGATCTCCGGTGATCTGCCGGCCGCGCGCCGCCAGGAGCTCGTCGACGAGTTCGCGAAGGCGCCCGGCCACGCGGTGCTGCTGAGCCAGATCCAGGCCGGTGGAGTGGGACTCAACATGCAGGCCGCCTCCGTCGTCATCCTCTGCGAACCGCAGGTGAAGCCGACCATGGAGCACCAGGCCGTCGCCCGGGCGCACCGGATGGGGCAGGTCCGCAGTGTGCAGGTGCACCGGCTGCTCACGCCGGACAGCGTGGACGAGCGCATGCTCGACATCCTGAGCGAGAAGACCCGGCTCTTCGACGCCTACGCGCGGCGCAGCGACGTGGCCGAGGCCACGCCGGACGCCGTGGACGTGTCGGACGGCTCGATCGCCCGCCGGATCGTCGAGGAGGAGCAACAGCGGCTGGCGGCGGAGTCCCGGAACACCGCCTGACTGCGGGTCAGCCGCTCGCCCCGACCTCGTTGTCCGGCGCCCCGTCGCCCTCCGGGGGCAGGTCGCCGCGCTCGACCGGCTGCCCGCCCGTGTCCGTACCCGTGCCTTCGGGGAGTACGGCGTCCAGCTCCTCGTCGTCCGCCACGTGCGCCGCCTCCGCGGCGCGGCGCAGGGTCGCGCGGTCCACCCGGGCGCCGTCGGCGCTGAGCCGCACCACGTGCCGGGCCTCGGCGCCGGCTACGGCGCGCGCGTACTCGTGCGTTCCCGACGAGGACCGGTACCAGAGCTCGCCGTCCCGCTCGCACTGCGGGCAGCCTGCCGCGGCCGGTGTCCCCCGGTCGACGGTCAGCGTGATCATCCCTCCGGACCGGGAGACGTAGGTGGACTGGAACCCGTCGTGTCCGGACACCCCGACGGACTGCTTCGCCAGCGCGTAACCGGGAACTTCGGTCACATAGATCAGTTCCGGGGCGGACTGCATGGCCCTGGCCCGCGCCTCGAGTTCCGCCCGGTCGACGGACGGACGGCCGGACGGTCCGGCGGACGCTCCGGCAGACGGCCCTGCGGGCGGACCGCCGGACGGACCCGCCGACGGTTCGGTGCCGCACGCCGTCAGCGCGAACGTGAGCGCGAGCGGCAACAGCAGGGCCGGGAAGCGGCGAAGGGCACGAGGCATGCGCCCATCCTGCCGCACCCCGCCCCCCGTACGGCGAATGTCAGTGCGACGCATGCCCCTGCGGGTGGTGCGGCTCGTGGCCGGGGATCGTGCCGTCCGGCTTGGCGACCAGGAAGAGGCCGGCCATACCCATGTCGGAGTGGCTCTGCACATGGCAGTGGTACATCCAGGCCCCCGCGCCGACGTGTTCGCCGGCGATGACCTGGAACCCGAACGAGTCCGCCGGGCCGGTGATCTTGGTGTCGATGACCCGGCTGGGGTCGTCCGGGCCCTCCAGCAGGCCGGTTCGGTTGTCCGCCCAGCGATGCCCGTGGATGTGGAAGGTGTGGTAGTACTCCCCGTGCGTGATCATCACGATCTCCACCCGGTCGCCCACGGTCGCTGTGAAGTCGGGGCTCTGGTGGCCCGGTCTGTTGTTGATGGTCATGTCGTTGAAGACGATCGTGAACTGCTTGTCCGGCAGGATGTCGCCCTTCCTGCGCACCACCACCGGCCCGTAGAGGCCCTTGCGGATGCCGCCGGTGCCGTGGTCCGTGCCGACGACGTGGTCGTGGTAGTGCCAGTAACCGGCGCTGCCCGCACGCCAGGTGCCGTCCTTGCGCCTGCCGGGCGCGTGGGTGCGCCAGGTGTACGTACGCGTGCCGCCCGGCTCGACATGGCTCCTGCTCAGCTTGGTCCCGTCGCTGGCGATGTCGTAGTCCACGCCGTGGACATGCAGGCTGACGGGGACGTCCATGGTGTTCTCGAACTCGATGTGCAGGGTGTCGCCCTCGATCAGCTCGATCGGCGGGCCGGGAATGGTCGCCTTGCCCTTCTCCAGTCCATAGCCCATCTGCCCGCCCGCCAACTTCTCGGCGTACAGCCGCATATGGCGGACCTGTCCGCCGGCCGGGGCCGTCTTCGGCGCGCCCTCCGCCGAGTTCGCCGCGGGGGCGGCGAGCGACAACGATGTCACACCGCTCGCCGCCACGGCGCCGCCCGCCAGGAGACGCCGGTTGAAGCTCCGTCGGTTGAGGCTCCGTCGGTCCACGCTCAACTCCCCACAGTCGTACGGTATGAGACCCCTGGGACGGCCCACACCGTAGCGGGGAAACCTTCGTTCATCCACAGCCTGGACAAAGTTGGTCGGATCCCGGCCATACCCATTGGCGAGCTCGCCGAAGAGGTCTACCTTCATCCGCTGTCGCAGTGACCAAAGTTGGGTGGGTGAACACATGCAGCGCAGAGCGCATCACCGGTCCAGAGCAGCAGTGGCCCTCGTGGCCGGAATCCTGACCGCCTCCCTCCTCGGCGGGACCGAGGCGACCGCCAGACCCTATCCGGAGCCGCCGGAGCCACCAGCACCGTCGACCGCCTCGACAACGTTGTCTCTCCCGTCGCCACCCGGTGGCGCGAATGTACGGGTCCTCGTCTTCCACGCCTCGGCGGCCCCGGAATCGCCCGCCGTCAACGCCGGCATCGAGGCCATCGAGAGAATCGGCCAAACGGGCCCCGCCGCCCAGCGGTTCCGCGTCGAAGCCACCGACGACGCCTCCGTCTTCACCAGGCCCAGGCTGGGCAGGTTCAACGCCGTCGTCTTCCTCACCGGCGGCGGCGACGTCCTCGACCCCGAGCAGGAGGCCGGCCTCGAGGCGTACATGGAGGCCGGCGGCGGCTTCCTCGGCGTCCACGACGCGGCCCGCACCGAGCCGTACTCGGACTGGTTCACCGGCCTGGTCGGCGCCCGGCCCGCGCCGGGCGGGCCCGCGAACGTACAGCGGGCGACCGTCGAGGTCGGCGACCGCACGCACCCGGCCGGCAAGGACCTGCCGCCGCAGTGGAAGCGGCCCGACAAGTGGCTGAACTGGGAGCGGAACCCGTCCGGTGACGTCCACACCGTGGCCAGGGTCCGCGAGAGCACGTACCAGCCCGGCGCCGGCGCCAACGGCTGGGACCATCCCGTCTCCTGGTGCCGCGACTACGACGGCGGGCGGTCGTTCTACACCGCCATGGGCGGCACCGCCGACGCGTACACCGAGACCGACTTCCGCGAGCACCTGCGCGGCGCGCTGCTCTGGACGACCCGGCTCGTGCGCGCCGACTGCAAGGCCACCATCAGCGCCCACTACGCCGCCGAGCGCGTCACCCAGCCCAACCAGCCCGGCCGCTCGGACCAGATCGGCGAGCCGCACGGGCTGGTGACCGCCCCGGACGGCCGGGTCCTCTACATCGGCCGCGGCGGGGGCGACAACAGCGCGCCCGTCGTCACGGACTGGAACAACCCGGACATCGGCAAGGGCCGGGGCCAGATCCACGTCTACGACCCGAAGACCAGGAAGGTCACCCTCGCGGGAGAACTCACCGTCTTCGGCAACAAGGGCGGCGGCGACGAGCTGGTCAAGAACGAGGAGGGACTGCTCGGCATCGAGCTCGACCCCGCGTTCCGGATCAACGGCTGGGTGTACCTGCACTACACCCCGCACGCACGGATCAACCGCGACACGCGGATGGCCGAGCGGCGGGTCTCCCGTTTCACCCTGGACCCGGAGAGCGGCAGGCTCGACCTCGCATCGGAGAAGGTCCTGCTCACCTGGCCGGTGCAGATCCATAGTTGCTGCCATGCGGGCGGCGGGATGGCCTGGGACTCCAAGGGCAACCTCTACATCGCCACCGGCGACAACAACTCCTCCCGGTTCAGCGACGGTTACTCGGGCAACAACCCGGAGCCGGCCTACAAGGGCGTCTCCTTCGCCGACGCCCGCCGCACCTCCGGCAACACCAACAACCTCAACGGCAAGATCCTGCGCATCCACCCCGAGCCCGACGGCACCTACACCCTCCCGGACGGCAACCTCTTCACCGGCAAGGAGCCGGACGAGGGCGGCGGCAAGACGCGCGGCGAGATCTACGTCATGGGTGTACGCAACCCGGCCCGGATCGCCGTCGACCCCAAGACCGACATCCTGTACGCGGGATGGGTCGGCCCGGACGCCGGCGCGCCCAGCACCACCTGGGGCCCGGCCAAGTACGACACCTTCGCGGCGATCACCAGGCCGGGCAACCACGGCTGGCCGTACTGCATGGGCAACAACCAGCCGTACCGGGACCGCAATCTGCCCGATCCGGGCAAGCCGCTCGGCTGGTACGACTGCGCCAAGCCGAAGAACGAGTCGCCGCACAACGACGGCCTGGTGAACCTGCCGCCCGTCACGCCCAACACCATCTGGTACTCCCCGCAGGGCGGCGCCCCGGACTTCCCGCGCGACGCGGCCGGCATCCCGAGCTACAAGATCGCGGAGCAGAAACTGCTGCTGCCGTGGCTGAAGGGCGGCGGCCAGGCCGCGATGAACGGCCCGGTCTACCGTTTCGACGCGGCGAGCGCGTCCACGGACAAGTGGCCGGCCTACTGGGACGGCAAGTGGTTCGTCGGTGACTTCTACGACGGCGACCAGCCTCGGCACGCGGTGCTGACCGACCCGAAGACGGCCGGCAAGGGCGGCCTGCCGGTGCACGCGGAGAGCCTGAAGAAGATCGTCCCGGTCGGTGCGAACGGTATCCGCAACCTCATGGACTGGAAGTTCGCCCCGGACGGCTCGCTCTACGTCCTGGACTACGGGCGCGGCTTCTTCACCTCGGACTCCAAGTCGGCGCTGTGGCGGGTCACCTACCGGGGCGGCGAGCCGACTCCGGCCGCCGCCGATCTCGCGAGGAAGGCGGAGCAGTGGAACGAGCAGTGAAACAGCGAAACCCACGCCTCTGGACGGCCCTGCTGGCCGCTCTGCTGATGCTGCTGGGGCTGAACTCGCCCGCTGCGTACGGCCGTACGGACGACCCGGCACCGGCGGCCGCCGACCAGGTGCTCACCTGGACCGCGGGCGACCCCATCGACCGCTATCTCACGTTCCCGGCGACGGCCGTGGCCGGCAGGGCGACCATCGTCTTCGAGAACAGCAGGGCGACCGGCAACACCACCGGTATGCCGCACACCCTGACCTTCGACGTCTCCGACCCCGAGTACAACAACGACGTCCGGCTGAACATCCTCGCCAACCCCAACGACGACCAGGGCGGAAGGCACACCGCCGAGGTCACCCTCACCCCGGGCCGGTACCTCTACCACTGCACGATCCCCGGCCACGGCCAGATGCAGGGCATCCTCACCGTCACCGAGGGCGGCGAGGACACCTCGGCGCCCGAGACCTCCGCGAAGGTGGAGGGCGAGAAGAACGCCGAGGGCGCGTACGTCGGGCACGCGACCGTGACCGTGTCGGCCACCGACGCCGGCTCGGGGGTGGACACCGTGGAGTACGCGGTCGGTACGGACGGCGCCTGGCAGCCGTACACCGCGCCGGTCATGGTCCACGAAGTCGGCACCCACAAGGTCCGTTACCGGGCCACCGACAAGGCGGGGAACACAGCCGCCGAGAAGGCCGTCGACTTCCGGGTGGTGGCGCCTCCGACGGACGACAGGACGCCGCCGGAGACCTCGGCGACCGTCAGCGGCGAGAAGAACGAGCAGGGCCAGTACCTGGACATGGCGACGGTCACCGTGACCGCCTCCGACACCGGGTCCGGGGTCAACACCATCGAGTACGCACTCGGCTCGGGCGCCTGGCAGCCGTACACCGGGCCGGTGATGGTCCACGGGGCGGGGACCCACCGCGTCCGCTACCGGGCCACCGACAAGGCGGGCAACGCGGCCGCCGAGAAGGCGGTGGAGTTCACCGTGGTGGCCCAGCCCGCCGAGGACAGGACGCCGCCGGTCACCTCGGCGGTGGTCAGCGGGCAGACCAACTCCGACGGCGCGTACGTCACCAGCGCCAAGGTGACGGTCACCGCGTCCGACACCGGTTCGGGCGTGGACAAGGTCGAGTACTCGCTCGACGGCGGGCCCTACCTCGCGTACACCGCACCCGTCCTCGTCGACCGCGTCGGGCGGCACACCTTCGCCCACCGGGCGACCGACAAGGCGGGCAACACCTCGGTGGCGGGGCAGACGGCGTTCACGGTCGCGGAGGGCGGCGGCGTCCCCGCGCCCCACTGCCCGGAGTGGGACGAGCGGCTGACGGTCATCGTGGGCACGGTCGACACCGGGGTGCCGAGCCGCATCACCCGCAGCAGGTGCACCATCAACGAGCTGATCGAGGACGAGAAGGACTGGACCTCCCACGCCCTCTTCCTCAAGCACGTCGATCAGGTGCTGGACCAGCTGCTCGCGGACGGTGTCGTCGACCAGCGCGAGCACAGGAAGATCTACCGGGCGGCCAGGCAGTCCGGCATCGGCAAGCCGGGCCAGACGGGCGGCTACCGCGACCTGTTCGACGGTACGCAGAAGTCATTCGCCAAGTGGAGCCATGTGGGCGGCGGTTCGTTCGGACTGAACGCCGACGGCTCGATGACCAGCGGCACCACCCGGGGCGGCCTCGGCATGCTGTGGTTCCCGGAGCGGACGTACGAGGACTTCTCGCTGAGGCTCCAGTGGCGGGACGACGCGCCGGGCCCGGGCCACGCCAACAGCGGTGTCTTCGTCCGCTTCCCGCAGGTGCACGGCCATCCCGAGGAGCCGCGCCCGGAGTGGGTCGCCATCAAGTACGGCCACGAGGTGCAGGTGCTCGACCGGCCGGACGGCGACATGTACAAGACCGGCTCGGTCTACGGCTTCGACCGGGTGGGCCTCGGCGGTGCGGGCGTCACGCCCAAGGGCACCTGGAACGACTACGAGATCCGGGTGGTGGGCCAGCACTACTCGGTCCACCGCAACGGGGTGCTGATCAACGAGTTCGACAACGTGGGCGGTCAGGACTTCGTCCCGGCGCGTGCCGACGACCCGGGCACCGACGGCCGGCGCTTCGCCGCCGGCTACATCGGGCTCCAGGTGCACGGCACCACGGATGTGATCTCGTACCGCAACATCCGGATCAAGGAGCTGTGATCAGGCACTCGTAGGAGGGCCCTCGGGGCTCTTCGCGCGGCTCGGCTGTACCCGCTTGGGCTCCCCCGGCATCTTGGGGTAGTCCGGCGGGTACGGCATGTCGCCGAGGCCGTGGTCCTGCTCGTGCCGGTCGGCCAGCTCCAGCAGGCTGTCGAGACGGAACCGGTGGTCGTCCATGTCCGCGTGCACGTCGCCCAGTTCGGCGTACCGGGCTGGCATCGTGGCGAGGTCGAAGTCGCGGGGCTCGGCGTCGTCGACCTCGTCCCAGGTCAGCGGCGCGGACACGGGCGCGTGCGGCTTGGGGCGGACCGAGTAGGCGGAGGCGATGGTGCGGTCGCGGGCGGTCTGGTTGTAGTCGACGAAGATCTTCTCGCCGCGCTCCTCCTTCCACCACGCGGTGGTGACCCGGCCCGCCATCCGCCGTTCCAGTTCCCGGCCCACGGCGATCGCCGACCGGCGGACATCGGTGAAGGTCCACTCCGGCTCGATCGGGACGAAGACATGCAGCCCGCGTCCGCCGGAGGTCTTGGGCCAGCCCCGCAGCCCGTGCTCGTCGAGCAGGGCCCGCAGCTCATGGGCGACCGCCACCGCGTCGGCGTAGTCGGTGCCCGGCTGGGGGTCGAGGTCGAGCCGCAGCTCGTCCGGGTGGTCGACGCGGCCCCGGCGGACCGGCCACGGGTGGAAGGTGAGGCAGCCCAGCTGCGCGGCCCACACGACGGCCGCCACCTCGGTGGGGCAGATCTCGTCGGCGAAGCGGCCGCTGGGGAAGGCGATCCGGGCGGTGGGGATCCAGTCGGGCGTGTTCTTGGGCGCGCGCTTCTGGAAGAAGAACTCACCGTCGACCCCGTCGGGGTAACGCTCCAGGGTGGTCGGGCGGTCCCGCAGGGCGCGGGTGATCCCCTCGCCGACCGCGAGGTAGTAGCGGGCGACGTCCAGCTTGGTGAAGCCGCGCTCGGGGAAGTACACCTTGTCCGGATTGGACAGCCGTACGGTCCGCTCGCCGGCCTCCAGCTCCACCGCAGTACCCATGTCGGCCACGGTAGGCCGACCTGCCGGGCCGCGCATACCGGGCATTCGGCGCGTCCGCCCCGCAGAATCGAGTCATGGATCTGCCGGTGATGCCGCCTGTGAAGCCGATGCTGGCCAAGTCTGTGGCCCGCATCCCGCCCGGAATGCACTACGAGGCCAAGTGGGACGGCTTCCGTGCGATCGTCCACCGCGACGGTGCCGAGGTCGAGATCGGCAGCCGTACCGGCAAAACGCTCACCCGATACTTTCCCGAGCTGGTCACCGCGTTGCGGGCGAACCTGCCCGACCGGTGCGTCGTCGACGGAGAGATCGTCATCGCGTACGAGGGCCGGCTCGACTTCGACCGGCTGACCGAGCGCATCCACCCCGCGGACTCCCGGGTGAGGATGCTCGCCGAGCGGACTCCGGCGAGTTTCGTCGCCTTCGATCTACTGGCCCTCGGCGACGAGGCGCTGCTGGACGCGCCGCTGTCGCTGCGCCGCGCCACGCTGACCGCCGCGCTGGCCGAGGCCTCCCCGCCCGTCCATCTGGCGCCCGCCACCACCGACATCAAGATCGCGGAGGAGTGGTTCGAGCGGTTCGAGGGCGCGGGGCTCGACGGTGTGATCGCCAAGCCGCTGGATCTCCCGTACCGGCCGGACGCCCGGCTCATGTACAAGATCAAGCACGAGCGGACCGCGGATGTCGTGGTCGCCGGCTATCGCTACCACAAGAGCGGCCCGGTGCTCGGCTCGCTCCTCCTCGGCCTGCACGACGACTCGGGCCGGCTGCAGCACGTCGGAGTCTGCGCGGCCTTCCCGATGAAACGGCGGCAGGAGCTGGTGGCGGAGCTGGAGCCGCTGCGCATGGAGAATCCGGAGGGCCACCCGTGGGCCGCCTGGGCGGAGGAGGCCGCCCACGAGAGCGCCCGGCTGCCCGGCGCGCCGAGCCGCTGGTCCGGCAAGAAGGACCTGTCGTGGATTCCGCTGCGGCCGGAACGGGTGGTGGAGGTGGCGTACGACCACATGGAGGGCGACCGGTTCCGGCACACGGCGCAGTTCCGGCGCTGGCGTCCGGACCGCGAGCCGGCCGGCTGTACGTACACCCAGCTGGAGGAACCGGTGCGGTACGACCTGGACGAGGTGCTCCGGACGCCGTGAGCGCACGCCCCCCGACCGCGGGCGCGGGTGGTCCGCCGGGTTGGGCCGATTATCCTCACGGAGACCACCGGCCCGGACTTCCTCGGAGGACACATGTCAGCGCAGGCCGCCGCGGCGGAGCGCCCCGATCGCGCGTTTCCCGTCCCCAACGGCATCACCGGGGTCGGCGTGATCGTCACCGATCCGGACGGCCGGGTACTGCTCGGGCTCGGTCACGACGGACGGTGGGAGCTCCCCGGCGGCAAGGTTGACGCCGGGGAGAGCTTCGAGCAGGCCGCCTCACGCGAGCTGGCGGAGGAGACGGGGCTGCGGGCCCCGGCCGAGGAAGTGCGCATCTTCGCCGTCCTGATGGACGGGAAGGGCGGCATCACCCGGATCTCGGCCGCCGCCCTCGCCGAGGCGGTGACCGGCACCGCCCGGGTGACCGAGCCGCAGAAGATCAGGCGGTGGGAGTGGTTCGAGCCGGGACGGATCCCGGCCCGGCTGTTCGAGCCGTCGGCGGCGGTCCTGCGCTCCTGGCGGCCGGAGCTGGAACTGCCGCGGGTCGACGCGCACTGCTATCCGACGGTTCCGTCCGGTCGGTAGGGTCGGCCAAGTCAGTCCCGTGAGTCCCGTCAGTCCCGTCAGTCGCGCAGATAGCCGAGACCGGGGTGTTCCTTCGTGTACGCGTCGACGAGCCGGCGCGCGACCGAGACCGAGTCGACCAGCGGGTGCAGGGCGAAGGCCTTGACCGCGGTGGCGCGCGAGCCGCTCTCGGCGGCGGCCAGCACCTCGCGTTCGACGGCCTTGACCGCCGTCACGAGTCCGACGGCGTGGTACGGCAGCGGGGTGGCGGACACCGGGTGGGCGCCGTTCGCGTCGACGAGGCAGGGCACTTCGACGACGGCGTCGGCGTCGAGCACGGAGAGCGTCGCGCGGTTGCGGACGTTGAGGATGAGGGTGGTCCGCTCGTCCTTGGCGACGGCCCGCATCAGGGCGAGGGCGACCCGCTCGTAGCCGCCCGACTCCAGGTCGCTCGCCTCGCGCGCGCCGGCGCCGGCCGCCTCCCGGTTCTCCGCCATGTACGTGGCTTCGCGCTCGGCGCGGGTACGGTTCCAGGCCGCCAGGGCCGGCGTCGCGGGGCTCGCCGCCTCGGCGTAGAAGCGGGCCTGCTGGTCGCGCAGGAACGCGCCGCGGGTCCGGACGGCCTGCTGCTGGGCGCGGACGGCTTCCCGGGTGAAGTAGTAGTAGTGCAGGTACTCGTTGGGGACGGCCCCGAGGGAGCCCAGCCAGCCGGCGCCGAACAGCCGGCCCTCCTCGAAGGAGCCGAGCAGGGCGGGGTCGGCGAGCAGGCGCGGCAGTTCGTCGCGGCCGGCGATGTGCAGTCCGCGGACCCAGCCGAGGTGGTTCAGTCCGGCGTAGTCGATCCACGCCTCGTCGGGGTCCGCGCCGAGCAGCCGGGCGATCCGGCGGCCGAGTCCGACGGGCGAGTCGCAGATGCCGATGACCCGGTCGCCGAGGTGGCGGGACATGGCTTCGGTGACCAGGCCTGCGGGGTTGGTGAAGTTGATGACCCACGCGTCGGGCGCGAGGCGGGCGACGCGCCGGGCGATGTCGACGGCGACCGGCACGGTCCGCAGTCCGTACGCGATGCCGCCCGCGCCGACCGTCTCCTGGCCCAGGACGCCTTCGGCCAGCGCGACGCGTTCGTCGGCCGCGCGGCCTTCCAGCCCGCCGACGCGGATGGCGGAGAAGACGAAGTCCGCGCCGCGGATCGCCTCGTCGAGGTCGGTGGTGGCGGTGATTTGCGGGGCGTCCCGCACGCCGGCGGCCTGCTCGGCGAGGACGCGTGCGACGGCGGCCAGCCGGCCCGCGTCGAGGTCGTGCAGGGTGACGTGCTTGACCCGGCCGTCGGCGTGGTCGCCGAGGAGGGCTCCGTACACGAGCGGTACGCGGAACCCGCCGCCGCCGAGGATGCTGAGCTTCACGCCGGCCACTATCGCATCGTGGCCTCGGTCGCGCGGGACCGGCGGGGCGCATAGCCGTATCTGATGGGTTGACAGCCGCACCGGGCTCGCGCCACAGTCCCGCCGATGGAGATCACTGATCTGACGCCCCCGGAGCGCCGGATATGGGACGCGTTTCCGCGCGGCGGGATTGTCGACTTCCGCACGACCCCCGAGGAGGATGCCGCACTCGGTGACACCTGGGGCCCGGAGCGGACCGTACGGGCCGAGGTGATCCGGGCGTTACTCCTGAACGGGGCCCGCGAGCCGCACGAGATCGCCGCGCTGCGTGTGGAGGGTGCGCGCATCGCGGGACCGCTGAACCTGCACTACGCGAACGTCGACTGCGCGATCCGTCTGATGCACTGCCACTTCGAAGACCCTCCACACCTGTACGGAGCGCAGGTCCGGCAGCTGAACCTGAGCGGGTCCGTGCTGCCCGGCCTGGCAGCCGGGACGATCCGGGTCGACGGAGTGCTGCGGCTTACCGACTGCCGGGTCACCGGCACGGTCCGGCTCGACGGCGCGAAGGTCTCCGGCGCGCTCTTCCTCGACCGCGCGCACCTGGGCACGGCCGACGACGCCGACCAGGACGGGCCGCCCGTTCTGGTACTGAACCAGGCCGCCATCGAGGACGATCTCTGGGCGCCGGGCCTGCTCGCGCACGGCCAGGTCCGCATGAGCGGTACGGCGATCGCGGGATCGGTGAACCTCAACGACGCGGAGCTGGGCCGCGTCGGCGGCACGGCGCTCCAGGCGGAGACGCTCACCGTCGGGTCCGATCTGCACGCCATGCGGCTGCGCGCCCGCGGCCGGCTCAACATCCGCGGGGCGCGGATACCCGGACAGCTCAACCTCGCGTACGCCCGGCTGTCGAACCCGGACGGCGTCGCGCTCCGGGCGAGCAGCTGCGTCATCGGCGAGTTGTGGCTGCGCGAAGCCGCTCCGATCGAGGGGGCGGTGAACCTGCGCCGCTCGCAGTTCGATCTCGTCCACGCCACCCCCGCGGTCTGGCCCGAGACGGTCCAGCTCGACGGGCTCACGTACGTCGCGCTCGCCCCGCACGTACCGGCCGAGCAGCGCCTGCCCCTCCTCGAACGCGAGAAGGACGGCTATGTTCCGTACGGGTACGAGCAACTCACAGCCGCGTACCGGCGGATCGGCGACGACGCGGCCGCCCGGTCGGTCCAGCTGGCCAAGCAGCGGCGCCACCGGACCACGCTGCCCGGGTACGCCAGGCTCTGGGGGTACGCCCAGGACGCCACCGTGGGGTACGGCTTCCGTCCGCTGCGGGCAGCGGCCTGGTTCGTATCGCTCCTGCTCATCGGTTCGCTCGCGTACGCGCTGCACCACCCGAGCCCGTTGAAGGCCGGGGAGGCCCCGGCCTTCAACCCGGTCTTCTACACGCTGGACCTGCTCCTGCCGATCATCGACTTCGGGCAGGAGAAGGCGTACCGCCCGGACGGCGGGTACCAGTGGCTCTCCTACCTCCTGATCGTCACCGGCTGGATCCTCGCTACCACCATCGCCGCCGGCGTCACCCGCACCATCAGCCGCCAGTGACGCCGTCGGCGGCGGGCCGTCAGGCCTTGCGGGCCACGCCCGCGTAGACCGGGATCGTCTCGTCGCCCGGTGCGCGCTGGTCGGGGCCGATCTCGGGGTGCCACTCGGCGGCGAGCACCACCGCGGGGTCGACGAGTTCGAGGGCGTCGAAGAAGCCGGTGACCTCGGCCTGCGAGCGGAGCCGCAGGGTGACGCCGCCCGCGCGGTACAGGGCGACGGCCCGCTCGGCGCCGACCGGGTCGAAGTCGCCGGTGACATGGGAGAGAACGAGGTAGCTGCCGGGCGCCAGGGCGTCCATGAGCCGGCCGACCAGGCCGCGCGGGTCGTCCTCGTCGCCCAGGAAGTGCGCGAGGGCTATCAGGGACAGCGCGACCGGCCTGCTGAAGTCCAGGACGCCCTTGGCCCGGTCGAGGATCGTCTCCGGCTCGCGCACGTCGGCCTGGATGTACTCGGTGACGCCCTCGGGGGTGCTGCGCAACAGGGCCTCGGCGTGGCGCAGCACGATGGGGTCGTAGTCGGCGTAGACGATGCGCGCGTCGGGCGCCGACGCCTGCGCGATCTGGTGCAGGTTGGGCTCGGTGGGGATGCCGGTGCCGATGTCGAGGAACTGGCGTACGCCGTTGTCGGCGAGCCAGCGCGTCGCGCGGTGCATGAACGCCCGGTTGACGCGGGCGATGTCCTTGCCGCGGGGTTCGAGGGCGAGGAGCTGCTCGGCGAGCTGCTCGTCGACCGGGTAGTTGTCCTTGCCGCCCAGGAACCAGTCGTACACGCGTGCGGGGTGCGGCTTGCTGGTGTCGATCTGGTCGGCCGCGGGATTCTGGCCGTTCGTCCCGGTCGTCCCGGTCGTCTCGTTCGTCCCGGTCATAAGAAGCTCCATGGTGTGAGTGCGGTCATGTCACAAGGAAATCTGCGTGCCCGGCCTTCGCTCCCTGGATGAAGGCCGCGAGTTCGCCGGAGGTGTAGATCAGGGCAGGGCCGTCGGGGTCGGCGGACTGGCGTACGGCGACCCTGCCGTCGGCCAGCTTCATGGCCTCGACGCAGTTGCCGCCGTTGCCGCCGCTCCACGGCTTGTGCCAGCCCTCGGCCGGGAGGTCGGCGGCGGGCATGCCGTTGTATATGGGATCCATCAGAGCTCCTTGCGGAGATCCTTCAGGATCTCCTTCGTGCGTGGTGCAGTCGCGGCCTGCGCCGCCATGCGGTCCATGACCTCCAGGTGGGTGGCCACCTCGGGGCGCGCGTCCAGATAGACGGCGCCGGTCAGGTACTCGCTGTAGACCATGTCCGGCAGTTCGGGGATGGCGAAGCGGAAGAGGACGAACGGCCCGTACGTCCCGGGGTGGTGCCCGGTCGCGAACTCCGCGATCTGGAGCGTGACGTTGGGCAGCGCGGTGGCCGCCAGCAGCCGGTCGAGCTGCGCCGCCATCACGCCCGGCCCGCCGACGCGCCGGCGCAGTACCGTCTCGTCCATCACCACCCACAGCTTGGGCGCGTCGGGCCGGGTGAGCAGGGACTGCCGCTCCATGCGCAGGGCGACATGGCGTTCGATGTCGGCGGGGCTCGTCCGGCCGAGCGCCCCGGTACGCATGACCGCGCGGGCGTAGTCCTCGGTCTGCAACAGGCCCGGTACGAAGTGCGGTTCGTACGC
The DNA here is from genome assembly GCF_053763515.1 of Streptomyces mabaensis. Classification (NCBI taxonomy): domain Bacteria; kingdom Bacillati; phylum Actinomycetota; class Actinomycetes; order Kitasatosporales; family Streptomycetaceae; genus Streptomyces; species Streptomyces mabaensis. The sequence continues at coordinate 152,682 of NZ_JBSOPZ010000015.1, forward strand.
CCTGATGAGCGCGGCCGCGCCCTCCAGGCTGACGTACATACTGAACCAGTCCGGCAGGATGTCGTGGAAGCGCTGCCACCAGCCGGGCTTGATGGCCTCCTCGGTGAGTTCGACGAAGGCGTCGGCCTCCTCGTCGGTGATTCCGTAGGCCCTCAGCAGCAGTTGGACGTACGGGATCTTCAGCGCCACCTCGGCCGTCTCCATCCGGCGGATGGTGGCCGGGGCAACCCGGAGGACCTTGGCGGCCTCCTCGCGTTTCAGGCCGGCCCGTTCGCGCAGATCCTGCAGGCGCTTACCGAGAACGACCTGGCCCACGGTCGGTGCGGACCGCGGTTCACTCACTTCAGACCTCCCGGGGCGCTAGGCCCTCTCTCTCGGATCTTGCCGGGCTCGCGTGCCCTGGCACCGCACCTCTCCCCCGTAGCCCTTCGGGCACGGGAGGTACCCCCAGCGTTGTCGTCAGTCGCCAGGGCTCCGCCATGGCTCCTTCCTCCGCCTTGCGATGCACGGCACCAGACCCCGCTCCCTGACCCGGCCTGATCCAAGAGAGAGGGCCAAGTGCGAGCAGTGTGCCATGCCCTCCCCGCACAGAACGCGACACTCTGCAATTTCCAGAGTGCCACTTGCCAAGTGTCGCAGACGGAGGGAGAGTTAGCCGGTGCACCAGTTCACACGGCTGCCGCGCCCTGCCCTCGGGGAGACGTGGATCGGCGCCGCTTCCCCACTGTTAGGAATCGGTCGTGGCATCTGGTAACGCGCTCAGCCCGCGGGCCTCCGGCCCGCTCTCCGGTTCCGGTGTCCGCCGCTTCGGGTTCGAACTGCCCGCCTGTGCCGAATCCGTGGCCCTGGCCCGGCGCCGGGTGCGGGAGCGGCTTCTCGGCTGGCGCATCGACGCATGCACCCGCGACACCGCGGCCCTGGTCGTCTCCGAGCTGGTCACTAACGCCGTCGTGCACACCGGCAGTGACCGCGTCGGCTGCGAACTGACCGCCGACGAGGGGCGGTTGCGCATAACCGTGCGGGATCAGGGCGTACTGCCCACGGGTCCGCGGCTGCGCCGGGACTCACCGGAGGAGGGCGGGCGCGGGCTGCTGCTGGTCGACGCGCTCAGCAGCGCCTGGGGAGCGCAGGAGACGGGCCGCGCCGGCAGCGGACGCGGGCCGGGACGGCTCGTCTGGGCGGAGCTCCCGCACGGGGCGGGAGAGCCGCGTTGAAGCTCGCCGCCGGCTTACGCCTCCCGCTGCCGCCCGCGCTTCCGGCGGCCCTCGGCTACGACGCGGTGGGAGTGCCCGCGGAGCACGGCTTCGGCATCATGGCCCGGCTCCACCGGCCGGGCTGCGTCTTCACCGACGGGGACCGGTGGTGGTGGATCGTTCCGGCCGGCTCCGACCACGAGCTCGACTGGCCCGCCCCGGCCCGCTACTCCGCGGGCGGCTATGTGGCGTCCCCGCGGCCGCAGTTGCTCCACTATCCGGACGCCGCCACGCCGTACACGCCGCCGATCCCGCTCTATCTGATGCTGTGCCAGCTGGCCGGTACGACACCCGCCTGGACCCGGCCGCGGACCCGTGGTCAGCGCGCGGGAGACGGCGCCGGGTCAGACGGCGGCGGGTGAGCCGGCAGCGGGTGGGAGGGGAGAGCCCGCAGCCGTGGCCGGTCGAGCCGGGGCTCGGCCAGTACGAGAGTGAGCCGGGTGAAGCCGAGCGACTCCAGGGACCAGGGCGTCTCGCAGACGAGCCGGCAGGTGGTCCGCCCCCACCGGGGGTCGGGGTGCCGGAGTGGCCGCACGGCCCCGTCCTGGTACACCACGTCGGCCCCCACCGCCCGGACCCAGTACGGCACGCCCTGCCGCAGCGCGGTGTCCATGATCGGGTCGCGGGCGATCTCCTCGCGTACGGCCAGCAGCCCGGGATCGTCGCTGTGCGCCTTGAGAGCCCCCGCGAACTGGGCGAGGAGGGGAAGGCACCAGCTCGTCTCGTGGTCGGCGAGGACCGTGTGCGCGTCCGGGTGGAACAGCACGAACCGGAGCAGGTTGTGCCGGGGCATGGCCGTCGGATGCGGCCTGACGTCCCGGAAGAGCGCGTCGAACGCCGGATTGGTGAGGGCGACGTCCCAGCGGTGGTCGAAGAGGACCGTGGGGAAGGCGACTGCGTCCATCATCGTGGCGTAGTCGCGCAGATACGCCTGGGTCTCGGTGTCCGCGACCACCGCCGCGCGCGCCAACGGGGCCCAGGACTGCGGAGGTTCGCGGTCGACGGTGAGCCGGAAGAGCCAGAACCGCTGCTGCTCGCTCATCTCCAGCGCCTGGGCGAGGGCCAGCAGCTTGCGGTCGGTCCACGACTTGACCGTGCCGCGCTCCCGGTTGCCGTAGGCCCGCACGCTGATCCCCAGCCGGGCGGCGACGTCCTCCTGGCTCAGCCCGAGTTCTTCCCGGCGCTGCCTGAGGAGTTCCTTGAGCCGGGTGGTACGGACCACTCCGCGTACCGCGCCGTCGCGGGCCGGACGCTCCGGGCCGGGTCTCCTCCGGACGCCGGTTCCCCCCACCACTGCAAGGTTTGCCATCGCGAATCTTACCCTTCTCGCGGACGGGCACGGGGGGCGATCTTCACACCGTGTGGCGATCCTGCTACCGGTGTCGCTGGAATGTCAACTATCGTGGCAAATCAAGCCGCTTGACACCTCATTCACGCCACAGCTGTGGCATGACCTGGATGTCTCAGACCTGAGCGACTAGGTTCTGTCCGGGCGATCAGGCTGGATCAGCGAGCGGCGTCTGGTGCGTGCAGCTGCAAGGCGGCCGGATCCGGCCATAGCGGAGCTATGGGTGGATGTGGCCAACGCGGCAGATGTGCGTGCCTGGGGGCACCTCCCAGCGGTAGCTGGGGGAGACGGGAGCCCAGCATGATCGGCCGGACAGGGCCTAGCCTCCGAACAGCCCACTTGCGTGTGCAGCGACCTCGCGTGATCTAGGAGACCTACCGGTGACAGAAGGCTTCTCGGCCTCGGGCTCGGCGGCCACGGGTCTGCTGGCGGCCACCGCCGCCCGGGTCGCCGAACTCGCCGGCGAGCTCGGACTGGGCCGCGCCGAGGTCTTCGACCTCAAGCGGCTCTCGGAGGAGTCGGGGGCACCGGCCGACGTGGTGAAGGCCCTGCTCGAAGGGCGCCCCGCCGGCGAGAGCGACCTGCAGGCACGGTTCCTGCAGCGATTCGGCCTGTTGCGCAGGACCCGGCTCAAGCCCAACGGACGCCGGTACACCCAGCAGGAGATCGCCGACGGTGCGGGGATGTCGCGGCAGCAGGCCGGGGCCCTGATCAACGGCGACCGGCGACCGACCATGGAGCACTGCGATGCCATTCAGAGGTTCTTCGGGGTCCACGCAGGCTTCCTCACCGCGGAGGACGGCGACGCACTCACCGGCGCCCTGCAGCGCACCGAGCAGAAGCTCCTTCAGGACCTGGCCGCACGGGAACGGCCGGCCGCTCCCGTCGCGCCGCCCGTCGACGACCCGATGGAACGGCTCCTGCTGGACCACGGGGTACGCGGAATCGCCTGGCGGGCGGCCCAGTTGCCCACCGACAAGCACCGGGACAAGGTCACGGAGTGGCTCGACATGCTCCTGGAGAGCGTCAAGCCCTCAGAGCCCTGACGCGGCGCGGCAGCCGGACGTGGAGCCAGACCAGCGCCGACGGGGAGAACGGTGAGCATAGGCAAAGAGCAGCGACGGCTGTGCGGCGAACTCGTCGCCGGGATCGAGCTGCCCGCCCCCGCCGAACCGGCCGCCCTCTACGCCGCCCTGTGTGACGGGATGAGCCGGCGGCGCGGCCGGCCGGTGCAGTACCGGATGGCCTCGTTCCCGCCCGGCACCGCCAGCGGCCTGTGGCTGGACATGGCCGACCGGGACCTGGTCGTCATCGAGGAGCGCACCGCCCCCGACCACCAAGTGGTCATCCTGGGACATGAGTTGTGGCACATGAAGGCCGGCCACTGCAGCCACCACGTGGACGGCGCCGTCGTGGCCGCGCGGCTGCTCTCGGACGAGGCCGACCTGCGGGCGACCGTACTGAAGGTCGCGGCCCGCACCCGGTTCGACCAGGCGGAGGAGAACGAGGCGGAGAGCTTCGGCCTGCTGCTGGGCAGCAAGTGCCGTCCCTGGCTGGCCGGTTCTAGCGCACGCGGCCCGGTGCGCCGGGACGTGCTGGCCGGGCGGATCGAGGCAGCCCTGGGATACCGCGGGCCAAAGGGCTGAGACGTGCAGGGCCCCCTCTACTACGTACCGGCCGCCGCCATGGGCATCGCGCTGGCCTGCAAGCTGCCCGGGATGGCGGGCGCCTGGCGTGACCCGCTGCTGCGTTCCGTGTGCGCGCTGCTCGCGCTGGCCGGCCTGGTCTTCTTCTTCGCCGCGCCGCCGACCATCACCACCGTGAACCGCCTCACCGGTGTCGCGAACTTCTCCGGCCCTCTCGTCTACTGCCTGCTGAGCGCGTTCAGCGCCGCCTGCCTTGTACTGATCACCAACTGGCGTGGCGGGCCCCCGGAGCGGACGCGCCGAGTGTCGCGCCGGTGGGTCGCCGGGTACGGCGTGGTGATCGTGGCGCTGGTGGTGCTCTTCTCGCTGGGGGACGCCCCGGTCGAGCGGCTGCGGGACCTCGACACGTACTACGCCACCACGCCGTACATCCGCGAGATGATCGTGCTCTACCTCGCGGCGCTCACGGTCGCGGGTGTCGCCATGACCGTCCTGTGCTGGCGGTGGTCCCTGCAGGTCCGCGGCTGGCTGCGGATCGGCCTGATGATCATCGTCGTCGGCTATCTGTTCAACCTCGCCTACCTGGGCACCAAGTTCGCCGCCGTGTTCGCGCGCTGGGCCGGCCGGGACTGGGACGCACTGAGCACCGATGCCGCACCGGTACTGGCCTCCGTCGGAGCGCAGATCAGCGCGGTCGGCTTCTGCCTCCCGCTGGTCTGCCAACGCCTGGCGGACATCTGGAGCACCTGGACCACTTACCGGCAACTCGGGCCGCTCTGGCGCGAGTTGCACACAGTGACGCCCAGCCAGAGCCGTGCCGTCCGGATGGCCTTGTGGTCCCCGGCCGAACTGAGGGTGACCCAGCGGGAGTCCGACATCCACGACGGCATGCTGAGCCTCTACCCCTACTTCTGTCCCGAGGCGCGGGCGCACGCGTACGAAGCGGCCGTGAACGCGGGATCCGACCCTGCCCAGGCCCAGGCCGTGGCCGACGCGGCGATGGTGACCGCGGCGGTGCGTGCCCGGGCCGCCGACCCGGAAGGCCAGATCATGGACGCGGCCGGGGCCGCCGGGACGGGGGCCGTGGTCGGGTCCGGGGTCGGGTCCCGGACCGGGCCCGGGGCCGTCGTATCCGAATCGACCGAGGGGCCGCGCGATCTGGTGCGGATGTCCGTCGCCCTGCGTCAGTCACCCATCGTCGCAGCAGCCCGCGGGCTCGCGGCCAGGCCAGAAAGCGACTTCCATGAGCGAGCCCGATAGAAACAGGAATCGCAGAAACCGCGGGGGCGCGGCCCCGCGGCGTGCCGTCGTCATCGGCGGCGGAATGGCCGGCATGCTGGCCGCCGCCGCTCTGTCCGGGCACGTCGACGAGATCACCGTCGTCGAGCGTGACGCCCTGCCGGCCGGTCCCGAACCGCGCAAGGGCCTCCCGCAGGCGCGCCACGTGCATGTGCTGTGGTCCGGCGGCGCCCGGGCGATGGAGCACCTGCTCCCGGGGGTGACCGACCGCTGGCTGGCGGCCGGTGCCCGCCGTATCCCGCTGCCGACGGGCCTGGTGTCCATGCAGTCCCAGGGCTGGTTCCGGCGCTGGCCCGAGATGCAGTCCATGATCGCCTGCAGCCGCGATCTGCTCGACTGGGTGGTACGCGAGCGGGTCACCGCCCACCCCGGCGTCACCGTCCTCGAGAACACCGAGCTGCTGTCCCTGGCGGGCGACGCCGCCCGTGTCACGGGCGTACGGGTGCGTACGCCGCAAGGCCGCGAGCGCACCCTCGACGCCGAGCTGGTCGTCGACACCTCCGGTCGCGGTTCACGGGCCACCGCCTGGCTCGGCGCGCTCGGAGTCGCCGAACCGCGCGAGGAGACGGTCGACTCGGGCCTGGTGTACGCGAGCAGGGTCTTCCGGGCGCCGGCAGGTGCCGAGGACTTTCCCGTGGTCAACGTGCAGTCGGACGCGCGTGCACCCCGGCCCGGCCAGACGACGACCATCGTGCCCATCGAGGGCGGGCGGTGGCAGGTGACACTGTCCGGCACCCGCGGCGGCCAGCCCACCGGCGCCGAGGACGAGTTCGAGAGCTTCGCCCGTGGAGTCAGGCACCCCATCGTCGGCGAGCTCATCGCCGGGGCGGAGCCGCTCACGGACGTCGTCGTCACCCGCAGTACCGTCAACCGGCGGCGGTTCTTCGAGAAGGTCAAGGGCTGGCCCGAAGGGTTCGTCGCGGTGGGCGACGCCGTCGCCACGTACAACCCGGTGTACGGGCACGGGCTGTCGGTGGCCGCCCAGGGTGCACTGGCACTGCGCGAGAACCTCGCCGCACACGGCCTCATGGCGCCCGGTCTGGCCCGCCGGGTCCAGCGTGCCGTCGCCCGCCCGGTCGCCGTCGCCTGGGAGCTGGCCGTCGGGCAGGACATCCTCTATCCCGGGGCGGTCGGCAAGCAGCCGGGCCTCGCGGCCAAGTTGCTCGGCCGCTACGTCGACCGGCTCCTGTTGACCGCGACCGGCCGCCCGCTCATCACCAAGGCCTTCTTCGATGTGGTCACGCTGTCGGCGCCGACCACCTCGCTGGTCAGACCGGAGGTCGTCCTCGCCGTCATGCGAGGCCCCCGACGCTCGCGGCTGACGGCCCCTCCCCTGACGGAAGCGGAACGAAGGGCGGCCGCGCGGACGCCGTGAGGCGAGGAGGCCCCTAGGGCCTGTCCGGCCCTAGGCAGGAGTCGCGCTTACGGGTACGTTTCGCTCCCTGCGGTGAACGGGTGTTGAACCGTGCAGTCTGCAACTGGGGGAAGAGAGAAGCCATATGCACGAGATGGGCGCTCCCTGTGGTGCCGGACCGCTGCTGACCGGAGGCCTCGCGGATTCGGTGTACGACACCGCCGAGCGCACCCCCGACCTGGTCCTGCTCTCCCGCCGCAGCGCCGCCCACCCGGACGGCTGGGAGCCGACGAGCGCGGCGCGGTTCCGCGACGAGGTCATGGCGGTGGCCAAGGGGTTCCTGGCCAACGGCATCCGGTTCGGCGACCGGGTCGCGCTGATGTCCCGTACCCGCTACGAGTGGACGGTCCTGGCGTACGCCCTGTGGTCACTGGGCGCGGAGGTCGTGCCGGTCTACCCGACGTCGTCCATCGAGCAGGTGCGCTGGATCCTGTACGACGCGGAGGTCCGGGTCGTCGTCGTCGAGCACGAGAACCACGCGATGACCGTGGCGGCGGCCTGTGACGCGCAGACCGAGCTGTCCGCGATCTGGCAGATGGACATGGACTGCCTGGCGACCCTGACCGACCAGGGTCTCGGCCTCGCCGACGACCTGATCCACCGTCACCGGCGGTCCGTACGGCCGGACCAGGTCGCGTCCATCAGCTACACCTCGGGCACGACGGGCACCCCGAAGGGCTGCCTGATCACCCACGCCAACCTGGCCGCCGAGTGCGACATCCTGCTCGCCGGCTGGGGCGGGATCCTCGCCGAGCCGGGCGAGCAACCGTCGATCCTGAACTTCCTCCCGGTCGCGCACATCTACGGCCTGATGGTGGGAGTGGCCTGTCTGCGGGGCGGTGTCCGCCTGGGCCACCAGCCCGATCTGACCCCCGAGGAGCTGCTGCCCGCGCTGGCGTCCTTCCGGCCGACGTTCGTCTTCGCCGTGCCGTACATCTTCGAGAAGATCTTCCACAAGGCGCGCCGCGGCGCCGAACTGGCAGGCCGCGAACGGCTCTTCGACCGGGCCGCGGACGTCGCGGTGCGTTACGCGGAGGCGGTGGAGCGGCGGTCCATCGGCTCGGGCGCCGGCCCGGGCCCGGCCCTGAAGCTGCTGCACGCCCTCTACGACCGGCTGGTGTACGGCAAGCTGCGCGACGTACTGGGCGGCCGCGTACGCAACGCCGTGTCCGGCGGTTCGACACTCCGCCGGGAGCTGGGCCTGTTCTTCGCCGGCACGGGCGTCACCGTCTACGACGGCTACGGCCTGACGGAGACGGCAGGCGCGATCACGGCGCAGCCGCCCGGAGCGGTCCGTTTCGGCACGGTGGGCCGCCCGCTGCCGGGCAGCGCGGTGCACATCGCCCAGGACGGCGAGGTGTGGGTGCGCGGCGACACGGTCTTCGCCGGCTACCTCAACAACCCCAAGGCCACGGAGGCGGTCCTGCGGGACGGCTGGTTCGCCACCGGTGACGTGGGCCGTCTCGACGCTGAGGGTTATCTGGTCATCACCGGACGCAAGAAGGACATCATCATCACCAGCGGCGGCAAGAGCGTGGCCCCGCTGGTCCTGGAGGAGCAGCTCCGCCACCACCCGCTGATCTCGCAGTGCCTGGTGGTGGGCGACAACCAGCCGTACATCGCGGCACTGATCACGGTGGACCGGGAGGCGCTGGCGCACTGGCAGCGCCTGAAGGGCAAGGAACCGGCGGACCTGTCGACGATGACGGACGACGACGAGCTGCGGGCGCAGATCCAGCGGGCGGTCTCGCGGGCCAACACCCGCGTCTCCAGGGCGGAATCGATCCGCGCGTTCCGCATCCTGCCGACGGAGTTCACGATGGCCGACGGCCTGATGACACCGTCCCTGAAACTACGCCGCCGGGCAATCACAGGCGCATACGCGGCGGACATCGAGGCACTCTACGCGCGCTGAGGGCCTGGGCCGTCGTGTGGCGACGCACCCAGCCCTCCTGCACAGCCCGCTGGGCATCGGTCACCGACAACAGCGGCTCAAGGCCTGGACCGTCACACGGTTTCCTCGGCTGCGGCACGGAGCGCGGTCAGGACGAGTTCGGCGACCTGGCCGACGGTACGGCGCTGCATGAACACCGCGATCGGCAGGGTGGTTCCGAGATCCTCGGTGATCCTGTTGCGCAGTTGCACGGCCATGAGCGAGTCGATGCCGAGGCGGTTGAGGCGCAGGCCGCCCTGGACGCGTTCGACCGGGAGTTTCACGACGGTGGCGATCTGCGCGCAGAGGTAGGCCGTGATCGTGGTGTGCGCGCTCGTCTCGTCCTCAGTGAGCAGATTCCCGAGCTCGACGGCGGGAGCCGAGTCCTTGGGGGTGGTGTCGAGGTCGTGGAGGAGGGAACCGGTACGCACGGCGGGGAAATCGCGTGCCCAGACGGCCGGGTCGAAGGCCATCACGCCCACCTGGGTCGTGGGGTGGTGCAGGAGCCGACCGAGGACGGCGAGCCCGTCGGCGGGGGCGAAGCCCTTGAACCCGCGCTCGGCCAGCCGCAGGTCGTGCGTGGCCTTGGCGACCTGGCCGGTCTGCGCCCACTGTCCCCAGTTCACGCTGAGGGCGGGCAGGCCCAGGGCCCTGCGGTGGTGGGCGAGACCGTCGAGATAGGCGTTGGCAACGGCGTAGTTCCCCTGGCCGGGTGAGCCGATGAGGGAGGCCGCGGAGGAGTTCAGGACGAAGAAGTCGAGTTCCATGTCCCGGGTGAGGCGGTGCAGGTTCCGGGCCCCGTGGACCTTGGCGGGCATGACGGCCAGGAACCGCTCGGGGGTGAGCTGGGTGAGGACGGCGTCGTCCAGGACGACGGCGGAGTGGACCACGCCGCGGAGCGGGGGCATGGTGGCCGCGATGGAGTCGAAGACCTCGGTCATGCGGTGGAGGTCGGAGACATCGGCTTGCTCGACGCGGACCTGTGCTCCCTGGGCCGTGAGTTCGGCGAGTTGTACACCGGTCTCGTCGGTGGGTGAGCTTCGTCCCACGAGGACCAGGTGACGTGCCCCGTTCCGGGCCATCCACTGGGCGGTGAGCAGGCCCACACCGCCCAGTCCGCCGACGATCAGATAGGTGGCGTCGGACCGCAAGGTGGCCGCGGGGTCACGTTCGGGCAGCGTGCCGCGGGTCAGACGGGAGGCGTACTGGATTCCGTCGCGCACCGCGATCTCGTCCTCGGCGCGGTTGCCGGCGAGGGCCGCGCACAGCGCGGTCAGGTCCCGGGGGGTGGGCCGATCCGGCAGGTCGGCCAGGGAACAGCGCAGGTCGGGCACCTCGTAGCGGACGACGCGGCCCAGTCCCCACAGGGCGCTGTGCGAGGGGACCACCTGGTCGTGGTCGTGGACGGCGTGGGCGGCGCTGGTGAGCATCCACAGGCGGGGCGGTGCGGTGGTCTCGGCCAGGGCCTGCACCAGGGCGAGGGCGGGCAGGACCGCCTGGGGGTCGTCGCCCGCATGCACGTAGACCACTGTCCGGGGGTGGCGCAGGTCGCTGCCCAGCCCGTCCAGCAGGCCATGCCAGTCGAGCTTCCCCACGGCGTCGAGTCGGATGTCGGGGACCAGAGCGGCGGGGATGCCCTGGGCGAGGAGTTCGGCCTGCACCCCGGCCCCGTCACCCAGCACGAGAATCGTTCCTTCCCCTCGGGGGGCGGGTTCGACCGGATTCCAGGTCAGGTCGTGGAGGAGCTGCCGTGCCCGTTGTTCGAAGAGCTCCGGCATGTCCCCTCCCAGCCGCTTGAGGCAGAAATCCTCGATGCTCAGCAGGTGTCGGCCCGAACTGTCCCCGATCACGAAGTCGCCGCGCACCAGATCGATGTCGTTCTCGGGCGAGGTACGGGTGACGACGCACCACAGGTCGCTGCCCGGGGCGGGGGTAGCCGTGCCGAAGAAGCGGGCCGTACCGACGGGCAGGTAGGTGTCGTGTTGCACCCCGTCCCCGGTGAGCAGCGACATCAGGGGCTGCAGCGCACAGTCCAGGAGAGCGGGGTGCAGGAGGTAGGCATCGCCGCCCGCGGGGAGGGTGTGGGGGACAGTGATGCCGGCCAGGATGCGTCCCGGTGCCCTGCGCAGGGAGGTGAGCGCCTGGAAGGGGCCGCTCTGGACGATCCCGCGGGCCCGCGAGGCGGCGTAGTGGTCCGCGATGTCGATCTGCTCGGGGAAGAGTTCGGGGTCCGGCAGGGTGACGGCCGGGGCGGCCTGCCGCGAGTCCGTCACCAGGGTGGCGGTGGCCAGCTGGATCCAGTCTCCGTCGTGGGTGTAGCAGGACCAGGAGTACCGGTCGGGGCCATCGGCGGCGCAGCGGATCTGGAGGCGGGCGGCGTCGGTGGCGGAGAGGAACAGGGCGCGGTCCAGGCGCAGGTGCTCGACATGGAAAGGCGTGGAGTCGTGGATCTGCTTGCCGGAGGCGAGGGCCAGTTCGTGGTAGGCGGCTCCGGGAAGGACAGGCACATCGTGGACCCGGTGTTCGGTCAGGTACCGCAGCCGGCCGAGGTCCAGTTCCAGGTCCCAGAGGTAGCTGCCCCCGGGGGCCAGGGCGAGGTAGGTCCCCAGGAGGGGGTGCGGGGAGATCGGTGCGGTGGGGATGAGGGTCCCGGTGCGCCGCGGGTTTGCCAGACCTAGCTCCTCACGCCAGTGCCGTTCGCGCTGCCAGGGGTAGGCGGGCAGGGAAACCAGGCGTGCGCCGGGCTCGGTGAGCTGCTCGAAGGGGACCGGGCGGCCCTGGGTGTACAGCTCGGCGAGGGCGTTCAGCAGGGCCTGACAGCCGTCGCCGCCGCGGACCATGGCGGGCACGGCGGGCCCGCTGAGGTCGCAGTGCTGCAGGTTCTGCTGTACGGCCTGGAGCAGTACGGGGTGCGGCCCGAACTCGACGAACGTGTCGATGCCTTCGCCGGCCAGCTGCTGGATCGCCTCGCCGAACAGGACCGGTTCCCGCAGGTTGTCCATCCAGTACGCCGCGTTCAGCTGGGTGCCCTCGACCGGTTGCCCGGTGACCGTCGAGTGCATGGGGATGTGTCCGGTGCCCGGCCGCAAGGGGGTCAAGGCGTCCAGGATCGCCGGGCGGAGGGGTTCCACCTGGGGGCTGTGGGAGGCGATGTCGACCTTGACCATCCGACCGGTCCTGCCCTGTTCGGTCAGTTCCCGGAGGATCCCCGCGACGGCTTCTTCCTCCCCGGACAGCACGCAGGACGCGGGACCGTTGTTCACGGCCAGCGATACGCCGGGGTGTCCGGCGACCGCCTCGCGGGCCTCTCGCAGCGAGATGTCCACGGCGGCCATGACCCCCTTGCCGCTGATGGCCCGCAGGGCGAGGCTGCGGCGGCAGATCAGCAGGGCGGCGTCCTCAAGGCTCAGGATGCCGGCGACATGGGCGGCGGCCGCCTCACCCATCGAGTGCCCCACCACGACATCGGGGGCCAGGCCCCGGTCCAGCCACAGTGCGGCCAGGGCCACCTGAACGGCGAAGATCACCGGCTGTGCGACATCGATCCTGGCGAGCAGGGAATGCTCGGGTGAGGCGGTGAGCTGTGCGGTCAGTGACCACTGCACGTGCGGGGCGAAGGCGGATTCGCAGGCCGCGATCTTCTCGGCGAACACCTTCTCCGTGAGCAGCAGGTCACGGCCCATGCCGAGCCACTGCCCGCCCTGGCCGGGAAAGATCCAGGCGGTCGCGTGCGGGCGTTCGAGATCGTCCTCCGCATCACCGGTGTACAGACCCTCGGTGAACTCCCCCCGGGCATAGGCTTCCAGGCGCTCCGCGGCCTCCCGCGCCGAGGAGGCGACCACCGCGAGTCGCTGACCGTGATGGGTACGGCGCATCGACGCCGAGTAGGCGATGTCGGCCGTCGCCAGCTCACCGGCCGCCAGCAGCTCGCCGTAGCGGCGGGCGAAGTCCCGCAGCGCCTGCTCGCTGCGCGCGGAGACCGGCAACAGGAAGGGACCGGAGGCCGGTTGCTGGGCCGGTTCCGCAAGGGGCGGTTCCTCCAGGACGACATGCACGTTCGTGCCGGTGATACCGAAGCTGCTCACCCCCGCGCGGCGCGGGCCGTGCTCCTCCTGCCACTCCCGGCCGGCTGTCGCGACCCTCACGTTGATGTCGTCCCATGGGATGGCCGTGCTGGGGGTGCGGAAGTTCAGGCTCTCGGGGATGAAGCCGTGTTTGACGCAGAGCGCGGCCTTGATCAGGCCCATCGCGCCGGCAGCCCCCTCGCAGTGACCGATGTTGGTCTTCACCGAACCGACCACCAGTGGGCGGCCCGCCGGACGGCTGCTGCCGAGCACCTCCTGCAAGGCGGCGATTTCCACGGGATCGCCCACGCTGGTGCCCGTCCCGTGGGCCTCGATGTAGCCCACGCTCGCTGGATCCACCCCCGAGTCGCGGTAGGCGGCCCGCAGTCCGGCACTCTGACCGTCGGTCTGCGGCGCCATGAAGCTCTCGCCGTGTCCGTCGTTGCTCGCCGCACTGCCGCGGATCACGGCGTGGATCCGGTCGCCGTCCTCGATCGCCCGGGACAGGAGCTTGAGGACGACCACGGCCGCGCCCTCGCTCCGGACGTATCCGTCGGCGCGGGCGTCGAAGGCCTTGCACTGTCCGTCGGGCGCCATCATCAGGCCCTGGGAGAACCCGATCGCATGATCCGGATTGAGGATCATGTTGACTCCGCCGGCCAGAGCCACCTCGCAGTCACCCGCCCGCAGGGCACGCGTCGCCAGGTGCACGCCGACCAGAGACGAGGAACAGGCCGCGTCGACCGCCACGCTCAGCCCGCGCAGGTTCAACGCGTAGGAAATTCGTCCGGCGTTGCCCCCGCGCGTGCTGCCGCCGACCGTGTGGACATCAAGGTCGTCCAGCAGGTGGGACTGACGGTCCCAGTAGTCGCTGGTGATCACACCCATGAGAACCGCGGCGTCCAGAGTCGAGGCCGCCCGCAAGCTCAGGCCCGCGTCCTCGAACGCCTCCCACGCCACCTCCATCAGCAACCGCTGCTGGGGGTCCATGCACTCGGCCTCGCGTGGCGAGATACCGAAGAACTCCGCGTCGAACTCCTCGATCCGATCCAGGAATCCGCCAAAGCGGCTCATCATCCGCCCCGGAGTCGCAGGGGAGGGATCGTAGAAATCCTCCACGTTGAACCGTGCCGCAGGCACCTCGGTGATGGTGTTGCGGCTGTCGCACAGCACCTGCCACAGCTCGCTGACACCCGCTGCTCCCGGGGCGCGTGCCGCCATACCGATGATGGCCACCGCCTCCGCGGAGTTCTGCGCCGCTTGCGGATCCTGCCCAAGAGCCTGCGTGTGCATGCCGTCCTCCCATGGGAACTCGAACACGCGCGGATCTTGCGCATGGGTACTGAACCCGTGCGCAGGTCGGCGCGGTCGGATTCAGGGCCGCCTCGCAACCACGCGTGGAACTACTGGCTGTGCAGAAATGCATGCGCAGAGTAACAGCAAAGTGGATCACTAAATGACCCCGAGCGGGAACCGAGCGCCTGCACCGGAGTTGAGCCCGGGCTCGCGATACTCGCCGCAGCCCCGGTCCCACCGAGCACGCTGGAACAGGCCGGAGAGGCCATCCGCGCCTCCCGCGCCGTCGCCCTCTCCTCAAGGAGCTCAGCGCTTGAGCGTGAAGGTGAAGTCGCCGGAGAGCTTGCCGCTCAGCCGGATTGCCGAAACGAGTTTCCCCTCCGTGATCAGTCTCTCGACCTCGGCCCGTGGATGCTGGTGCACGGAGCCGCCCCCGGACGGAGGGCGGCGTCGTGTTGTGGGAACGTCGGTCAGGGCTGTGCGACGTTCTCGGCGTGGAAGCGGGGCGGTGGTTTCAGGCGAGGGGGATGTCATGTCCGGGGCCGCGCTCGGCCTCGGGGGCGCGGGCCGAAGTAGCAGCGGTCGGCCTCGCTGACGGGCAGGTCGTTGATGCCAGCCTCGCGGCGGCACATCAGGCAGTTGTCGGCGAACTCCCACAGTTCGTTGCCGTAGGAACGGAACCACTGGCCTTCGGCGTTGCGCCACTCGTACTGGAAGCGGACGGCCATGCGGTTTTCGCGGAAGCCCCACAGGCCCTTGCGCAGGACGTAGTCGAGTTCGCGTTCCCACTTGACGGTGAGGAACTCGATGATCTCGTCGCGGCCGGTGAGGAAGACGCCCTCGGTCATGGCAGGGCGGTCGTTCACTGTGCGGGCCGGTCGGTCAGCGGCGGGTTGTCGGGTGCCGCGGTGACGGTGTCGGCCAGCAGCGGCAGCAGGCGGCCGGTCACCACGTGCTGGGGAGCGAAGTGGACGCGGCGGCCGGTGCGGTCGTCGTCACCGGCGACGCCGGGGCGGGTCCATTCCAGGTCGGCCCGGCCGGACAGATGCAGGGTGCGGCCGGTGGTGAAGTCGCAGAAGAGCAGGGCGGCGGTGGAGTCGGTCTGGAGGTTGCCGAGTGTGTTGAACATGTTGTTGCCCCGGTAGTCGGGCCACCACAGTCGCCCGTCCACGACCCGGACGAATCCCGGCGGGCCACCGCGGTGCGAGGCGTCGTTGCCGCGGCTGGGGTGGGTGGTGCCGATCAGGAATGTGTCGGAACGGCGGACGAGCTCGGCGTCGCCTTGTGTGAGGGTGCTTGCGTGCCGGGCCGGCTCTGCGCTGTGGGCCGTGAGGGGTGCGGTGTGCAGGTGCCGGCTCTGGATGTACTGGGGGCAGTTGCCGTACGCCTGCTCGACGTCGATGCGCAGTCCGTCGCTGCCGGTACGGGACAGAGTGCCGTTGATCCGCAGCCGTCTGCGGGTGGTGAACTCGACGACGATCAGCCCGATTGGCTGGTGCGCCGGCAGGTGACGCAGCGGGTCGCCGTCGGCGGGCAGTGTTCGCACATCAAGGGCGGCCGGTGAGGCCACGTGGAGGAACCCGGGGAGCCCTGCAAGGGGGGAGGTCCACAATGTGCCGTCGGCATCGCGAGCGGTGATCGCGGCGAAGGTTCGCTCCGCCATGAACCGCGTCACGCCGCCGCGCAGCTGGGCGGGCGCCAGCATGCCGGAGAGCCGGGCCGCGTCCCTGGCCACGCCTGCCTGGTGCTGCACGGCCAGTTCGCCCTCGTGGAAGCCCGCAGTCGGGTTACGTACCGGGTCGGTCATCGTTCTTCCTTCCACATACAGCCGGCGATGTCGCCGGCGGGTGGGCGAGGGGTGTGGCCGCCGGCCCGGCTGGGGCCGGGGTCGCTGGTGACGGGGCGGTGCGGCGGGGCGGGTCAGGCTGCGATACGCGGGGTGACCACGGGCCAGTCGTTGTCGACCTTGGCGAGGATGTTGAAGTAGTTGGTGAGGACGTTCAGCGCCAGGTGGCCGACGACCTCGCCGATCTCGGCGTCGGTGGCGCCGGCGTCGCGCGCCGCCTGCAGAGCGGCGTCGTCGACCTGGCCGCGACGGCGGGCGATGGCGTTGGACAGGGTCAGCAGTGCGGCGGTGTGCGGGTCGGCGGCCTTGGCGTCCCGGGCCGCCTCCAGCTCGACGGCGTCGATCTTGGCGATGTTGGCGCCGATGTAGGTGTGGGCCGACAGGCAGTACGCGCAGCCGTTGTACTCGGCGGTGGCCACCGCGAGGCGCTCGCGGACCGGTGCGGACAGCACGCCGCCGACCAGCGCACCCGACAGGTCCAGGTAACCCTTGAGCAGTGCCGGGCTGTTGGCCATCACCTTGGTCATGTTCGGCGTCAGGCCGAACGTCTTCTGCACGTCGGCAAGCAGCTCAGCGGCCTTGCCGGTCGCGGTGGCGGGCTCGACGGGGGTGAAGCCGGTCATGAGAGCACGACTCCTTCGTCTATCCAGTTCTGACGCTTTGATGCGCCAGTACCCGTTAGAAGAACGATGGCAGGCGTTGGCCGTCATGTCAAACGGTTGAAGCTGCATGCAACCGTTAGAAGTGCGGTAGTTTCGGCGGCATGGACACGAACGCGCCGCTGCTGGGCGAGCCGCTCCCCGTGGAGCTGATGAACACCATCTGGGCCGACCGGGACGGCGTGCACGACGCGCTACGCGATCCCGACGGCACCAGGGCCTGGCTGCACGCCGTCGCTTCCCGGATCGACCTGATGACCCCGGGCGCCCTCGACACCCTCACCACCGCTGACCTCGACCGCCTCGGCGACCGGCTGACCGGCCTGCGCGACGCTCTGCGCCGGCTGGCCGCCGAGGCCACCCAAGACCCGCGCCCGGCAGCCATCTCCGGCACCCGAGAACTGCATGCCGCTGTGACCGTGCTCAACCAGGCCGCCAGCGACACACCCCACTGGTCAGCACTGTCCTGGACACCCGGACAGGCGCCCTCACGTCACACCCGCACCGGCGGGCAGGCAGCCTCCGTTGCGCTCTCCGCCCTCGCCGAGGAAACCATCACGCTCTTCAGCCAGGACACTCGCCACCAGCTGCGCGCCTGCCTGGCGCCGGGCTGCGTCCTGTACTTCCTCAAGCACCACCCCCGCAGGGAGTGGTGCTCCGCGGGCTGCGGCAACCGCGCCCGCTCCGCCCGCCACTACCAGCGCCACCGCGGGACCACCTCCTGATCGTCGCGCAGCAGGCCCACCACACCGGCAGGACCAGCACCGAATGCACCCTCCATGTCGGCGTACACGTGAACGTCCCCACCCGCGTACGGATGAACGTCCCCAGTTCTTGATGCCTTGAAGGGACACCT
>NZ_JBSOPZ010000016.1:0-167952 GCF_053763515.1 Streptomyces mabaensis
GGGTCTGGTGCCGTGCATCGCAAGGCGGAGGAAGGAGCCATGGCGGAGCCCTGGCGACTGACGACAACGCGGCGAGGCGCGGTGCCAGACCCCGCGAGCCCGGCAAGATCCAAACGAGAGGCCCTAGGAGTGGTGTGCGTGCTGCTGCTGGTCGGCAGCGGGCTGGCCGGCTGCGGGATCCGGGCCACTTCGGTGCCCGTCGACGCCGGGCCGGCGCCGTCGCGGGTGTCCTGCGACAGCCCGCCGGAGGACGGCGGTACGCAGCCCGCGGACGGCGTCCGGGTCGAGGTGCAGCTGGTCTGCGGTTCGCAGCTGGTGGCGGTGAAGCGGGTCGTACCGCTCGCGGAGGACAAGGCCGGCCGCGAGCCGGCCGCGGTCGCGCAGGTGCTGCTGGGCGAGCTGAAACGCGCGCCGTCGTCCGCCGAGCGGGACGCGGGGTTCTCCACCGAGGTACCGGACGCGCTGACGGTCGCCCCGGACCGCCGGTCCGGCGACCCGGAGGAGGCGCTGCGGCTGAGCCGCCGCCCCGAGGACCTGCCGCCGCTGGCCCTGGCGCAGATCGTCTGCACACTGGCGGGCAGCGAGGCGGTCGGCTCGGACGGCCCGGTGGTGCTGGGCGGCCCGGACGAGGACCCGCCACGGGAGTGGGAGTGCACGGAGTCCCTGCGCGCCCGCCCGGAGGCGGTGCCGACCCTGGGCGAAGTGGTCCGCCCAACCCCGTCGCCCTGACCCGCCGGGCCCCCGCCCCGAGCGGCGCACATCACACCCGGCCCGACCGGGCGGACGCGGAACCGATCCTGCCGGTCGGTGCGACCACTCCCCGACGCACCACTCGCAGCCTCGGCCCCGGGGGGCCTCGGCGCTTCGCGCTGCTGCGGCGGACTCCGCCCGCCGGACCCCCACCCCGAGCGGCGCACATCACACCCGGCCCGACCGGGCGGACGCGGAACCGATCCTGCCGGTCGGTGCGTCTTGGGGGGCGTGCAGCGTAAGGGTGTGGGCGGCAGTGCCGTCGTCCGTTTTCGTGCGGTGGGGGTCGTGCTCCTGCTCGCGCATCTGGTCATGGTCGGGTGGCTGACGCTGCGCCCGCTCGACGTGCCGTGGGTGACCGCGGCGAATCTGACGCCGCTGGCCGGGATCAAGGCCGACCTCGCGTACGGGCCGCTGGAGGCCGCGCGCCGCATCGGTGAGGGGCTGCTGCTGCTGGCCCCGCTCGGCGTGCTGCTTCCGCTGGCCGGCGGGCGGCTGAACGTCTCGCCGCTGGCGTCGCTGGCCCGTACCGTCGCGGCCGGTGCCCTGATCTCCCTCGGCATCGAGCTGCTGCAGACCGGGGTGCCGGGGCAGGTCGTCGACGTGGACTCGCTGCTGCTGAACACCGCCGGGGTGGCCCTGGCCCACCTGGCCGTCGTACCCGCGATGCGGGCCAGGCTGCGCCGCCGGCGGCAGCACCCGTCGGGCGCCGTCCGGCGGGGGGAGTCGCCTCAGGGGCCCACCCCGACGATTCCCAGGGTCGGGATCGCCCCGTAGAGCGACGCTTTGACCGCTTCGCGGCGCGAGGATTGACGCATCGGGAGCACACCGAGCGGCTCCCGCGTAACTCGTGAAGGAGCCCACCATGACCGCTCTGGTTCGTCCCCGTGACGGCCGCATGATCGGGGGCGTGTGCGCGGCGCTGGCCAGGCGCTTCGGCACCTCCGCGACCACGATGCGAGTGATCTTCCTGGTCTCGTGCCTGCTGCCCGGCCCGCAGATCCTGGTCTACCTCGCCCTGTGGGCGCTGCTGCCGTCCGAGAAGACCGCCACCACCGCGTGGTAGGCGCGGTGGTCAGCCGAGGGTCTCGGCGATCTTCGCCAGCTGCTTGTCCGCGACCTCCCGCGGCACCCGCGGCTCCTTCTTGGCCGCCACGTTGAGAGCCATCAGGCGCACGATCGTCGAGTCCTCGCGGACGATGACCATGTGCAGGGGCGCCGAGACGCCCTGGGAGGAGGCCGACAGGGTGTAGCTGACCAACTCGTCGCCCGCGACCTCGAAGTCCTTGGCCTTGACGGCGGCGTACTTCGCGGTCTGCTTCTGCACGGTGGCGGTGAATCCCGAACCGCACGCCGCCACCGCCGCCTTGAGCCCGTCGATGACCCGCTGCGCGCCGGCCTCGTCGTACGCACTGAGCGAGGCGGAGATCGCGAGGCCCAGCTCCTTCTGGGAGCCGAGGCCACGGTTGACGGTCTCGCGCGCGGCCGGGTCCGGCTTGTCACCCATGATGTCGGCGAGCGGCTGGCACTCCTTCTTGTCCGCCCGGGGCTGGCCGTCGGGCGCCGAGGGGTCCTTGCCCTCCTTGGAGACCTGGTAGCCGGGCAGATCGGACCGCTCCAGCGCCGCTTTCTCCAGCGGGGTACGGGCGGCCGCGCCGCTCGGCGCGGCGCTGCGGGTGCCGGTGGCGCTCTTGCCCTCCCCGGCGGCGGAGCCGCCGCTGCAGGCGGTGGCCGACAGCAGCGCGGACACGGTGAGGAGTGCGGCCACTCCGGTTGCCTTCACGCGCATGTCGGAACCTCACACCCCGTGGGTCTGGCGCTGTTTGAGCGGTGATCCTGGCACACGAAGACGGCCGGGCGCACACCTCACCGAGGTGCACGCCCACCGCACTTGCGTACGAGCCCCGCGCAGCCCTGCGTACGGGCCCCGCGCACGGGCACGCCGTACGCACGCGGAAAACGCTCAGCCGGTCAGGCCGCCGGCCAGCGGCACGCCGCCCAGCAGGGTCTTGACGGGGTCGGTGCCCCCGCCGAGGGAGTCGGCCACGGGGACGTTGGCGGTCTTGGCGGGCAGCGTCGAGGTGACGCCGCCCAGGAGGCCGGTCGCGTCCGGGAGGGCCGGGGCGGGGGCGGCGGAGGCGGAACCGGCGGCGGCTGCGGCGAAGGCGGCGCCGAGAGCGGCGACACCGAGGGTCCTGGCAGCTGACTGCTTCATCGAATCTCGTCCTTGCGACGGGGAATTTGAGCGGCTCCGCAACGTAGCCAGCCCCGAGCGCGGCCCGCAAAACGTGAAAGCGGCCGGGAATTGACGTTCCCGGCCGCTGCTGTCGCGTGAGGCTCAGCCCTGAGGCGCGACGGAACCCCTGGTCGAAGCGGTCTGCTTGAACAGCCATTCGGACTTCAGCTCGGCGTAGCCGGGCTTGATCACGTCATTGATCATTGCGAGTCGTTCGTCAAAAGGAATGAAGGCGGACTTCATCGCATTGACGGTGAACCACTGCATGTCGTCGAGCGTGTAGCCGAAGGTCCCGACCAGGTGCTCGAACTCGCGGCTCATGCTGGTGCCGCTCATCAGCCGGTTGTCCGTGTTGACGGTGGCCCGGAAGTGCAGCTTGCGCAGCAGGCCGATGGGGTGGTCGGCGTACGACGCCGCGGCGCCGGTCTGCAGGTTGGAGCTGGGGCACATCTCCAGCGGGATGCGCTTGTCCCGTACGTACGAGGCGAGGCGGCCGAGCTTGACACTGCCGTCGGCGGCCACCTCGATGTCGTCGATGATCTTCACGCCGTGGCCGAGGCGGTCCGCGCCGCACCACTGCAGCGCCTGCCAGATCGACGGCAGGCCGAACGCCTCGCCCGCGTGGATCGTGAAGTGGTTGTTCTCGCGCTTGAGGTACTCGAACGCGTCGAGGTGCCGGGTGGGCGGGAAGCCCGCCTCGGCGCCCGCGATGTCGAAGCCGACCACACCCACGTCGCGGTAGCGGTTGGCGAGTTCGGCGATCTCCAGCGCGCGGGCGGCGTGCCGCATCGCGGTGAGGAGGGCGCCGACGCGGATGCGGTGACCGTTGGCCCTGGCCCGGCGCTCGCCCTCGCGGAAGCCCTCGTTGACGGCCTCGACGACCTCTTCGAGGGTCAGGCCGGCTTCGAGGTGCTGCTCGGGGGCGTACCGCACCTCGGCGTACACGACGCCGTCCTCGGCGAGGTCCTCGGCACACTCGGCCGCGACCCGGACGAGCGCGTCGCGGGTCTGCATGACGGCGCAGGTGTGCGCGAAGGTCTCCAGATAGCGCTCCAGCGATCCGGAGTCGGCGGCCTCGCGGAACCAGATGCCGAGTTTGTCGGCGTCGGTCTCGGGGAG
This sequence comes from Streptomyces mabaensis, assembly GCF_053763515.1. Lineage (NCBI taxonomy): Bacteria > Bacillati > Actinomycetota > Actinomycetes > Kitasatosporales > Streptomycetaceae > Streptomyces > Streptomyces mabaensis. The sequence continues at coordinate 4,106 of NZ_JBSOPZ010000016.1, forward strand.
TCCTTCGTAGCCCGTGGCGCGGGCCACCTCAATGATCGTGCCGGGACGCAGGCCGCCGTCGAGGTGGTCGTGCAGCAGCACCTTGGGGGAACGGCGGATCTGGTCCGCGGTGGGAAGGTTCGGGGTCTCGCTCGTCATCTCGGCACTCTACCTCCTACGCGCGTAGATCCGCTTGGTCGATACGTAACAGTGACCCCACGGACGGATGGAGTACATCTGTGCTTCTGAGACTGTTCTGTCATGGCACTGCTTGCGCCGTCGGCGCGCGGGGCCCGCCTGGGGCGGGCGATCAGCGCGGCCGGCACCGGTTCCACCGTCACCGGCGTGGTCCTGCTGCTCCCCGGGGGCGAGCCCGAGTCGACCCGCCGGCCCTCCCCTCTCTCCCACGCCTTCGTACGCCCGCTGGCGCGCGCACTGGCCCGCGCGGGCCGCTCCGACGGCCTCGTCGCGCATGTCGTCCACTACCGCTCGCGCGGCTGGAACGGCCCCGGCGCGCGGCTGGCCCGGGACGCCGAGTGGGCGGCCGACGAGGTCGTACGGCGGTACGGCGACGTGCCCGTCTGCCTCGCCGGGTACGACATGGGCGGCCGGGCCGCGCTGCACGCCGCCGGTCATCCGGCCGTCAACTCCGTGCTGGCTCTGGCACCTTGGCTGCCGGAGGACGATGTCGCCGCATGCCCGGAACCGGTGAAGCAGCTCGCCGACCGGCAGGTGCTGATCGTGCACGGCACCAACGACACCCGTACCGACCCGGAGTTGTCGTACCGGCTGGCCCAGCGCGCCAAGAAGGCCCACCGGGACATCTGCCGCTTCGAGGTGCACTCCGACGGCCACGGCCTGTACCAGCACCGCGCCGAAGTCCTGGCGCTGGCCGCCGACTTCGTACTGGGCGCGGTCTACTCGCGCGCGTTCGCGCGGCCGGTCGCGGACGCGCTGGCCGCGCCGCCGCCGATCGGGCTGCGGATGCCACTGGCGGGGGGATTCGGCCGCTCGCTGCGAGGCTGACGGACACCCCCTAGTCCGGGAGCAGATGGCCCCGGCGCGAGAGCAGGAAGCGCTTGAAGGCGGCCACCGGGGCGGTGTCCGGGTGGCCGTCCAGCCAGGCGACGCCGATCTCCCGTACCGCGCGCGGGGCCGTCACCGTCAGCTCGACCACGCCCGGCCGGGCCACCGCGGGCGGTGGCAGCAGCGCCACGCCGAGGCCGGCCGCCACCAGGCCCCGCAGGGTCTCCGCCTCCTCGCCCTCGAACGCGACCCGCGGTTTGAAGCCCGCCTCGGCGCACAGGTCGTCGGTGATGCGGCGCAGGCCGTAGCCCGGTTCCAGGGTCACGAACGTCTCGTCGGCCGCCTCCGCCAGCCGGACCCGCTTGCGGGTCGCGAGCCGGTGGTCGTCGGGCACGACCAGGCGCAGCCGCTGCTCGTCCAGGCGGCGCGCGACGAGGTCGGGCGCGTCCGGGACGGGCGAGGTCAGACAGAGGTCGAGGTCCCCGGCCCGGAGGCGTTCGAGCATGGCCTCGCCGTAGTTCTGTACGAGCTGGAAGCGGACCCGGGGGTGATCGGCGCGGAAGGCGCGGATCAGCCCCGGCACGGTCTCGGAGCCCATGGTGTGCAGGAAGCCGAAGGCGACCTTGCCGGCCGCCGGATCGGCGTCGGCGCGAACCGTCTCGGCGGCCCGCTCGACCTCGGCGAGCGCCCGCTGTACGGAAGTGAGGAACGTACGGCCGGCCGGGGTCAGCGAGACCGTGCGGCCGTGCCGGGCGAAAAGGTCGACGCCGAGGTCCTGTTCGAGCCTGACCATCGCCCGGGAGAGCGTCGACTGCGGTACGGACATCTCCTGCGCGGCGCGGGTGACGTGCTCGTGGCGGGCGACGCCGGCGAAGTACGCGAGGCGGGGCGCCAGCACCGCGACAATGTCTTCTTCGTAACTGCCCGGTGACAGGGACGGCTGTGAGCTGGGGTCATGCACCATGGGAACGATTATCGCCGTTCCATGCATTGGACGCATAAAACCGCGCGGCCTACCTTCGACATATGCCTCCTGCCAGTACCGGGGCACCCACCACCGTGGGTGCCTCCGCCGCGCCGTCCCCCTCCACCGACGTCACCCGACTCGCCCCGGGCGCCACCGGCTACCGCCGGATGAGCTTCGCGCTCTTCGCCGCCGGGGTGGCGGCCTTCGCCCTCCTCTACTCCACCCAGGCCCTGCTTCCCGCCGTCTCCGCCGACTTCGCGGTGACCGCCGGGCAGGCGAGCTGGTCGGTCTCCGCCGCGACGGGCGCGCTGGCGCTGTGCGTACTGCCGCTGAGCGCGCTGTCCGAGCGGTTCGGGCGCACCCGGCTGATGACGGTGTCCCTGACGGTGGCGGTCGTGGTCGGCCTCCTGGTGCCGTTCGCGCCGGACCTCGGCTGGCTGGTGGCGCTGCGCGCCGTACAGGGCGCGGCGCTCGCCGGACTGCCGGCGTCCGCGATGGCGTACCTGGCGGAGGAGGTGCGGCCCAAGGCGCTGGTCGCCGCGATCGGCCTGTTCGTGGCGGGCAACAGCATCGGCGGGATGAGCGGCCGGGTGCTGACCGGCTGGGTGGCCCAGGCCTGGGGCTGGCGCGCGGCGCTGGCGGCGGTCGGCCTGCTGGCCCTGTTGTGCGCGGTGGTCTTCCGGCTGCTGCTGCCGAGGGCGCGCCACTTCGTACCCGGTTCGCTGAGCCCGCGCACGCTGGCCCGGACGGTGCGCGGTCATCTGGCCGACCCGCTGCTGTGCCGGCTGTACGCGATCGGCGCGCTGTTCATGACCGTGTTCGGCGCGGTGTACACGGTGATCGGCTACCGGCTGGTGGACGAGCCGTTCTCCCTCCCGCAGGGCGTCGTGGGTTCGGTCTTCCTGGTCTACCTGGTCGGTACGGCCTCCTCGGCCGCGGCCGGCCGGCTGGTGGCCCGTACCGGCCGCCGCGGGGCGCTGTACCTGGCGGTCACCACCACCGCGGCCGGCCTGCTGCTCTCGCTCGCCGACAGCCTGGCCGCCGTGCTGCTGGGGCTGGTGCTGATCACCGCGGGCTTCTTTGCGGGCCACGCGGTCGCCTCGTCGTCGGTCAGCCGTACGGCGAAGACGGGCCGCGCGCAGGCCTCCGCCCTCTACCAGTCGGCGTACTACCTGGGCTCCAGCGTGGGCGGCACGCTGGGCGCGGTCGCGTTCCACGCGGGCGGCTGGGCGGCCACGGTCCTGCTCGGCCTGCTGGCGGTCCTGGGCGTCGTCTCGATCACCCTGTACGGCTCGCGCTGCGCGCGGGCGGAGCGCCGGCTGGTGCTCGCCGCTGCACAGCGTTGATCCATTATCACGAAGCGCGTGAAACTGCCCCGGCTTTCCGTGCAACTTCACCTGCATTTCGCATGTCTAGCTCGCAGGACGTCATGCGTGCGCGGGAGGGACGGGGAGAAATGGGACAGATACGCAGGAGAGGGACCGTGGCGGCCGGGGTCGTCGCGCTCGTGGTGCCGGTAGCGGTGGCGGTGGGCAGTACGCCGGCCCAGGCGGCGACGTGCACGACGAGCACCGGGCCGTACCAGAAGCAGGTCGAGAAGTTCCTGGGGCGGCCGGTGGACGGCAGGCAGTCGGCCGCTGACTGCACGGCGATACGTTCCTTCCAGGCCAAGCACGGGATCACGCCGACCATCGGCTACGCGGGCCCGGTCACCTGGCGCACGATGAGCACGATGCTTGCCCAGCGGGCGGCCGGCACCAACCCCAACAAGGCCGGCACCTGCCCGGTCAACAAGGGCCGCATCGCCTGTGTCGACCTGACCCGGCAGCTGAGCTGGATCCAGGACGGCAGGACACTGAAGTACGGACCGGTGCCGGTGCGGACCGGGAAGAACGGCACCGAGACGCGGACCGGGGCGAAGAAGATCTACTACCGGTCCGCCAACCACTGGTCGACGATCTACAAGGTGTGGATGCCGTACTCGCAGTTCTTCGACGGCGGGCAGGCCTTCCACTCCACCACCAAGAGCATGTGGAACCCGCCCGGCTCGGGCGGCTGCGTCAATATGCGGCCGGCCGACGCGAAGGCGTACTGGGGCATGCTGAAGAACGGCGACGACGTCTTCGTGTACGGGCGCAAGCCCGGCACCTGAGACGGCCCCGGAGCCGTTCCGGCTGCCGTTGTCAGAGCGCTCGTGTAGGTTCCGAATCGCTGGTGCCAATGGGCTACAGGGGTGGTGGATCTCCATGAGTGATCTCGCGACGAAACCGGATCTCGACTCCAATCTGGGGAAGTACCGCGTCGAGCTGACGGGCTACTGCTACCGGATGCTGGGCTCCGCCTTCGAGGCGGAGGACGCCGTCCAGGACACGCTCGTCCGCGCCTGGCGGAGTTACGACCGCTTCGAGGGCCGCTCCTCGCTGCGGTCGTGGCTCTACCGCATCGCGACCAACGTCTGCCTGGACATGCTGAACGCGGGGAACCGCCGGGCCCGTCCCATGGACCTGTCGTCCCCGCAGACGCAGGCCACGGCCGTGCTCAACACCCTGCCCGAAGTGACCTGGCTGGAGCCGGTGCCGGACGGCCGGGTGCTGCCGGCCACCGCCGACCCCGCCGACATGGCCGTGGCGAAGGAGTCGGTCCGGCTGGCCTTCGTCGCGGCGCTCCAGCATCTGCCGTCCAAGCAGCGCGCGGTGCTGATCCTGCGCGAGGTGCTGGCCTGGAAGGCGAGCGAGGTCGCCGAGCTGCTCGACACCTCGGTCGCCTCGGTGAACAGCGCGCTGCAGCGGGCCCGCGCCACGCTCGCGGCGAGCGAGATACGGGAGAGCGACGCCGCCGACCCGCTCGACGAGGACCAGCAGAAGCTGCTGGAGCGCTATGTCGCCGCCTTCGAGGGGTACGACATGGACCAGCTCACGGCGCTGCTGCACGAGGACGCCACGCTGTCCATGCCCCCCTTCGACCTGTGGCTGCACGGCCCCGCCGAGATCCGTGCCTGGCACGTCAACCAGGGCATCGGCTGCAAGGGCTCCCGGCTCGTCCCGACCGTGGCGAACGGCCTGCCGGCCTTCGGCCAGTACCGGGTCAGCGAGTCGGGCGACGGCCACGCCCCGTGGGCGCTCCAGGTCATCGAGATCTCAGAAGGGAAGATCGTCGGGCTCAACGCGTTCCTGGACACCGAGCGGTGGTTCCCGCTCTTCGGCCTCCCCGAGCACCTCGACGCCCAGCCCGACCAGCCCTAGCAGCGCGCGGAGCCGGCCGCTGGGCCGGCGCAGCCTGATCCGGCCGCCCATCCGCCGGGCGGTGAGCTGCAGCCTGGCCAGGGCGTCCACGGTGGCGAGGTCGGGCGAGGCGAGCGCGCCGACGTCGCAGTCCACCACCCCGGCGCCGGGGCAGTCGTGCAGCAGCTCCCGCAGCCGCTCGCACAGCCGCGGCACATCGGCACGGGTCACCGGGCCGATGATGACGAGGTCACGTCGTCGGTCGCTTCGTCGGATGGGGTCCACATGAGGGCAGACCCGCCGGGCGGGCGGAACTCATCGCACAGCGAGGGGGTGTCCGGTCGATCAGGCCGGATCAGCGAGCGGCGTCTGGTGCGCGCAGCTGCAAGGCGGCTGGATTCGGCCATAGCGGAGCTATGGGCGGATTCGGCCAACGCCGCAGATGTGCGTGCCAGGCGGCGGGAGCCCGGCATGATCGGCCGGACACCCCCTGGGCGTTCCGCCCGGCTGACCGTGGCGTGGTGGGTCAGGAGACGCGTTCCAGCAGGACCGGGCCGGGGGTGAAGGCCGTGCGCTCGGGGGCGACCAGCACGCCGCCGTCCAGGGCCTCCAGGGCGTACTCGAACTTCTCCGGGGTGTCCGTGTGCAGGGTCATCAGGCGCTGGCCGGCCGTGACGGTGGCACCCGGCTTGACGTGCAGCTCGATGCCCGCGCCCGCCTGCACCTGGTCCTCCTTGCGGGCCCGTCCCGCGCCGAGCCGCCAGGCCGCGACGCCGACGGCGTAGGCGTCCAGGCCGGTCAGCACCCCGGTGGAGGAGGCATGCACGACGTGCTGCTCACGGGCGACCGGCAGCGTGGCGTCCGGGTCGCCGCCCTGGGCGGCGATCATCCGGCGCCACACGTCCATGGCGGAGCCGTCGGCCAGCGCCTTGGCCGGGTCGGCGTCCTTCAGGCCGGCCGCGTCCAGCATCTCGCGTGCGAGCGCGAGGGTCAGCTCGACGACGTCGGCCGGGCCGCCGCCCGCCAGCACCTCGACGGACTCGCGGACCTCCAGGGCGTTGCCGGCGGTGAGGCCGAGCGGCGTGGACATGTCGGTGAGCAGCGCGACCGTCTTCACACCGTGGTCGGTGCCCAGCCCCACCATGGTCGCGGCGAGTTCGCGGGCGTCCTCGATGTTCTTCATGAAGGCGCCGGTGCCAACCTTGACGTCCAGGACGAGCGAGCCGGTCCCCTCGGCGATCTTCTTGGACATGATGGACGAGGCGATCAGCGGGATGGCCTCGACGGTGCCGGTGACATCGCGCAGCGCGTAGAGCTTCTTGTCCGCGGGGGCGAGTCCGTCGCCCGCCGCGCAGATGACCGCGCCGGTGGATTCCAGCACGTCGAGCATCTCGGCGTTGGAGAGCAGCGCGCGCCAGCCGGGGATGGACTCCAGCTTGTCGAGCGTGCCCCCGGTGTGGCCGAGGCCGCGGCCGCTCAGCTGCGGTACGGCCGCACCGCAGGCGGCGACCAGCGGCGCCAGCGGGAGGGTGATCTTGTCGCCGACGCCGCCGGTGGAGTGCTTGTCGGCGGTGGGGCGGGAGAGGGCGGAGAAGTTCATCCGCTCGCCGGAGTTGATCATCGCGGCGGTCCAGCGGGCGATCTCGACGCGGGTCATGCCGTTGAGCAGGATCGCCATCGCCAGCGCGGACATCTGCTCGTCGGCGACCTCGCCGCGCGTGTAGGCGTCGATGACCCAGTCGATCTGCTCGGGGCTCAGCTCGCCGCGGTCCCGCTTGGTGCGGATGACGGAGATGACGTCCATGGTGAGGCTTCCTTCCGGGGCGGCCCCTCCGCCGGAGCGGAGCGGAAGGGCCGCGTTGCTGAGGAGGATCTGCGAGAGATGGTTCGGGCCGAAGGCCTGCGGCAGCATTTCGGCGAGGGTGCGGATGCCTTCCGGCGTCTCCAACAGCAGCTCACCGCCGCCGAATTCGAACAGCAGCTGCCGGCAGCGCCCGCACGGCACCAGGGCCTCGCCCCGGCCGTCCACACAGACGAAGTGGGTCAGCCGGCCGCCGCCGGTCGCCTGGAGCTGGGAGACCAGCCCGCACTCGGCGCACAGGCCGAGACCGTACGAGGCGTTCTCGACATTGCATCCCACCACCGTACGGCCGTCGTCGACGAGGGCGGCGACGCCGACCGGGAAGCCCGAATACGGCGCGTACGCACGGGACATGGCGTCCCGGGCCGCCGCCCGCAGGGCTTCCCAGTCGACGGTCGCGGCCCGCGTCACTTGCCCTGGCCCTTCCGGTACCGCATACCGTCCGCCTTCGGCATCCGCAGCCGCTGCGCGGACAGCGAGAGGACGAGCAGCGTGACGACGTACGGGGTGGCGCTCACGAACTCGGTGGGCACCGTGTCCGTACCGAGGTACCAGACCAGGACGCCGGCGGCGATGACTCCGCTGATCGCGGCGACCAGGTAGCTCTTGCGGTAGAGCTTCCACAGCGCGAGACCCACGAGCAGCACCACCAGCAGCAGGAGCAGCGCGTGTACGGACTGGCCGCCGGCCCGCAGCTGGAGGGCGTCGGCGAAGCCGAACAGGCCCGCGCCCATGGCGAGTCCGCCGGGACGCCAGTTGCCGAAGATCATCGCGGCGAGGCCGATGTAGCCGCGGCCGCCGGTCTGGCCCTCGTTGTAGATGTGCGAGGTGACCAGGGAGAGGAAGGCGCCGCCGAGGCCGGCCATACCGCCGGAGACGACCACCGCGATGTACTTGTACGTGTAGACGTTGACGCCCAGCGACTCCGCGGCGATCGGGTTCTCGCCGCAGGAGCGCAGCCGCAGGCCGAAGGCGGTCTTCCACAGCACCCAGAAGGTGCCGACGAAGAGCAGGACGGCCACGATCGTCAGCAGCGACAGGTTGGTGACCAGGCCGCCGAAGATGCCCGCCAGGTCCGAGACGAGGAACCAGTGGTGCTTCTCGATCGAGGCCAGCCAGTCGGACAGTCCGGGCACGGTGATCGAGGTGATGTCCTCGGCCGGCGGGGACTGCTTGGGGCTGCCGCCGCGCTGGGCCGCCTCACCGGTGTTGAACCACAGCTTGGCGAAGTAGGTGGTGACACCGACCGCCAGGATGTTGATCGCGATGCCGGAGATGATGTGGTCGACACCGAAGGTGACGGTGGCGATCGCGTGCAGCAGGCCGCCGAACATACCGCCGAGCACACCGGCGAGCACACCGATCCAGGGGTTGGTCTGCCAGCCGGCCCAGGCCCCGAAGAAGGTGCCCAGGATCATCATGCCTTCGAGGCCGATGTTGACCACGCCGGCCCGCTCGGCCCACAGGCCGCCGAGGCCGGCCAGGCCGATCGGTACGGCCATGGCGAGGGCCGCGCTGATCTGGCCGGCACCGGTGAGGTCCTCGGCGCCCGTGATGGCCCGCACGGCGGACAGCGCGAGCAGGCCGGCCGCGATGATCAGCAGGATGACGGGGAAGGACAGGCGGGTGCGGCCGCCCTTGCCGCCGGCCGCCTTGGGCGCGGCGGGCGGTGGGGTGGAAGTCGCCGTGGCGGTCACGCCGACACCTCCTGCTGGTCGGAGTTACGGGCCTGGGCGGCGAGCTTCTCGCCGACCTGCCGCTGCTGGCGCTTGAGGCCGAAGCGGCGCACCACTTCGTACGCGATGACGACGCACAGGACGATGACGCCCTGGATCACGCCGACGATCTCCTTGTCGTAGCCCTCGAATTCGAGCTTGCCGGTGCCGCGTTCCAGGAAGGCCCAGAGCAGCGCGCCGAGGGCGATGCCGACCGGGTGGTTGCGGCCGAGGAGGGCGATGGCGATACCGGTGAAGCCGATACCCACGGGGAAGTCGCCGCTGTACTCGAACGAGTCGTTGAGCAGCGTGGGCATGCCGATCAGACCGGCCATGGCGCCGGAGATCAGCATGGAGGTGACGACCATCTTCTTCACGTCGACACCGCTCGCCTGGGCCGCGGAGCCGGACTGGCCGACCGTCCGCAGGTCGTAGCCGAAGCGGGTGCGCGAGAGGGTGAACCAGTACGCGACGCCCGCGACGACGGCGACGACGATGAAGCCCCAGACCGGGGCCGGGGTGGTCGGGAACTCGAAGAAGTGGGCGGACTCCGGGAGCGGGTCCGTGGAGATCTTCGTACCGGCCTCGTCCAGGTGTCCGAGACGGCCCACCTGGAGCAGGTAGCCGATGATCGCGGTGGCGATGGCGTTCAGCATGATGGTCGAGACGACCTCGCTGACACCGCGGGTGACCTTCAGGACGCCGGCGATACCGGCCCACATCGCGCCGACGATCATCGCGGTGAGGATGATCAGCGGGATCTGGAGGAAGCCCGGGAGGGTCAGCGCGCCGCCGAGTGCGGCCGCGAAGAAGGCCGCGAGGCGGTACTGGCCGTCGACGCCGATGTTGAACAGGTTCATGCGGAAGCCGATGGCCACCGCGAGACCCGCCAGGTAGTACGTCGTTCCCTTGTTCAGGATGTAGACCTGGCTGTCCGACTTCAGGCCGTAGTCGAACATGATGCCGAAGGCGTTGAACGGCTCCTTGCCGGTGGCGGCCAGCACCACGGCGGTCACCAGGAACGCGACCACGATCGCGAGTACGGGGGCCGCGAGCCCCAGGAGCAGCCGCTCCTTGTCGAACTTCTTCATCGGTCCTCTCCCCCGTCTGCGGGGTCGCCGTCGGCACCGTCGCCGGCCGGGTGCTCGAGATGGCCGGTGGCCGCGCCGGTCATGGCCGAACCCAGCTCCTCCGGAGTGATGGTGGCGGGGTCGGCGTCGGCGACCAGGCGCCCGCGGTACATGACGCGCAGGCTGTCCGAGAGGCCGATCAGCTCGTCCAGGTCAGCGGAGATCAGCAGCACCGCCAGGCCTTCGTGGCGCGCTTCCCGGATCTGGTCCCAGATCTGCGCCTGCGCGCCGACGTCCACGCCCCGGGTGGGGTGCGCGGCGATCAGCAGCTTGGGGTGGTGGCTCATCTCGCGGCCGACGATCAGCTTCTGCTGGTTGCCGCCGGAGAGCGAGGCCGCGGTGACCTCGATGCCGGGGGTGCGCACGTCGTACTCGCGCACGATCCGCTCGGTGTCGGCGCGCGCGGCCTTCAGGTCGAGGAACGCGCCCTTGCTGTTGGGGCGTTCGGTGACATGGCCGAGGATGCGGTTCTCCCACAGCGGCGCTTCCAGCAGCAGGCCGTGCCGGTGGCGGTCCTCGGGGATGACGCCCATGCCGTCCTCGCGGCGCTTGCGCGTCGGGGTGTGCGTGATGTCGTCGGTGTCCAGGGTGAGGACGCCGCTGTCCAGCGTCCGCATGCCCATGATGGCCTCGACCAGCTCCGACTGGCCGTTGCCCTCGACGCCTGCGATGCCCAGCACCTCACCCTTGTGGATGGTGAAGCTGATGCCGTCGAGCACCGCGCGTACGACGCCGTCGGGGTCGGTGGCGGTCAGCCTCAAGTCCTGAACCCGGAGCATCGGTACGTCGGTGACGGTCGACTCGCGGGTCTCGGGCGAGGGCAGCTCGGTGCCGACCATCAGTTCGGCGAGCTGCTTGGTGGTGACCGTCTTCGGGTCGGCGCTGCCCACGGTGGTGCCGCGGCGGATCACGGTGATCTCGTCGGCGACCGACAGCACCTCGCCCAGCTTGTGCGAGATGAAGATGACGGTCAGGCCCTCGGCCTTGAGCTCGCGGAGGTTGTCGAAGAGCGCGTCGACCTCCTGCGGGACGAGGACGGCGGTCGGCTCGTCGAGGATCAGCGTGCGGGCGCCCCGGTAGAGGACCTTGAGGATCTCCACGCGCTGACGGTCGGCCACGCCCAGGTCCTCGACCAGGACGTCGGGCCGGACGCCCAGACCGTACGCGCCGGAGATCTCCCGGATCTTCGCGCGTGCCTTGTCCCCGATGCCGTACAGCTTCTCCGAGCCGAGCACGACGTTCTCGAGGACGGTGAGGTTGTCCGCGAGCATGAAGTGCTGGTGCACCATGCCGATGCCGCGCGCGATGGCGTCACCGGGGTTGTGGAAGGAGACCTGTTCGCCGTCCACCGCGATGGTGCCCTCGTCGGGCTTCTGCATGCCGTAGAGGATCTTCATCAGAGTGGACTTGCCGGCGCCGTTCTCGCCCACGAGGGCGTGCACGGTGCCTCTGCGCACGGTGATGTCGATGTCGTGGTTGGCCACGACTCCGGGGAATCGCTTGGTGATGCCGCGGAGCTCTACGGCATGGGGACTGCTTGACGCTTTGATGGCGCACTCTCCTAGGGCAGGAGGCGGAGGGAGCGGGGGCGGTGGGGGCGAAAATTACCGCGTTCGGCGGCATGCTACGCGCGTAGCTCTGCCAAAAAAAGAAACTGTCTGACGCCATATGTGACACGGGGCCCGGAGAAGCGGCAGCAGCCGCTCCCACGGGCCCCGGTCAGCGGGCCGGTCAGGTGGTCGTCTTCACCTTGATGGTGCCGTCGACGATCTTCTTCTTGGCCTCGTCGATCTTGGCCTGGATGTCCTTGAGGTGGTCACCCGTGGTGGTCAGGCTGACGCCGTCCTTGGCCAGGGAGTACGAGTTCACGCCGGTCAGCGGCTTGCCGTCGTGGACGGACTTGGCCAGATCGTAGACACCGGTGTCGACGTTCTTGACCACGGAGGTCAGGATCGAGTCGGCGTACTTGGAGAGGGCCGGGTCCTTGGCCTGGTCCGAGTCCACGCCGATCGCCCAGGCGCCCGGCTTGGCCGCGACGGCCTCGATCGCGCCGGCGCCGGAGCCGCCCGCGGCCGTGTAGATGACGTCGATGCCCTTGTCGAGCATGCCCTTGGCGGCGGCCTTGCCCTTGTCGGGGCTGCCGAAGCCGGAGAGGTCGGATCCGGTGGTCAGGTACTGGATCTGGACCGTGGCCTTCGGGTTGGTCTCCGTGACGCCCTGCTCGAAGCCGGCGGCGAACTTCTTGATCAGCGGGAGGTCGACACCGCCGATGAAGCCGACCTTGCCGTCCTTCGACTTCAGCGCGGCCGCGACACCGGCGAGGTAGGAGCCCTGCTCCTCGGTGAAGACGATGCTGTCGACGTTCTTGGCGTCCGAGACGGAGTCGACCAGGCCGAAGGTGGTGTCCGGGAACTTCGCGGCGACCTTGTCGATCGCGTCCTTGTACGCGAAGCCGACACCGATCACCGGGTTGTAGCCACCCTCGGCGAGCGAGGCGAGGCGCGTCTCGCGGTCGGCCGGGGTCTCACCGGTCTTGGCGGTGAGCTCCTTGGTGTCGGCGCCGAACTCGGCCTTGGCCTTGTCCAGGCCGCGGGCCGCGGAGTCGTTGAACGAGTTGTCGCCACGGCCGCCGACGTCGTAGGCCATACCGATCTTGAGCTTCTTCTCGCCACCCGTGCCCGGAGACTCGGTGGACGACTCGCCACAAGCGGTGGCGGTGAGCGCGAGAGCCGCGGTGATGGCACACGCGGCGCTGATCTTGGATACCCGGCGCACTGGGAGGCTCCTTCAACCTGACCGAAGCGCCTCTTCCGGCGCTGGTTTCGCGGCGATCGTAACGCGCGTAGATGTCAGTTAAAGGCCTGTTCATGAGTTGTTATCGGATCGTCGCGAACAGGCCACGACAGGGGATTGCGCGGCGACGAGGGCGCCGTGACGGGAGCGGGGTGGTCGGTGACTATCCGCGACTATCCGCGCATGCCGTCCAGCAGCGCGGCCGCGGTGAACAGCTCCACGCCGGCCTGGATCGAGCCCTCGTCCGCATCGAAGTCGCCGCGGTGCAGGTCCCGGCGGACCGGGTCGCCCGGCGTACGCACGCCCAGGCGGGCCATCGCGCCCGGGACGAGCTCCAGGTACCAGGAGAAGTCCTCGCCACCCAGGCTCTGCTCGGTGTCCTCGATCGCATACGGTCCGCGGCGCGCGATCATGGCGTCGCGCAGCAGGTCGGACATGGCGGGGTCGTTGACGACGGGCGGGACGCCGCGGACGTAGTTGATCTCCGACTTGGCCCGGTGCAGGGTCGCGACCTCGTCGATCGCCTCGTGCACCAGGTCGGGGGCGTCGCGCCAGGCGTGCAGGTCCAGGCAGCGGACCGTACCGGACAGCTCAGCGTGCATCGGGATGACGTTGCACGCGTGGCCGGCCTCGATCCGGCCCCAGGTGACCGACAGGCCCGCGCGGGCGTCCACCCGGCGGCTCAGCACCGCCGGCACCTCCGACACCACCTTGGCGGCGGCGGTGACCAGGTCGGTGGTGAGGTGGGGGCGTGCGGTGTGGCCGCCGGCGCCGTTCAGGGTCACCTCGAGCCGGTCGCAGGCGGAGGTGATCGCGCCGTGCCGCAGTCCGACCTTGCCGACCTCGACCTTGGGGTCGCAGTGCACCGCGATGATCCGGCCGACGCCGTCCATCACGCCGGAGGCGATGGCGTCGGCGGCGCCGCCAGGCAGGATCTCCTCGGCGGCCTGGAAGATCAGCCGTACCGGTCGGGGCAGCAGCCCCTGCCGGTCCAGGTTGGCCAGGACCAGGCCGGCGCCCAGCACCGTGGTGGTGTGCACGTCGTGGCCGCAGGCGTGGGCGCGGTCCGGGACGGTGGAGCGGTACGGCACGCCGACCTTGGCGTCGGGGATAGGGAGGGCGTCGATGTCGGCGCGGATGGCCAGCATGGGGCGGGTGCCGTCCCAGTGGCCGATGTCGCAGACCAGGCCCGTACCGGCGTCCAGGACGCGTGGCTTCAGTCCGGCCTGTTCGAGCCGGGCCTTGATCGCCGCGGTGGTACGGAACTCCTGGTTGCCCAGCTCGGGGTGCATGTGGAGGTCACGGCGGAAGGCGATCAGTTCGGCACGCAGGCTCTCCGGCAGCGTGCCGGGCAGTGCCGCTTCCCCGGGCAGGTCGGCTTCGGACTCGCGGTACATCAACTGGTTCACCTGTTGAAGGGTAGGCCTATTCATCGGTCAACTGGCCATCGATCAACAAAACTTCAACCCGTTAGGCGAAGAAAGCTGGCCGCGCGGTGCATGACCGACTGGGCGTGTGGGTAAGCTGCACCGCTCTTCGAGCGTACCCCGGCTTTGGGCGAGGCTCGGGTGTGACGGTGCTCGCACCAGGCGGTTCGTGCGTCAGGAGTGGGCCCGGCGTACGTCAGGCGGTGCCCGCGGGCGCGGGGACGAGCCGCTCCACGTCGCGGGCGGTGTCCGTGACCCCCGCGAGGAAACTCTGCGCCCGCGGTGACGCGTGGTCCGTGAGCCACGCCGGGTCGATGTCGCAGACGGCGACGGTCACGCCGGTGCCGGCGAGCGCGTACGGCAGGGTGTGGACAACGGTGGACGGGAAGCTCAGGATCGTACGGCCGACCGGGCCCCGGCGGGCGATCAGCTCCAGCGGCAGGTCGGGCCGGACGATCTCCAGGCCGGTCTGGGCACTGAGCGTGCGCAGCTTCTCGGCGCTCTCCCTGCGGTGCGCGAAGTAGCGGGTGGCGGCGTGGGTGCGGGCCAGGGTCCGTACCGCCTCCAGGTAGCGGGCGGGCTCGACCACACCGGTCTCGACCAGGGAGGTACCCACCAGGTCGGTGCCCTTGGTGAGCCGCGGCGGGCCGAAGGTGGACCGGGTCCAGGCGAAGTCGTTGACCCGGAGGGTGATGCCGTCCGGTGCGGCGACCGGCATGGCGGTGAACACCTCGACGCGGCGGCGGGCCTTCGGCGTGAGGCGGCGGCGCGCGGAGGCGGATACGGGCGCGTACGCGAGGTCGCACGCTCCGCGCAGGCCGCGGCCGCCGGTGCGGTGCCAGCGTACGAGGCGGTCGCCGCCGGCCAGCTGGGCGACGAACTCCATGGTGGCCGTGCCGTCGTCGACCACGACGATGTCCCTGGCCCGGGCGAGGGTCAGCAGCAGCTGGACGTACCGGGAGAACGGATCGCCGATGACGATGCGCGGCGCCCGGTGCAGTGCGCCGGCCAGCGCGTTGAGCGCCCTGAGCGGCGCGGCGGCGCCCCCGCGGGCCTCCTGCCAGTCCACCGGGTACCCCTCGTCGAGGGCCAGCGCGGCCATCCGGCGCAGCTGGCCCCGGGACATCGGGTCGACGGGCGGCAGCACGACGATCCGCAGCCACCCGTCGGGGCCGGGCCCGGCCGGGGAGGCGCCGCCCCGCCCGGCCGGCGCCCGGATTCCGTCCGGGGCCCGGGTTCCGGCCCGGGCGGGCTGCGGTGGGACCGTCAGGAGCAGGGACGGGGGGCGGGAGGCCTCCGCGTACGCCCACTCCAGGACGTTGAGGAGCTGAACCGGGCTCTCCACGAGGGCCAGGGTGGGGGCAGGTGAGGTCACCGCGTTCTCCTCGTCGTCCTCGTCGTCCGCGTCGGCCGGGTCGTCCGCGTCGGCCGTCAGACCGCGGCGGGGATGCGGTCGCCGCCCTCCGCGACCGTCCCGGTCACCCGGCGCAGCTTCTTCATCGGGCCGAGCTCGCTCTCGTACACCTTCTTGACGCCGTCGCCGAGCGCGGTCTCGATCGTGCGGATGTCCCGCACCAGCCGCTGCAGGCCGCCGGGCTCGACGGACGCCGCCTGGTCCGATCCCCACATCGCGCGGTCGAGCGTGATGTGGCGCTCGACGAAGGCCGCGCCGAGTGCGACGGCGGCGAGCGTGGTCTGCAGGCCCGTCTCGTGGCCGCTGTAGCCGATCGGGACGTTCGGGTACTCGTCCCGCAGGGTGTCGATCACCCGGAGGTTGAGCTCCTCCGCCTTCGCCGGGTACGTCGAAGTGGCGTGGCAGAGCAGGATGTTGTCGCTGCCCAGCACTTCCACCGCGTGCCGGATCTGCTTCGGGGTGGACATCCCGGTGGAGAGGATGACCGTCTTGCCGGTCCCGCGCAGGGCGCGCAGCAGCTCGTCGTCGGTGAGGGAGGCGGAGGCCACCTTGTGGGCCGGTACGTCGAACTTCTCCAGGAAGGCGACGGCCTCGGTGTCCCACGGGGAGGCGAACCAGTCGATGCCGCGCTTGGCGCAGTGCTCGTCGATGGCGCGGTACTCGTCCTCGCCGAACTCGACGCGGTGGCGGTAGTCGATGTACGTCATCCGGCCCCAGGGGGTGTCGCGCTCGATGTCCCACTGGTCGCGCGGGGTGCAGATCTCGGGCGTCCGCTTCTGGAACTTGACCGCGTCGCAGCCGGCTTCGGCGGCGGCGTCGATGAGCGCGAAGGCGTTCTCCAGGTCGCCGTTGTGGTTGATGCCGATCTCGCCCGTGATGTACACGGGGTGGCCGGGGCCGGCGGTGCGGGAGCCGAGGGTGCGCAGACGGGAGGAGGTGCTCATGGAGGGTGCTGTCCTTCGCTGGGAGCGGGGGGTGGGGACGGGGGATGGGGTGTCGAGGAGGGGGGCGAGCGCCCGGGCGCGCGCCAGGTCGTGCGGATCGTCGATCTCCAGCACGCGGGCGGGATCGGCCGGTACGAGGGCGGTCCGCCCGAAGAACCGGTGGCCGGCGGCCCGGAACCCGGCGGCGTCCATGGCATAGGCGGCGCCGGTCTCCAGAAAGTCCTGGGGCCGGTCCTGCCGCCGGGGCCGGAAGGCCTGGTCATGGTTGACGCCGTAGCCGCCGTAGCCGCCGGAGGCGGCGGAGGCGGGCACCGGCGGGGCCGCCCCGAGGGCGTCGCCGGCCGCGCCGGCTGCCGGGCCGCCATCACCGTGTCCGCCGACGGGCGCGCCCGGCACCGGCCGTGAGCCGTCCGGGGACACCCCCGAGCCGGGCGCGCCGGGCACCGGCAGGGGTGCCGGGGGGGCGGTTTCCCGGAGGTCCGCGCCGGAGGCGGGTTGGCGCCAGATGAAGCCGTGGAACGGGGCCGCCGTCACCGCCGTGTCCGCCCCGCGCGTGGTCACCGCCGACGCGACGCCGTCGATGTCCTCCGGGGTCAGGAACGGGCTCGTGCACTGGACCAGCAGGACGACGTCCACCCGGGTTCCGTACAGCGCCTCGTACGCGTCCATCGCGTGCAGGACCGCCGACTCGCTGGTGGCCGTGTCGCCCGCGATCACCGGCGGGCGGGGGACCACTTCCGCGCCGGCGTCCCGCGCAGCCGCCGCGATCGCCGCGTCGTCCGTGGAGACGACCACGTCGGTCACCAGGCGCGCCGCCAGACAGGCGTGCACGGCTCGCGCCACCAGCGGGACGCCGCCCACGGCGGCCAGGTTCTTGGCCGGTACGCCCTTGGATCCGCCGCGGGCGGGGATCACGGCCAGGACCGTGCGTACCAGGACGTCGGGCTCGGTGGTGCTCACAGTTCTCCCATCCGGCGGATCACGGGGGCCACGCGCTGGACGCCGTGCCGGTACGCGCCCCGGGCCGTGTCCCGCAGCGCGGCGCGCACCCAGCGGCGTACGCCGGAGGCGCGCGCGGCCGGCGCGGCGCCCGGCAGCGGGGCTCCGTCGGGGCCGAGGTGGTGGCGGGCGAGGATGCCGGGCAGGTATCCCGGCGCCGTGGCGAGGGTGTAATAGGGGGTGAGCGGCGGGAGTTCGGGCCGCTCGGTCAGCTCGGCGACGCGCTTGCGGGCCGCGTCGAAGGCACCCTCGTACGCGCCGTCGTACGCGCCCTGGTCCGCACCCTCGTGCGCACCGCCCGCGGCGACCCCCTGCCCGGCGAGCCACTCGGGGTCCGCCTGCGGCCGGTGGCCCTCGTCCAGCTCGTCCCAGGACGCCAGGCACCCGGAGCCGAGGAAGTGGTGGTTGCCGAGCGCCTCACGCACCCCGAGGTCGGTCAGTACGGCCGTGGGGATGCCCCGGTGCAGGGACTCCAGCGCCGCCGTCGAACTGACCGTCACCAGCAGGTCGGTGCGGTCGAGGACCTCGCCCATGTGCCCGTAGACCAGGCGGCAGTTGGCGGGCAGCCCGCCCTCGATCCGGTCCGCGAGCCGCTGGTACGGCAGCTCCTCCAGATGCGTGGTGTGCTCGCCCGGCTTGCTGCGCAGCTTGACCAGAACCTCGCGGCCCGGGTGCAGCCGGGCGTGCCGGACCGCGCGCCCCAGCAGGTAGCTCCGGTCGGCGCGGCTCTCCGGTACGGACGGCTGGGCCGCGAAGACCACGGTCCGCATGCCGCCGTAGCGCTCCTCGTACCGCGCGCCGCCCAGGAACGGCAGCGCGGTCTCGACGACACTTCCGGCATCGGCGCCGACCCCCTCGTACACCGCGCGGAAACGCTCCGCGTCGTGGCGGGAGTTGGCGAGGACGAGGTCCGCGCCGTGGCGCAGCAGCAGCCCGTCGGCGAGCTTCTCGTATACGACTCCGACGTATCCGGTGACGATCACGGGCCGCGCGGCGGGAGTCGGCCAGTGCCGGCGCAGGCCGTGCAGCATCGCCTGTACGCCGCCGCCGACGAGGGCGAGCACGACGACGTCGTACGGCTCGTTCCGTATCTCCTGGAGGAACTCCGCGCTGGTCACCTCGCTCAAGCGGTCGGCCGCCACGCCGACTTCACCGAGCTGGCGCGCGGTGGGGGTGGCCCGGCCGCGCAGCAGGAATCCGGAGAGGTGGAGTTCGGGGGCGAGGCGGTGCGCGGTGAGTGCGCCCCATTTCCATCGCGTATCGGAATCCGCGAGTACGGCGACCCGCAGGTTCCTCTTGGTACTTACTGGCACGACGCCGACGCTATGCAGGCGTTCCGCCCGGCGGCCCAACTCGCCCGCAACAGCTGGTTAACAGCCCGTCGCCGAAATGCGAATGTGGCGTGGAATGGGTCAGGTTAACGGTCTCGTCATTCTTCGTTCATACGCTGTCCGCATGCGGGCCAGAATGAATGCCGGGGCACGCCCTAATGTCACGCGGGTGGTTAAGCTCTCCGTCATCGTGCCGTTCTACAACGTGCAGACATACGCGCCCGACACCCTCAGAAGCCTCCGCTCGAATGCGCGGGAGGATTTCGAATTCATTCTCGTCGACGACTGCTCGTCCGACGGGACGCCGGAGCTGCTCGAACGCGCCGGCCGCGAGCTGCCGGGGGCGGTCGTGCTCAGACACGAGCGGAACGGCGGGCTGGCCACCGCGCGCAACACCGGGCTGGACGCGGCGCGCGGCGAGTACCTCACCTTCCTGGACGGCGACGACTGGCTGGCGCCCGGCCACTACGCCCGCGCGCTCGCCGCCATCGAGGCACTGGGCTGCGACTTCGTCCGCACCGACCATGTCCAGTGCATGGCGCGGGCCCGTACGGTCCACCGCGTCCCGCACGGTCTCCAGGGCGTGGTCTCCTCGCCGCGCGACGCGATCCTGCCGGCCGACCGGTCCACCTCGGTCGACTACGCGTACGCCTGGGCCGGGGTCTACCACCGCCGGCTCGCCGACCGCGGACTGCTGCATTTCACCGACGGGCTGCGCACCGCGGAGGACCGGCCCTGGATCTGGCGGCTGCACCGGGAGGCGGAATCCTTCGCCGCCGTCGGCCTGCCGGGGATCTTCTACCGGCGCGGAGTCGCCACCTCGCTCACCCAGATCGGCGATGTGCGCCAGCTCGATTTCATCCGGGCATTCGACCAGGTACTGGAGGAAACCGCCCGGGACCGGGATGCGGACACCCTGCTGCCGAAAGCCGTGCGCACGTACTGCGCGATCATTTCCCACCACGTGGGATCCGCCGAAAGGTTCGAACCAGCCGTGGCCCGAAAACTGCGTTCCATGAGCGCGGCCGCTCTCAAGCGAATGCCGCAGAACGTCCTGGACGACGCGCTCGATTCCATGGACGTCCGGCGGGCCGCCCGGCTGCGCAGGCTCAGGCGGCGCCCGGTGGCCACGGGGGTGGCCGCCTGATGAGCCGTACCACTCAGATCTTCCTTGCCTCCACTCTGTACGGGACGGCCACGCTGGCGGCGGCGATCGACGCGGGCTGCTTCGGCCCAGCCGACCGCCGGCTGCTGCTCGTCAGCAACAACGCCGCCACTCCGGAGACCACGCCCGGCCTCGACGAGATGCCGGGCTTCGCGCTGCTGCGCGGCCGCTTCGACGGCGTGCTGTCCTGGAACGAGACCATCGCCCCCTTCCATCCGGGCAGTTGGGCCCCGCGCCCGGACGACGCCCCGCTGTGGGAGCGGCAGTTGCGGCAGCTGTGGCGGCTGGGCGACGACCGGGTCGAGCTGATCGTCGAGTCCTTGCAGGTCAGCCCGGCGCTGTCGGTGGTCCAGTTGTTCCCGGGCGCGCCCATAGAGGTGTACGCCGACGGGCTGATGACGTACGGCCCGACCCGCAACAAGCTCGACCCGCTGATCGGCACCCGCGTCCGCGGGCTGCTCCACCTGGACCTGGTTCCGGGGCTGCGGCCCCTGATGCTGAGCGAGTTCGGCGTCGAGCCCCGGCTGGTGCCGACGGACGCCTTCACCAAGGTGCTGGCCGAACTCGCGGACGACGTCGCCGATGTGCCCGCCGTCCCGGCGGAGCCGCCCGCCCTGCTCCTCGGCCAGTACCTCTCCGCCCTCTCCCTCCTCACCCCGCAGGAGGAGGAGGAACTGCACGTACGGATGGTCCGCGGCGCGCACGCCCTCGGCCACCGGCACCTCGTCTTCAAGCCCCACCCCAGCGCGCCGGCCCGCTGGTCGCGCCTGGTCGAGGAGGAGGCCGAACGACTCGGTGCCGAACTCACCGTGCTGGACAGCCCGGTACTCGCCGAGGTGCTCTACCAGCGGCTGCGCCCGGCCCTGGTGGCCGGCTGCTTCTCCACCGGCCTGCTCACGGCCGCCATGCTGTACGGCATCCCGGTCGCGCGGACGGGCACGGAACCGCTGCTGGACCGCGTCACCCCGTACCAGAACAGCAACCGGGTACCGCTGACCATCGTGGACGCCCTGCTGCCCGACCTGGCCGACGCACAGGCCGTCGCCGGCTGGGCGCCGCCCACCGAGCGGCAGGTGCGGGAGTCGCTGACCGGGCTGGTCACGGCGGTCGGCTACGCCATGCAGGCGCAGATCCTGGCGGAGCTTCGGCCGGCCGCCGAGCGCTATCTGGCCGGCCATCTCGACGCTCACACCTGGCGTTACTTCAAGCGGCGCCGGCTGACCTCGCTCGGCCTGCCGGGCGCGGTCCCGGCGCAGCTCGCGTTCATCCCGCGCAGCCCGGCGGTGCGGCGCGTGGTCCGCCGCGCCCGGCACCTCAAGCGGACCGCGCTCGGATGACGTCGACCCCGATAGCCGTACCCGACGCGCCCGACGTATCCGCCGTACCCGAAGCGATCCGCGCGGAGCCGCTCCCACCGCCCGCGACGCGGGCGCGGCGGGCCGCGCCCCCGGCCCGGCTGCGCGCCCTCGACGGGCTGCGGCTGCTGGCGGCCCTGATGGTCGCCGCGTACCACCTCGGCGGCCGGGGCGGAGAGATCAGCAAGGCCTGGGGCACCTCGCCGGGAGTGCAGTTCCCGACCGCCTCGGCGTGGTTCGCGTACGGCTGCCTGGGCGTGCAGATCTTCTTCGTGATCAGCGGCTTCGTGATCTGCATGAGCGCCTGGGGACGCCCGCTACGGGCCTTCTTCGCCTCCCGCGTGGCCCGGCTCTTCCCCGCCTACTGGGCGGCGATCGTGCTGGTGACGCTGGTGTTCGCGCTGCCGTGGGTGGCGTACCGGACGGTGTCGCCCTCGGACTTCCTGCTCAACCTCACGATGCTCCAGCAGCCGCTGGGCGCCGACCGGGTGCTCGGTGTCTGCTGGACGCTCTGGGCGGAGCTGCGCTTCTACGCCCTGTTCGCGCTGTTCGTCGTCCTGCCGGGCGGCGGCCGGCAGCGGATCCTGCTCTTCTGCGCGGCGTGGACGCTCGGCGCGGCGATCGCCGACGCGGCCGACAACCGGCTGCTCGACCTCGTGCTGATGCCCGAGTACGCGCCGTTCTTCGTCGGGGGCATCGGCCTGTACCTGGTCCACCGCGACCGGCGCGACGTACTGGCCTGGGGTGTCGCGGCCACCGGCTGGCTGCTCGGCCAGCACTACGCGGTCGCCACGCTGTGGCACGCGCCCGATCCGCGCTTCTTCTCGTACCGCAGCGCGTGGGTGATCGTCGCTGTCGTCACGGCGGGCTTCGTCGCGGTGGCGCTGATCGCCCTCGGGCGTGCGGCGTGGGCGAACTGGCGGTGGCTGACTGTGGCCGGGGCGCTGACGTACCCCTTCTACCTGGTCCACGAACATCTGGGATGGGTGGCGGTCGAAGCTCTCCACCGCCACCTGGGCCTGCCCGCGTATACGAGCCTGCTGGGCACGATCGCGCTGATGCTGCTCCTGGCCTGGCTGCTGCACCGCTGGGTGGAGCGCCCGCTCACCCCTCTGCTGAAGCGTTCCCTCACACGCTGCTGACCGACAGCTTCGCCGCGAAGCCCAGGAACAGCGCGCCCGCCGCCGTGGTCGCGCCGGCCGAGAGGCGCTTGCGCCGGCGGAAGGCCGCCGACAGGCGGGTGCCGCCGAAGATCAGCGCCGAGAGGTAGAGGACGCTGGCCGCCTGGGCGAGGGTGCCGAGGAGGACGAAGGACAGCGCGGGGTGGGCGTAGCCCGGGTCCACGAACTGCACGAAGAAGGAGATGAAGAAGAGGATCGCCTTAGGGTTGAGCAGGCTGATCACCAGGGCCCGGCGGAAGGGCCGTTCGGCCGCGGGAGCCGCGGCCGGCTCCTCGGCCGGGAGCTCGGTGCTCCGGTCGTGCCGCGAGCGCCACATCGACCAGGCGGCGCGCAGCATGCCGAGGGCGAGCCAGGTGAGATAGCCGGCGCCCGCGTACTTCACGATCCCGAACAGCAGGGCGTTGGCCTGGAGCAGCGAGGCCACTCCGGCGGCGGAGAGCACCATCAGCACCGCGTCGCCGCACCAGACGCCCGCCGCCGCCCGGTATCCCGTCCGCACCCCGCGCCTGGCGGCGACCGAGAGGACGTACAGCGAGTTCGGACCCGGCAGCAGAATGATCAGGACGAGGCCTGCGAGATAGGTCGGAAGATCGGTCACACCCAGCATGTCGCGGAGTGTCGCACGCGAGTACCACACTCCGCTTTTCTGTCCTGTATGTAAGACGACTCAGCCGGAACGCACCTGTCGGCTCAAAAGGCATCAGACGGAACGTACGTCCCCCACACCTCGCGCAGCGCGTGGCAGACCTCGCCGACCGTGGCCCGCGCCCGCAGCGCGTCCTTCATCGGGTACAGCACGTTGTCCGTCCCCTCCGCCGCCTTCTTCAGCGCGGCGAGCGCCGCGTCCACCGCCGCCTGGTCCCGCTCGGCGCGCAGCCTGGCCAGCCGCTCCGCCTGCTGGGCCTCGATGGCCGGATCGACGCGCAGCGGCTCGTACGGCTCCTCGGCGTCGAGCTGGAAGCGGTTGACGCCGACGACCACGCGCTCGCCGCTGTCCGTCTCCTGCGCGACGCGGTAGGCGCTGCGCTCGATCTCGTTCTTCTGGAAGCCGCGCTCGATGGCGTTGACCGCGCCGCCCATGTCCTCGACCCGGGTCATGAGAGCGACGGCGGCGGCCTCGACCTCGTCCGTCATCTTCTCCACGACGTACGAACCGGCGAACGGGTCCACGGTGGCCGTGACGTCCGTCTCGTACGCCAGCACCTGCTGGGTCCGCAGCGCCAGGCGGGCCGACTTGTCGGTCGGCAGCGCGATCGCCTCGTCGAAGGAGTTGGTGTGCAGCGACTGAGTGCCGCCGAGGACCGCGGCCAGGCCCTGCACGGCCACGCGGACCAGATTGACCTCGGGCTGCTGGGCGGTCAGCTGGACGCCCGCCGTCTGGGTGTGGAAGCGCAGCATCCACGACTTGGGGTTCTTCGCGCCGAACTCGTCCCGCATGACCCGGGCCCAGATACGCCGGGCCGCACGGAACTTGGCGACCTCTTCGAGGATCGTCGTGCGCGAGACGAAGAAGAAGGACAGGCGCGGCGCGAAGTCGTCGACATCCATGCCGGCCGCGACGGCGGTACGGACGTACTCGACTCCGTCCGCGAGGGTGAAGGCGATCTCCTGCGCGGGCGAGGCACCCGCCTCCGCCATGTGGTAGCCGGAGATCGAGATGGTGTTCCACTTCGGGATCTCGGCCTTGCAGTACTTGAAGATGTCGGCGATCAGCCGCAGCGACGGCTTCGGCGGGAAGATGTACGTCCCGCGCGCGATGTACTCCTTGAGTACGTCGTTCTGGATGGTGCCCGTCAGCTTCTCCGCCGGCACCCCCTGCTCCTCGCCGACCAGCTGGTACATCAGCAGCAGCAGCGCGGCCGGCGCGTTGATCGTCATCGACGTCGAGACCTTGTCCAGCGGGATCCCGCCGAACAGCACCCGCATGTCGTCGATCGAGTCGATGGCCACGCCGACCTTGCCGACCTCGCCGCTCGCGATCGGCGCGTCACTGTCGTGGCCCATCTGGGTGGGCAGGTCGAAGGCGACGGACAGGCCCATGGTGCCGTTCGCGATCAGCTGCTTGTAGCGGGCATTCGACTCAACGGCCGTACCGAATCCGGCGTACTGACGCATGGTCCAGGGACGCCCGGTGTACATCGACGGGTACACACCGCGCGTGAAGGGAAACGCACCGGGCTCGCCCAGCTTCTCGGCCGGGTCCCAGCCACCGAGCACCTCCGGCCCGTACACGGGCTCAATGGGAAGACCGCTCTCAGTGAATCGAACGCTGCCCGACTCGCGCGCCATGTGCTGTGCCTCCATCGACCTGCCGAAGCTACCGTTTGGTAGCAACGCCTTCTCGCAACGGACTGTAGTGGCGGGCGTGCGGCGAGTGGAGAGCCGCGCGCTGGGACCTTGCTCACAGAATGCGCCGACGTTCGCAACCAAGCACCCGCGGAAAGCATCCCTTAGGTACACGGACCATTCCCGGGGGGCATACATGTATCGCACGACCGTCTTCAGAAGAGCACTCATGGCGGCCGTGGCCGTGGCCTGCGCGGCGGGCTGTACGGCCCAGGCCGCGGGGTCCCCCGGCGGCGGCACCCCGGCGGCCCCCGCGACCGCGGCGCCGGCCGGCGCGTCCGCGACCCCCTCCCCGGACGGCAAGCCCTCCGCCTCCGCCGCCCCTTCCGCGACCGCCTCGCAGGCGCCCACCGGGAGGGTGCTGATGGCCGAGGGCACGGAGAACGAGCAGGTCCGCGAGTTGCAGGCGAGGCTCAAGCAGCTCGGCCACTTCAAGCGCAGCCCCACCGCCTTCTACGGCTCCCTCACCTCGACCGCGGTCCAGGCCTTCCAGCAGCAGCAGGGCCTGGAGACGACCGGCACGGTCGACGAGACCACCTGGCAGCGGCTGGCCGGCACGACGACGAAGCCGACCGCGAGCGAGCTGCGCCCGCCGACCACGTACGAACTCGACACCCCGGACCAGCGGTGCATGACCGGGCGGGTGATGTGCATCAGCAAGGAGAGCCGGACCCTGGCCTGGATGATCGACGGCAAGGTCGTCTCGGCGATGGACGTGCGCTTCGGCTCGGAGAACACGCCGACCCGCGAGGGCACGTTCAGCGTCGGCTGGAAGGCCAGGAAGTGGGAGTCGACGATCTACCACACGCCCATGCCGTACGCGATGTTCTTCAGCGGCGGCCAGGCGGTGCACTACTCGTCCGACTTCGCGGCCCGGGGCTACAACGGCGCCTCGCACGGCTGCGTGAATGTCCGGGACGAGGGCAAGCTCGCGGCGCTCTTCGACGAGGTCAAGGTCGGCGACAAGGTCGTCGTCTACTGGTAGCGGGTCAAGGGACCATATGCGGCCGCGGTGTGAGGGCGCGGGCGGGACCGGGGGAACGTGTCCCGCCCGCGCCGGTGCGCAGTGCCGAAGGTACGGGGGGAACCCCGGCTCATGCGCGGCCGATGACCAGTCGGCTCACTTAGTTCTGCGTCACCGGCTCGAAAAGCGTTACACCGGCCGGCGGCACCGCGACGAAACCGAGCGGCGGGGCCGGGGCATGCTCCGGTGCCACGGGCACCATGCCGGTGCCGCGGTCACCGCTCGACCGTTCCGCGTCGTCACCGTCGTCGTCACCGCCGCCGCTGTCGTCGTCGCCGTCGCTGCCCTTGTCGCGGTCGCCCTTCTTCTCCCCGTCGTCCGTGCCGACACCCAGCAGACGCTTGCAGAACCGCTCCACCTGGTGGGCGCCGCCGGCCCCCTCCTCCAGGCGCTGCCTGCTGTCGCCGGCCAGGCTCTTGCCGCTGTGGTAGTCGCGGCAGGCCTGGACCAGCCACTTGCGGTCCCGCTCCCGGCTGTCCTGGGGCGGAGTGCCGGCGCCGGGGTCGTGCGTGCCGGTCCCGCCGTCGTGCGTCGGATCGGGTGACGTCTCGGGGGTACCGGGGCTCTGAGTGCCGCCGCCGGAGATCCGGGGGTCCTGCGTCGAGGACGGCGGGTCGCTGGGCGTGGCCGTGCCGGGAACGGGCGGGATCCGTGCGTCCGGTGTGCCCGCGACGGACACGGAGACCGCCGGCTGCGGCCGGGCGCTGTCACCGAACGGGGTGGGCAGCACTCCGGTACCGGCCGCGACCGCCACACCGCCGAGCGCGCAGCCGGCCAGCGCGGCGGCGAGGCCGAAGTTCAGCGGGCGTCCCCAGCGGCGCCCCGGGCGGCCGCCGTGTGCGGCAGGGCCGGGCGCGGACCCGAGTACGGTCACCGGGGTGCCCGGGGTGTCCGAGGCGTGCTCGGCGAGCGGGGCGCGGGCGGGGCCACCGTGCGCCTTCCGGAAGGCGGCGAGTGCCGCTTCCTCACCGGGGAGTTCCCCGCTCTGCGGAGCCTGGGCGGCGCGGCCCAGGGCTGCGGAGAGCCGTCCGGCCTCTTCGCGCACCTGCTCGTCGGCGCTCTCGACGGGCTCGCCGCGCAGCAACCGCTCCGCCGCTCTCCTGTCAAGCCACTGGTAGCGCTCGTCCGCCATCACATGTCCTTCTGCGTCCGCAGACGCGAATGCGTCACACCGGCCGAGGCGGCGGTGCCTCGGCGCGGCGCTCGCTGCGGTGGCAGGCCTCCCAGTTCCCCCGACCCGCCATTACCCTCGGTTACGTCGTCGCCCGCCTCCGCGCCCAGCAGCTCGGCCAGCCGCTTCAGGCCGCGGTGCGCGGCGGTCCGTACGGCGCCCGGGCGTTTGCCCAGGGTCTTGGCGGCGCTCTTGGCGTCCAGCCCGACGACCACCCGCAGGACAACCGCCTCGGCCTGGTCCTGGGGAAGCTGGGCGATCAGCGCGAGGGTATCGCCTGTGGCGAGGGACTCCATCGCCTCCCCCGCGGTGTCCGCGTCGGAGGGCTTGCCGGTCAGCTCCGTCTCGTCGCCGCCGACCGCGGGGCGCCGGCCCCGCATCCGTATGTGGTCGAGGGCGCGATTGCGCGCTATCCGCGCGGCCCAGCCCCGGAAGCGGTCCGCGTCTCCGCTGAACCGGTCGATGTCCCGCGCTATCTGCAGCCAGGCCTCGGAGGCGACATCCTCGGCCTCCGCGTCGCCGACGAGTGTCCGGACGTACCCCAGTAGCCGCGGGTGCACGGCGCGGTACACAGTCCGGAACGCGTTCTCGTCGCCGTCCTGTGCCGCGAGCACAGCGGTGGTCAGCTCCGCGTCGTCCCCCAGCACCGTCTCTACCTGTCCCACTGTCCTGTTCGCAGCTGGTCACTGCCGCGCCACACTGCGCGAACCTGCACGCTACGGCCTCTCACCTACCCCCGTCCATGTGTTGTACAACGCGCAACGACACCAGCACTCACCGGGGTGTGACAGAAACCGCAGTCATGGCGCTGTTAGGAATACGGGCTTGTCGCACGAGCCCGTTGCGAACGACGACCGGGGCCTCTCCTGTGGGGGGTGGCGGCCCCGGTCGTCCTCGTCTCACACGGAGCTGTCACGCTGTTCACAGCGGCCATGCGGCCAGCAGATCATCGGGGCCGTAGGCGGCGTCGAGGCCCGGACAGTCGGTTCCACTGCGCGAAACCGCCACCACCGGGACGGGTTCGGCGGTGAGCGCGGCCCGGTGGCGGTGGAGGGCCGCCAGGTCGTGTCGGTCGAAGGGTGACTCCTCCAGCCACTTGATGGAGCCGACGAACAACAGTTCCTTGGCGATGGGGGCGCGGTCTGCCCCGACGATGTCGATCTCTATGTCGTTGGTGCGGGTCCAGTAGCCGCCCACTGCGGGGGCCGCGGGCAGCCGGTCGTCGGGCAGTGTCCGGGCGAGCGCCTCGCGCACGAGCGGCTCGACGGCCCGGCCGCGCCAGCTGGTCCAGTTCTCCCGGATCCGCGCCAAGGTCAGATCGCCTCGACCCCGCTCGATCTCCCCCATGGAAGGGCCGAGAAGGTGCAGCCAGAACCGCAGGTACGGATCCGTCACCCGGTAGCGGCGGTCCTTCGACGGGCGCAGGGACACGGGCAACTCCCCGGCAACGATCCGCTTGTGCGTGAGCAGCTCCAGCGCGCGCTGCAGCGGCGTGGCGCCGATCCCGCCGGCCGCGCGGGCGATGCTGGTGAAAGTACGCTCCCCACTGCCGATCGCCGCCAGCACCGCACGAGCCTGGGCCTGCGGCGGAAACTCCGCGGCCAACGAGCGCTCGGCGGACACCAGCAATGCCGAGACCGGATCGTTCAGAGCCTCGCCGAGGAAGTCCCACAGTCCCGCGCCGTGCGGCCACTCCGCACAGATCAGCGGCAGCCCCCCGGTGACCAGCGCGGCGTCGAAGGCTTCGGCCGGACCCAGTCCCAGCATCCGCCCGACCTCGGCGGGATTCAGTGCCCCGAGCACCATCTCCCGGCCACGCTGGTGGAAGGGGCGTCCGTAGCTGTTCAGCGCCTCCATCATCGACAGATCCGAGCCAATGAGGACCAGCAGCACCGGCTTGGTCTCCAGCGCCCGGTCCCAGGCCCGCTGCAGCATCCCCTCAAAGGCGCCATCGACATCCATCAGGTACGGCACCTCGTCGATGACCAGCACACTGGCCCGGTCGGCGGGCAGCGCCGCGGCCAGTACATCGAACGCTGCATCCCAGCTCTCCGGCCGCGCGGCGGCCACCAACTGCGCCAGCGGCAGCGTCGACGCCTGGGCGTCCCGGGCCAGCCGTGCCAGATCGTCCGCAGGGGATGCACCGGTGGCGGCGTAGAACAAGAACGGTGCCCCGGAACGCTCCACGAACCGCTCGACCAGCCGCGACTTGCCCACCCGGCGTCGCCCGCGCAGCATCACGCACCGACCGGGCCGCTCCCTCCCGACTCCTGCCGCCACCTTCTGCAGCTCGCGCTCAAGCGTCGCCAGCTCCTGCCGACGGCCGACGAAGTCCACCATGCCCGCCAACCTCCACGCATGACACTAACAATAATGTTGGTAACTTCAACGTTAGCATCGACCCGGTCAGCCATGTCTGCTCCCGGCGATCAGTTGGCGGTGGGGTGGGTCAGCCATGCGGATGCGGCGCTCAGCATCAGTCGTACTCCGGTGTCGATGGCGGGGTCGGGCAGCGGGGCGAACCGCGGCGAGTGGCTGCCGGGGACCTCCGCCGGAAGCGCTCCGTCGACCAGGTCCGCCAGCCGGAAACCGTCGAAGATCTTCGGATCCAGCGCGCCGAAGAACCAGAACACGGAA
Source organism: Streptomyces mabaensis (assembly GCF_053763515.1). Taxonomy (NCBI): domain Bacteria; kingdom Bacillati; phylum Actinomycetota; class Actinomycetes; order Kitasatosporales; family Streptomycetaceae; genus Streptomyces; species Streptomyces mabaensis. Next base: position 33,792 of record NZ_JBSOPZ010000016.1, read on the forward strand.
GGGACCCCCAGCGCCGCGCCGAAGGTCCCGAAGTCCTCGCTGCCGGTGAGCGGCTGCGGCAGCGTGAACGCCCGCTCCGGGCCCACGACGTGGGCCATCGCCGCAAGGACCTGGTCGGTGGCGGCCGGGTCGTTGGAGGTCATCGGGAAGCTGTGCAGCTCGGTGATCTCCGGTTCGCGTGGCGCCGCGGACGCCATCGCCTCGGTCCGGATGATGCGCTTCACGGCGGTGAGCACCTTCTCGCGCACCGCCGGGGCGGCGCTCCGGATATTGATCTTCAGGTCGGCGGTGTCCGGGATGATGTTCTCCTTCGTCCCGGCCTGGATCGCACCCACGGTGACCACGGCCATCTGGCTCGCGCCCACCTCGCGGGACACCACCGTCTGCAGCCGCATGACGATCGCGGCGGCCATCACCACCGGGTCCACAGTGGTCTCGGGCACCGACCCGTGCCCGCCCGTACCGAACAGCCGCACGTGCAGGTTGTCGGAGGCTCCCATCACCGTGCCGTGCCGAGTACCGGCGTAGCCGAGCGGAACCGGTGCCACATGCTGCCCCAGACACACCTCGGCGCGGGGGAACCGCTCCAGGAAACCGTCCTCGATCATCGCGGGTGCCCCGCCCACCTCCTCGGCGGGCTGGAACACCGCCACCACGGTGCCGTGCCAGGCACCCCGGTTGGCGGCCAGCAGCGCCGTCGCACCCAGCAGACAGGTGACGTGCATGTCATGCCCACAGGCATGCATGACCGGCACCGTCTCGCCGTCATCGTTGACGGCCGTGGCGGTGGAGGCGTACGGAAGACCGGTTTCCTCCTTGACCGGAAGAGCGTCCATGTCCGCGCGCAACAACACCGCCGGCCCCTCACCGGAGCGCAGCACACCGACCACGCCGGTACCGCCCACCCCCTCAGTGACATCCCAGCCCTGCCCGCGCAGCCGGTCTGCGACGACCTGGGCAGTGCGCTTCTCCTGGAAGGAGAGCTCGGGGTGGGCGTGCAGGTCCTCATACAGGCCACGCAGGCCGGGCAGCAGATCCGCCAGACCGGCGAGCAGGGGGTGATGGGTCGACGTCATGACAGTTCCTTTTCCATCGAGGGAGGACACTCCAGGGCCCCGGCACGAATGCGGTCGTCGGCCGTAGCGAGGAAGGAGGCAGTGTCCTGCGGGGTGAACCAGGCCTTCACCGCAGCGATCACTGCCCCCAGGGCCAGAAACGAGCACCGGCACTCCTTCCAGCAAATGGCCGATACTCGACCGTGGCGGGGAGTCCCCACATGGTGCGACTCACTTGCAGAAGGGCCGGGAAGTTGCAGGAAAACAGCGCTGAGCAAGCAGATCCACAGGAATCCGATACCGGCTTCTCCGAGCTGGATCTGGCGCTCATCGACGCCCTGCAGTCCTCACCCCGTGCCACATGGACGCAGCTCGGCCGGGCCCTGGGCATCGACGCCACGACCGCCGCCCGCCACTGGGAACGACTGCGCGCACAAGGACTGGCCTGGATCACCGCGTACGAGACACCCCACACCGCCACCGTCGCCTACGTCGAAGTCCGCTGCATGCCACGGCAGTTCGACTCCGTCAGCCACGCGCTCACCCAGCTGCCCTGGATCCTCAGCGTCGACGAGACGGCGGGCGACTTCGATCTGTTCCTCTCCGTCGCCGCGACCGACCTCCACTCCCTGGGCAGGGCGGTCCACGGCACCATCGGCCACCTACGAGGCGTCCGCGCCACCAACACCCGCCTCGGCCTGACCCTCTTCGGCGAAGGCAGCAACTGGCGCACCCGCGCCCTCGGGCCCGCAAGCAGGGCACTGCTGCCGGGATCCGGCAGCACCCCCCATGTGACCCCCAGCACCTACAGCACCCACATGCGCAGCCGGCTCACCCCGCAGGACACCGCACTGCGCACCGCACTCGGCCACGACGGCCGCCTCGGCTACAAGGAACTCGGCACCGCGATCGGCGTGAGCGAGTACACCGCCCGCCGACGTCTCCTACGCATGCTCCGCGACCGCGAGATCACCCTGCGCTGCGACTTCGCCCACCCGCTGGCCGGATACCGCGCCGTGGCCCTCTACCGGGCCGCCGTCCCGCACCCCCACCTCGAACACACCGGCGCCGCACTCGCCCGCATGGAACAGGTCCGCCTCTCCGTCTCCGTCAGCGGCCCCCACAACCTCCTCGTCATGGTCTGGGTCCACGACCTCCATGGCATCAGCACCTTCGAGAACCTCCTCGCCGACCGCTTTCCTCACCTGGAGGTCAAGGACCGCACCATCACCCTCCACACCCCCAAACGCATGGGCTGGCTCCTCGACCCCCTCGGCCGCGCCACCCACCACATCCCCCTCGCGCTACCTGCCGACAGTGGATCGGGAACGGACCTCAACGGGGCGAGGGAGTCGTAGGCACGAAGCCCGCCGGCCGACAGAAAGCAGCAGGTCAGGCCCGGTGCCGGCAGGCCGGCCAACTCGACATCGGACCGTCGCACGGGCCGATCAGTTCTGATCCTCTATCAGATTCATGTCGTGCCAGGCGCGTTCCACCCGGCTGAACGCGCGGACCGCCGCAGGCTCGGCCAGCTCTGCGACGATCGCCTGGACGGCGCTGACCATGGCGGTCACGGAGGTGAGGCCGCGTACGGCTTCGGTTGGCACCACGATGACGTGGTCGGCGTGGTCGGCCAGGGGGGTGGAGCGCAGTTCCGTGAGCACGCAGACGGTGACCCCGGCCTCATGAGCGAGTCGGGTGAGTGCGAGTTGCGCCCGGGTGAGCCGCCACATGTTGATCACCAACAGGCAGTCGCCCTTGCCCAGGTGAGTGACCTGCGCGGCCTGCACGGTGGCCGCGCCCAGGGCGAGCTGGATGTCGTACCCCATGGCCATGCCCGGATAGGCGAGGACGTGCGCGGGACCGGCGGCGCTTCCCGAGCCGGCGATGACGGTACGGCGGGCGGAGGCCATGACGCCGGCGACTGCGCGGATGGCCTCGGTCGTGACCGGCTCCATGAGCGCTGCGACGTTGGCGGCGTCACGGCGAAGCATCTGGACGGCGGGGTCGGTAGCCGGCCCTGTGCCGAGGCCGCCCGCGCTCAATGAGTCGATGTAACAGTCGCGCAGATCCTGGCGCAGCCCGGGCCAGCCGTCGAAGCCGAGTTGTTGGGCGGTGCGTACGACGGTGGAGACGTTCACGCCGGCTCGCTCGGCCACCTCGCGCGCGGCGGCGTAGGCGGCGAACCCCGGCTCGCGAGCGAGGACCTTCACCACTCGGCCCGCCTGGGGACCGAGCGACGCGTAGCCGTCCAGGCCGGTGAGCCAGCTCTCGATCGACATTCCCCCTCCTCCCGGGTCTCCCCGATCAGGCCGAGATTGTGTCATGGACGACCTGGTAGCTCCGGGAGCGGGCGTCGTCCTCGGAGTCGAAGCAGTGGGCAAGGCCGGAGCCGAACCGGGCGCGTTCGGGGTCCGCCAGCCACCGCTCGTAGTCGGCCGCGTCGGGCCATACCGCGGTGACGACGATCTCGCGCGGGTCGTCACGGCTCACCAGAAGCTGGGCGGCCTGCGCGCCTGACACCTCCAGGATCCGGTGCCGACGGTAATAGGCCACCACCTCGTCGACGTGTCCGGGCTTGGGTCGCAGGGTGAGAACGGTAAACATCATGCATCAACTATTGCATGGCTCGATCCGATGCATCTAACGTTGCGCCACCTTCTTCCTGGAGATGCCGTGACCCTTCCTGACTCCACCGCAGTTCCCGCTGTCGGCTCCCAGCAACTGCTGGACCGGCTCGACGGCCTCGAGGTGTCCCGCCCGCACCGACGGCTCATGTTCCAGGGCGGACTGGGATACGCGATCGACTCGTTCGACGGCGCGCTGATGGGCTACGCGCTCTCCGCCGTCATCGTGCTGTGGCACATCAGCTCGGAGACCGCCGGCTGGCTGCTCTCCGCCGTGTTCTTCGGCTATCTGGTCGGCGCCCTGGTCGCCGGAGTGCTCGCCGACCGGTATGGACGCCGACGCCTGATGATCATCGCCCTGCTCGTCTTCAGCGTCTTCAGCGTGCTCATGGCCACCGCCACGACGCCGACCGAGCTGTTCGTCTGGCGGGTGCTGGCCGGCGTCGGCCTGGGCGCCGAGAGCGTCCTCGTCGCCCCGTTCATCGCCGAGTTCATCCCGCCTGCGCACCGCGGCCGGTTCGTCGGACGCACCGTCGGCTTCTTCGCGTTCGGCTACATCCTGGCCGGGCTCGTGGCAGCACTGCTCATCGCGCCGCAGCCGGAGGTCGGCTGGCGTATCGCCGCCGGCGTCACCGCCCTACCGGTCGTACTGCTGCTGTGGTGGCGCAAGAGCCTCCCCGAGTCCCCCCGCTTCCTGCTCTCCCAAGGCCGGGTCGCCGAGGCCGCCGCCGTCATCGAACGCTTCGAGAAGGAGAGCGGCCGGAGCGAGGCGCCCTCCCAGGCGCAGGCCGCCGTGGTGGAGGAAACCCCGCCCCCGACGCAGCCCACGGCGGAATCGGATCGGCCAGGCGTCCTCGGCCAGCTCGCCGCCTTGTGGGCCGGCCCCATGGCCCGCCGCACCGCGGTCCTCTGGGTGCTCTGGTTCACCATGACCGGCGTCAACTACGGCTTCGCCAGCTGGCTGCCCGCCTTGCTGGTCCAGGACAAGGGCTTCAGCATCACGACGTCCTTCGTCTATTCCCTTGCCACGGCCTGCGCGCAGGTCCCCGGCTACTACGCCGCCGCCTCCCTCATCGACCGCTTCGAGCGCAAGTGGGTCATCGCCGGCTACGCCGCCGGCGCCGCACTCTCCGCGCTGGGAGTGGCCCTCGCGACGCATTCCGCGGTGCTGCTCGTCGCCACCATGTTCCTCTCGGCGTTCGTAAGCGGCGCGGCCGCCGCGTATTACGCGTACACCGTCGAGCAGTACCCCACGGAGATCCGCACCACCGGCACCGGCGCCGCCTCCGCGGTCGCCCGCATCGGCGCGATAATCTCGCCCATCGCCATCGGCTACCTCTACAAGAGCATCGGCTTCAGCGGCGTCTTCCTCTGCCTGGTCGGCGCTCTGGCCGTCGCCGTCACCGTGACCCTCGCCTTCGGCGAACGCACTGCCGGCCGCAGCCTCGAACAGATCGCCCCACCCACCGCCTGACGGGCGACCACCAGATCTTCCGGTGCGGCGCCGCCTGCCCCCGGCGGCGCCGCCCCACGAAACAGAGAGCGACGAAGAATCGTGAACCAGTCACCCAGCGCCGTGCTGTTCGAGAACGCGCGCGTGTACGACGGTATGTCCGAGGCCCTCACGGATCCCAAGAGCGTACTCGTCGAGGGAAACCGCATCACCCGCATCGCACGGTCCGTCACCGCACCCGACGGTGCGACGGTCGTCGACGCGGGCGGACGGACTCTGTCACCCGGATTCATCGACGCGCACTCACACGTGATGTTCCAGCTCTCCATCAGCGAGGGCGCGCGGACCGACGCGCTCTACCACGCCATCCAGGGCGCCGCGATGGCGAAGCTCTACCTCTCCCGCGGCTACACCACCATCCGCGACGCCGCCGGGAACAGCTTCTCCCTCAAGCTGGCCATCGACCGGGGCATCGCCGAAGGCCCGCGCATCTACCCCTCGGGCCCGATGTTCTCGCAGACCTCGGGCCACGCCGACCTCAGCGGACCGGCCGAACCCTCCCGCCTGGTCGGCGGAGAACAGTCGCAGATGGCCAAGATGCAGCACCACATCGTCGTCGACGGCGTCCCCGAGGTACTCCGCGGTGTGCGGCACGCGCTGGGGCGTGGGGCCAGCCAGATCAAGATCGCAGTCGGCGGCGGATGCGGCTCCGAGCGTGACCCGCTCGACGTCACCGAGTTCACGAGCGAGGAGATCGAGGCGGCGGTGCGGGCGGCCGCCGACTGGAACACGTACGTCACCGCCCATGTCTACAACCCCGCCGGTGTACGCCGGGCGATCGCCGCGGGCGTGCGCTGCATCGAGCACGGCAACCTGCTGGACGAGGACACCTTGCGTGTCATGAAGGAGGCGGGTACCTGGCTGAGTCCGCAGGTCATCATCTACACGATCCGCCCGAACGGCTTCACCGACGACCAGGCGGACAGGCATCGGCAGGCATACGAGGGGATCGACAAGATGTTCACCGCCGCGAAGGCGGTCGGCTTCGACCGGATCGGCTTCGGTTCGGACATCGTCACCTCGCCCGAACTCCTCGCCCGGATCAACGAGGAGTTCATCCACCGCACCAAATGGTTCACGCCCGCCGAGATCCTGCGCCAGGCAACCTCCAACAACGCGCAGATCCTTGCCATGTCCGGCCCGCGGAACCCCTACCCGGGCAAGCTCGGCGTGATCGAGGAAGGCGCACTGGCCGACATCCTGCTGATCGACGGCGACCCGCTGAAAGATCTCGCGATCCTCACCGAACCCGAGCAGAACCTCGTGCTGATCATGAAAGACGGCGTGATCTTCAAGAACGCGCTGGCCCTGAACACTCCGTCGGCCCAGGCGTGACAGGTCTGCCCGCCTGTCTGCCCGCCTGCCGCGCGGTCTGCGCGTGCTCCGGTGCCCCGGCCGTGGCGCACGTGGCCGCCGACCGACATCTCGCACGGCGCTCCGCTCAGCCCTGGGCCCTCGCCCTGCGGGAGACCACCGCGCGCAGCACTCGCTGCCCCTCGGTCGAGAGGTCCAGGGCCCGGCGCAGCCCCGCGCCGCCGGCCGACGGGTCCGCGAGGATTTCCAGGATCTCGGTCTGGCGCCTGAGTTCACCCGCGACGAGCGGGCCGGCGCCGTCCGTGTCTCCTTCACGGCAGCTCGTCAGCCGCTCGGCGTCGGCGTCCTCATCGCCCGGGTCCCCCGCGTCCAGCCGGTGGTGGATCTCCAGTGCCACGACCGAGCAGGCGTCCGCCCACTCCCGCAGCGGCGCCTCGGCCCACTCCGAGGGCGCGGCGCCCAGCATCTGCCGTACCAGGGCCGCCGACTCGCCGGTGGCGGCACTGCCTTCGAGGGCGTCCCGGGCCGCGGTCAGCCGCTCCGCCCAGTCCTCCTCGCCGACCGCGACGCCCGCCCACAGCGGGCGCAGTACACCGGCCTCCTCCACGAACAGCGGCAGGCACCGGTCGAGGCAGGCGAGCCCGCTCGCGGCCAGGCCCCGTTCATCCGCCCGTGCGATCAGTTCCACCAGGCTCATTGAGTCTCCCGTCGCGGACGCAGTACTCCCCTTACTGCGTCCGGGCGCGCGATTGCGTCACTGCGCGCTGTCCACCTTGTCCGCCAGCGCAGTGAACTCGCCCCAGGTCCGGGCTGGTTCACGCGGGTCCCACAGCTTCTGGGCCACCGCGTGCAGCGGCAGCCGGATGCCCGCGGCCACCTGTTCCTGGGTCTGCGCGTTCGCAAGGTCGCACCACACGGCCAGCCGGCCGCCCAGGATCTGGTCCGAGTAGCGCTGCGGCACCGGCTGGGTGCCGCGCAACACCAGCGGCGTCCACTGCTCGTAGATCCGCCGGCCGTCCGGATAGGTGAACTCATTGGGCTCACCGAGGACGTAGTACAGGAACTCGTCGTTGAGGTTGACGACCTTGCGGCCCTCCGCGAGGTACCCGACCGGCTCCCGCGCCCCGATCTCCTTGCCCGTCCAGTACTCGACCTCGATGTTCTTGTCCGCGGTCACCACCCCGCCCCGGAAGAACCCGTCGTTCCACGCCTTGGGCTGCTTGCCGAGCGGACGCACCACCGCGGCCCGGTCGTTCAGCCAGCCCGTCGCCAGGTCCTGGATCCGCGCGTTCGCGCCGTACTTCTGCCGGGCGGCCGCGGCGAGCTGCGGATAGGAGGCCTCGGGGTCCTTCTTGACCAGCGCCTGGTACTCGTCGGCGCCGAGGTGGAAGTACCCGCCAGGGAAGAGCGGGCTGTACTCGCGGAGCAGATCGTCGACGATCCTGGCCGAAGCCGGCTGGGAGATGTCGATGGCTCCGCGCGTGGGCGCCCCGCTCGCGTCCTTCAGCTGGAGCGAGGGGTGCGCGCGCAGGACCGCGCCCAGGTGTCCGGGGGAATCGATCTCGGGGACAACGGTGATGTGCAGCCGCTGGGCGAGGGCGACGATCCGCCGTACCTCGGCCTTGGTCAGATGCTGCTCGGAGACGATCTCGGGGTGCGAGGTGGACTCGATACGGAAGCCCTGGTCGTCGGAGAAGTGCAGACCGAGCTGGTTGAGCTTGAGGTCGGCCATCTCGCGCAGCCGGTCCTCGATCCACTCGGCGCTGAAGTGTTTGCGCGCGATGTCGACGTTCAGGCCGCGCTGCGGGCGGTCCGGCCCCTCGGTCACGACACCCTCGGGCATCTGCCCGTCGGCGCGCACCGCCTGCTTCAGGGTGCGGGTGCCGTAGAAGACGCCGGCCTCGCCGGAGCCGGTGATCCGCACCCGCCGGTCCTTGGTCGTGAGCGTGTACGACTCGGCGGCGGCCCGCGCGTCCCCGGGCTGCTTCGGTTTCGGCGTGAGCGCGAGCTCGATGTCGCCGGCGCGGGCGGCGACGCCGCCCGCGTAGCGGAGCTTCAGCTCGCCGGAGAGGAGCTTGGCCTCGTCGGCGAGGGCCTCGCTGCCCTTGGCGACGAGGACGCGGGCGGTGGGGGCGGGCTTCCAGCCGGGGCCGCGCGCCTCTTCGTGCGAACGTACGGACGGGATGGTGCGGGGAGCCGTGGACACCGGATACGTGGGACTCGGCGCGGCCGGGGCCTGCGGGGCGGCCACCGTGCCGTCGGTCGGGGTCCTCGCGCCGCTCGTGCCCGTCCCGTCCGGCCAGACGGCCACGCCGACCGAGAGAACGGCAGCACCGGCGACGAGCCCGCCTGCGGTGAGGGCACCGCGCGAATTCCACATCAGCCACTTACCTCCCACAGAGCCTGAAAAGGACCAAGTACCACATAAGGCGTCCACTTCAGGTTCTCAAACTCTCCCTTCCGGGTGAAATTCGCGCATCCGTCGGACAGGTTTCCCCAGCCGTCGATAGCGTGGGGTCACATCCACCCCATCCTTCCCAGGAGCTCACGCTGCCTCCCTCCACTCAGGGTCAGCACGGCCTCGGCCATGCCGCCATACCGGCCCGGAGCAGCGGCGGACTCGTCCGCTTCAACGCCGCTCCCGACGGCGCCGCCGAGGCCGCCCTGCTCGCCTGCTGCGGCAGCCGCCGCTGGGCGCACCGGCTGGCCACCCACCGCCCCTACCCCGATGTCGCCGCGTTGCTCGCGGCGGCCGACGAGGCCAGTTACGACCTCGCCGCCGCCGACCTCGCCGAGGCGCTGGCCGCCGAGGACTCCGCCGACCTCCACCCCAGCGCCCCGCAGGCGGCGCACACCGCACTGCGGGCGGCCCACGCGGCGTACGAGAGGCGCTTCGGCCATGCGTTCGTGATCTGCCTCGACGCCGTACGGCCGTCCGAACAGCTCGATCAGGTACTGGCCGGAATCCGCTCCCGGCTGGCCAACGAGGCGGACGAGGAGAGAGCCGTCACAGCCGACGAACTGCGCCGGCTGGCCCGCGGACGCCTCGCCGACCTGGTGGCAGATCAGCTGTAATCGGCCGATTCGGACTGTCCCGATAGCCCATCGGTGCCTGTTTGATTGCTTGTTTGATCACACCTGCGGACCCCGGGCGAGCGAACCGACAAGTCGTCGCTACGATGGCCAGGGCCGGTGGACCGTACCCGGCCGGGCCTGGTCGACAAACAGAAGCCGGCAGGCCCTGATCCCCGCTCCCGGAGGGTTCTTCCGTGCCGGCTGGAACGCTGTACCGCGGCCGGGAAGGTATGTGGTCCTGGGTGGCTCATCGAGTCACCGGCGTCCTCATCTTCTTCTTCCTGTTCGTACACGTCCTCGACACCGCTCTCGTCCGCGTCTCCCCCGAGGCGTACGACGATGTCGTGGCAACCTACAAGACACCGCTCGTCGCGCTGCTGGAGTACGGCCTCGTCGCCGCCATCCTCTTCCACGCGCTGAACGGCCTGCGTGTCATCGCTGTGGACTTCTGGTCCAAGGGCCCCCGCTACCAGAAGCAGATGCTCTGGACCGTGATGGGCATCTGGGTCGTGCTGATGGCCGGGGCGCTCTACCCCGTGCTCGGGCACGCCGCACAAGAAGTATTCGGGAGCTGACGCAGATGTCCGCTGACACCTCATCTTCGACCGGGTCCGTCGAGGGCGTGAGCCTGTACGACGCCGACAACCCGGCTCCGGTCATCGAACCGCCCCGCCAGCGCAGCCGCAAGACCCCCAAGTCGACGCGCGGCAACTTCGAGATGGTCGCATGGCTCTTCATGCGCCTGTCCGGCATCGTGCTGGTCGTCCTGGTCATCGGCCACCTGCTGATCCAGCTCGTGCTCGACGGCGGCGTCTCCAAGATCGGCTTCGCCTTCGTGGCCGGCCGCTGGGCCTCGCCGTTCTGGCAGACCTGGGACCTGCTCATGCTGTGGCTCGCGATGCTGCACGGCGCCAACGGCCTCCGCACGGTCATCAACGACTACGCGGAGCGTCCCCGGACGCGCCTCTGGCTGAAGGGCCTGCTCTACACCGCCACGGTGTTCACCATCCTTCTGGGCACGCTGGTGATCTTCACCTTCGACCCGAACATCCGCTAGAGCCGGGGCTGAGGCTTAACCCATGAAGATCCACAAGTACGACACCGTCATCGTCGGCGCCGGCGGAGCCGGCATGCGCGCGGCCATCGAGTCGACGAAGCGCAGCCGCACCGCCGTGCTGACGAAGCTCTACCCGACCCGCTCCCACACCGGCGCGGCGCAGGGCGGCATGGCCGCCGCGCTCGCCAACGTGGAGGAGGACAACTGGGAGTGGCACACCTTCGACACGGTCAAGGGCGGTGACTACCTGGTCGACCAGGACGCCGCCGAGATCCTGGCGAAGGAGGCCATCGACGCCGTCCTCGACCTCGAGAAGATGGGCCTGCCGTTCAACCGGACCCCGGGCGGCACCATCGACCAGCGCCGCTTCGGCGGCCACTCGCGCAATCACGGCGAGGCCCCGGTCCGCCGGTCCTGCTACGCCGCGGACCGCACCGGTCACATGATCCTCCAGACGCTGTACCAGAACTGCGTCAAGGAGGGCGTGGAGTTCTTCAACGAGTTCTACGTCCTGGACCAGCTGATCACCGAGGTCGGCGGCGTCCGGAAGTCGGCGGGTGTGGTCGCCTACGAGCTGGCCACCGGCGAGATCCACATCTTCCAGGCCAAGGCCGTGATCTACGCGTCCGGCGGCACCGGCAAGTTCTTCAAGGTGACGTCCAACGCGCACACCCTGACCGGTGACGGCCAGGCAGCCTGCTACCGGCGCGGTCTGCCGCTGGAGGACATGGAGTTCTTCCAGTTCCACCCGACGGGCATCTGGCGCATGGGCATCCTGCTGACGGAGGGCGCCCGTGGTGAGGGCGGCATCCTCCGCAACAAGGACGGCGAGCGCTTCATGGAGAAGTACGCGCCGGTCATGAAGGACCTCGCGTCGCGTGACGTCGTCTCGCGCTCCATCTACACGGAGATCCGCGAGGGCCGCGGCTGCGGTCCCGAGGGCGACCACGTCTACCTGGACCTCACCCACCTGCCGCCGGAGCAGCTCGACGCCAAGCTCCCGGACATCACCGAGTTCGCGCGTACGTACCTCGGCATCGAGCCGTACACGGACCCGATCCCGATCCAGCCGACCGCGCACTACGCCATGGGCGGCATCCCGACCAACGTCGAGGGCGAGGTCCTCGCCGACAACACGACGGTGGTCCCGGGTCTGTACGCGGCGGGCGAGGTGGCGTGCGTCTCCGTGCACGGAGCCAACCGCCTGGGCACCAACTCGCTCCTGGACATCAACGTCTTCGGGCGCCGGGCCGGCATCGCGGCCGCCGAGTACTCCGCGAAGGCCGACTACGTCGAGCTCCCGGAGAACCCGGCGCAGTTCGTCGCCGACCAGGTCGAGCGGCTGCGCAGCTCCACCGGCACCGAGCGGGTCGCGGAACTGCGCCGCGAGCTGCAGGAGACCATGGACGCCAACGTCATGGTGTTCCGCACCGAGCAGACGATCAAGACGGCGGTCGAGAAGATCGGCGAGCTGCGCGAGCGGTACCTGCGCGTGTCCATCCAGGACAAGGGCAAGCGGTTCAACACGGACCTGCTGGAGGCCATCGAGCTGGGCAACCTGCTCGACCTGGCCGAGGTCATGGCCGTGTCCGCCCTGGCCCGCAAGGAGTCCCGCGGCGGTCACTACCGCGAGGACTTCCCGAACCGCGACGACGTCAACTTCATGCGCCACACCATGGCGTACCGCGAGGTCGGCGACGACGGCATCGAGTCCATCCGTCTCGACTACAAGCCGGTCGTCCAGACCCGCTACCAGCCGATGGAGCGTAAGTACTGATGGCTACCCCGACCCTGGACAAGGTGGAGGCCGAAGCCGCCGCCTCCCCGTACATCACGGTCACGTTCCGGATCCGCCGCTTCAACCCCGAGATCTCGGACGAGGCGACCTGGCAGGACTTCCAGATCGAGATCGACCCGAAGGAGCGCGTGCTCGACGGTCTCCACAAGATCAAGTGGGACGTCGACGGCTCGCTCACCTTCCGCCGCTCGTGCGCCCACGGCATCTGCGGCTCCGACGCGATGCGGATCAACGGCAAGAACAGGCTCGCCTGCAAGACGCTGATCAAGGACATCAACCCGGAGAAGCCGATCACGGTCGAGGCCATAAAGGGCCTCACGGTCCTCAAGGACCTCGTGGTCGACATGGACCCGTTCTTCCAGGCCTACCGCGACGTGATGCCCTTCCTCATCACGACGGGCAACGAGCCGACCCGCGAGCGCCTGCAGACCGCCGAGGACCGAGAGCGCTTCGACGACACCACCAAGTGCATCCTGTGCGCCGCGTGCACGTCCTCGTGCCCGGTGTTCTGGAACGACGGCCAGTACTTCGGCCCGGCGGCGATCGTCAACGCGCACCGCTTCATCTTCGACTCGCGTGACGAGGGCGGCGAGCAGCGGCTGGAGATCCTGAACGACAAGGACGGCGTGTGGCGCTGCCGCACGACGTTCAACTGCACGGACGCGTGCCCGCGCGGCATCGAGGTCACCAAGGCGATCCAGGAAGTGAAGCGCGCCCTGATCACGCGCCGCTTCTAGTTCCCTCCGCCCGCGCTGTACGAGGGCCCCGCCACCCGGACCCACTCCGGCCGGCGGGGCCCTCGGCGTCGTACGCCGAGGGCTGTGCGCGGGCCGCTGGAAAGTGGCTGCGGGACGCGCCGGACGGGTGCACCTCGATCGGGTGAACCGCACCGCGGAAACAGGCACAACGGCGCGCAGTACTTCAACGTACTAGTATGGAGACGTACTGCTGGATGAGGGCTCATGGTCTGGCGTCTTGAAATGGCCAGGGAGGTTCGCGACTGGCTGCACGAGCTCAGGAAGAACGACCGCACCACCGCGATTCTGGGCCGCTGGCCGAGGCACGCTGTGCCGAGTGGCTGGAGCACCTTGCTCAGCGGCAGAAGAAGGAGGCACAGCAATGACCAGCTTCCACTCCTGGGACGAGGTCAAGGACGAGGTCTTCGACGCTGAGGACCTCGAGGAGATCACCGCAGGGGCCCGGCGCATGGTGGCAGAGGCGCGCGCCCACCGGCTCGCCGAGATGCGCAAGCAGCTCGGTCTCACTCAACGCGAAGTGGCCGACCGGATGCATGTGAGGCAGGAGCGAGTGTCCGCCATCGAGCGAGGCAGGGCCACATCCACGGAAGTGGGGACCGTAGCGGCATATGTCGCAGCGCTGGGCGGCGAGTTGGAGATCGTCGCCAACTTCAACGGGACCCGGGTGGTAGTGGCCTGACAGGTCAGACTGACAGCGACACGGTTTGCACCCCTGTGAGTGGCGGGGCGCGCACGCCCGTTCCGCCGCGCGCATCTGCCAGAACGCGTCAGCCGCCTTCGGTGATCCGCGGGGCAGGTTCGTTCTCGTAGTTGGCCGGGCCGAAGTTGGCGTTCACGTACCTCTCCCAAGAACCGTCCTGGACCATCTTCTTCAACGCCGAGTTGATCTTGGTCTGGAGCTCCTTGTCGCCCTTCTTCAGACCAATGCCGTACTTCTCGTTGCTCAGATTCAGGCCCGCGAGCTTGAACTTGCCCTGGTTCGCCGGCTGAGCGGCGTAGCCGGCCAGGATGGAGTTGTCCGTGGTCACGGCGTCGAGAACGGTGTCGTGCAGGGCGTCGAGGCACTCGGAGTAGCCGTCGAGTTTCAGCAGAGCGGCCTTCGGGGCCAGCTTGTCCTTGACGTTCTGCGCCGAGGTGGAGCCGGTGACCGAGCACAGCCTCTTGCTGTTGAGATCCTCGGCCTCCGTGATGCTGCTCTCGTCGGCACGGATCAGGAGGTCCTGGTGGGCCACGAAGTACGGGCCGGCGAAGTCGACCTTCTCCTTGCGCTTGTCACTGATCGAGTAGCTCGCGACGACGAAGTCCACTTGCCCGAACTGGATCATCACCTCACGGTCGGCGCTGTAGACCTGCTTGAACTCGATCCGGTCCGGCTGATAACCGAGCTCCTTGGCCACGTACGTCGCGACGTCCACGTCGAAGCCGGTGAACCTGCCGTCCGGCGTTCTCAGTCCGAGGCCGGGCTGGTCGAACTTGATGCCGATGGTAATCGTGTCCGTGCCGTCCCCATCGCCATCGCCTCCGCACGCGGAGACGGTCAGGGCGAGGGCGACGACCGCGGCGACCGCGACGCCTGCCTGGGAAAACTTCATGGCGAACGTCCTTCGGGCTGCTGCGTTGCCTGGCTGCAAGACGCTAGAGAGGCCGTAAGCGCAGCGTCCATAGATCTGACCAAGAATTGAGCATCACGATCCGGCTCGATGCGTGTCCGGGTCGCCTCACAGCTGGCTGAGGATCGTCGGATCGGTGATCTCCCTGTCCTTGGCCAGCATCATCGCCTTGCTGAGGATGACCGCCAGTGTGCGGTCGCCCTCGAACGGCAGGTAGCCGGTGTCCGGGCCGCCGCCGCCCGATTTGGGGACGATGCACAGGTACTGGTCGTGCGGGGTCATCAGGATGTTGCCCGAGCCGAGGTGGATCTTGTACGTGTGCAACTCGCCCCGCACATGCAGGAACCGGCCCTCGATCGTGCACCGGTCGGCCATCGCGAGCCGCGGGACGAGCCGGGTGAGGAGTTCCCGGCGGGTCTCGGCGCTCTGGTTCAGCTCGCCGAAGCCGTACGACGTCCAGTACTCCCGGAACCGGCCGCCGGGGCCGCCGTCCAGCCAGGTGGGATCGTTGCCCACGCTTGCCACGCCCACGAACAGGTCGACGTCCCGCAGGACTTCGCTGAGCACGATCTCCGGTATGTCGCCCAGAGGCAGCGGCTCGACCGGCGCCCGGCCGTCCCGCAGCCACATGCCGTACTCGCCGCCGTAGCAGCTCGCGAGGTTCTCCGGGGCGTCGATCGGATAGAAGCGCACCTGGTCGGTACGCAGGCGGAGGTAGCTGCCGGACTCGGTGGTGTCCACGCCGTACTCGCCGCCGTCGCCCTCGATCCAGTACTCGGCGCGCAGCCCCCACTGCGGCAGTTCACGGGTGGCGGGCGGTGCGCTGTCGTCGACGCAGAGCCGCAGCACATTGCGCCAGCCGCGCACGGCCGCCAGCGAGTGGAACTGGTGCTGGCGCAGGATGTGCGCGGCGAAGCGGTTGGAGTACGTGCCGGTGTTCCGCTCGGCGTCGGTGAGCAGGTACACCTCGCGGTGCGCCTGCTTGAACGGCTGGGTGATCCCGTGCCGTTCGAGCCAGTCGCGCCAGGCGACCACCTCCGCGACCGGCCGGCCGACGGGATGCCACAGCTCGACGGTGCCGCCCTCGGCGCCCACGGCCACCGGGTCGTCGCTCAGGCCGCGCAGCTCGCCGTCGGCGAAGCCGCATGCCCTCCCGTCCACGGTCCACAGCAGCCGACGGGCCAGAGTGCCGACGAGGGGGTGATCGAGGTACCGCTCGCGCCAGGCCTTGTACGTCCAGGTCCTGCGGGCCAGGAACTGCCGGTCCAGGCGCTCGGCCTGGGCACTCAGCATCTTGTCGATGTCCTTGGCTGCCGCCTTGAGCTCCTTGAGCTCGTCGGGATGGTCGCGCTTCACCGCGGCGGGCGGGGCCTTGACCTGCTTGCCGGTGGCGTTCAGCCAGGTCAGCCGGGTCCGGCTGCCGGTCACGGTCAGCTCGGCGGTGCAGTCGCCCAGCCGGTGCACGGCACGGCCGGCCCCGGTGAGCCCGTACGCCGGGACGGCGAGCTCCTCGATCTCCTCGCGGCTCATCCCGAGCGAGGTGGCGCGTGAGTCGAGCGCGGCGCCCAGCAGCTTGAGCGTGCCCTTGTACGTGACGCGGGTGGCGAGGCGGGCCAGCTCGGCGAGCGCCGCTTCGCCCTCGATGCGGGCGAGCGCGGTGACCCCCGCGTTGGCGACCTTGGGGTTGCGCGGGCCGAGCCCGGCGACCTTGCGCAGCGAGGTCTCGACAAGCGCGCCCAGCGCGCGGGCCGTTCCCGGCTCCGGCGGCAGCAGGGACAGCACCCAGGCGAGCCCGCGCAGGACGTTGGCGTTGTACGGGTCGTAGGCGTCGTTCTCCGCGAGGACGTGCGGCGCCCCGTTGTACGGCTGGGTACGCGGACGGCCCACCAGGCCGAGCCACGCCACCACGGCGTCCCGTACCTCGTGGGCGTCGAGCCGGCCGACCAGGGCCCGCGCCGCGGTCTCCCACCTGGCGGTGGGCCTGGCGGCGGTCGCGGTGGCCGCGTGCCCGACGAGCGCGCGCCAGTCGGCTCCGAGCCCGGCGAGGTCCGCGAGCGCGCGGTCGGCCCACGCCTCACCGGGGTTGACCGCCGGGTCCGGATGCGCGGCGATCAGCGCGTCCAGCTCGGCGTCCCGGTGGTACCGATCCATGACGGTGCGTCGGATGACGGCCACCACCCGGTCCGGCAGCGCGCGGCCCGCGGCCACCTCGGCGGCCGCGAGGATCTTCAACTCGTGCACCGACCAGGTGGAGTGCATGGACCCGTAGTGCTCCAGCCGCCGCAGCCGCTCCGTGGAGAGCAGATCCTCGGGCAGGTCCCTGGCGAGGACCCCGAGCAGGGTCAGTGCGTGGGTGTGGGTCGGCATTCCCTCCAGGTACGACCGACTGCGCGCCACCAGCGCGTTGGCCAGCCGGAGACGGTCGGCCTCGGCGAGCGCCCGTATGGTGCCGAGCACCGTCACACCGTCGCCGTCCCAGCGGTTCTCGTTGGTGATCGCGATCTTGAGCAACTCGTCGCCGAGCTCACCCATGTTGCCCTCGGCGGCCAGCCGGCCGACCGTCTCGACCCGTTCCGGGTAGCGCGACGCCATCACCCACCCACCAGCGGGACGAGCTTCAGGAACGTGACCTCCGTGCCCAGCGGCAGGTCGGTCTCCGCGTCCAGCTCCTCCAGTTGCCGGTCTCCGACCAGCACCAGGAAGCCGCCCCGCTCAAAGGCGGCGAGCGCCAGCTCGCACTGCCGCTCCGGGTCCATCCGGCGCGGCGTGCGTACCTCGTGCCCGTTCAGCGTGCGCTCGGTGTCCGTCGGCCGCACCAGCCCCCGGAACGTACCGGTGCCCGACGGGCGGGCGTTGAACTCCGCGACCTCCTGGAAGACCCGCCGCCGGATCAGCTCGCGCACCGCGAGCCGCTCCTCCGCGATCTCCAGCCCCCAGCCGTCGGTGCGGCCCCCCGATGTCGTCTCGTCGACGAACGTCACCATTCCCATGCCCAGGAGAGTAGGACCCGGCACTGACAACCGGCCGTCGGGCCGGCCTGTGCTCAGCCGGCCTGTGTTCAGTCCGCCGCCGGGGACGCCGGGGAGACGGGCCGCTCGAAGAACGTCTCCAGGGACACCGTCGCCCGGGTGCCGCTGACGCCCTCGATCGCGTACAGCCTGCGCAGCACGTCCTGGAGCCCCTCCGTGGTCGTGGTCCTGACCTTCACCATCACCGACGCGCTGCCCGCGATGACGTGGGCCTCCTGGATCTCGGGGATCGCGGCGAAGGCCTCGGCCGAATCGCCCATCCACGCCGACGACTCGACCATCACGAAGGCCAGTACGCCGCGCCCGAGGGCGGCCGGGTCCACGTCCACCGTCGTGCGGCGAATGACGCCGCGGTCACGGAGTTTGCGTACGCGCTCATGGGCGGCGCCCGCCGAGAGGCCGACCGCCCTGCCGAGGGCGGCGTACGCCTGGGTGGCGTCCCGCTGGAGCAGCGCGACGAGTTCACGGTCGATGTCATCCACGGTTGCCACCATACAGCGTCCTACGATAGGCATGTTCTACCGAACATTATTCGGCTCATGCCCCGGAGGTTGCCATCATGTCTTCCGATATCCGTACTTCGATCTACGAGATCCTGGACGAGCGCTTCCGCACCGGACGGTGCACCCACGGGGACGAGCGGCTGGAACGGCTCCACGACGACTGCCGCTGGGCCGAAGGACCGGTCTACCTGCCCGCCTGGCGGCAGCTGATCTGGAGCGACATCCCCAACGACCGCATGCTGCGCTGGGACGAACCCACCGGCACCGTCGGCGTGTTCCGCTCCCCCGCCGGCCACAGCAACGGCAACACCCTCGACCGCGAGGGCCGGCTGATCAGCTGCGAGCAGGGCAACCGCCGGGTCACCCGCACCGAGCCCGACGGCAGCATCACCGTGCTCGCCGACCGGTTCGCGGGCAAGCGGCTCAACAGCCCGAACGACGCTGCCGTGAAGTCCGACGGGTCCGTCTGGTTCTCCGACCCGGACTTCGGCATCACCAGCGACTACGAGGGATACCGCGCGGAGAGCGAGATCGGCGCCCGCAACGTCTACCGGATCGACCCGGCCACCGGTGCGGTCACCGTGGTGGCGGACGGCTTCGGCGGCCCGAACGGCCTCGTCTTCTCGCTCGACGAGCGGCAGTTGTACGTGTCCGACACCCGCGCCGGGCACATCCGCGTCTTCGACGTGCGCGAGGACGGCACCCTCTCGGACGGCAAGGTCTTCGCCGAAACGGCGGACACGGACAGCCGGTTCGACAACATCCGTTTCGACGACGAGGGCCGGCTGTGGGCGGCCGCCATGTTCGGCGGAGTGCACTGCTACGACCCGGACGGCACGCTGATCGGCCGGCTGCGCGTCCCCGGGGCGGTCTCCAACATCGCGTTCGGCGGCCCGAAGAACAACCGCCTGTTCATCACGGCGACGACGGCGCTGTATTCGCTGGTGATGTCGGTGACGGGGGCGCCGCGGATCCGCCGCGCCCGCTGAGCCGGGCCGACTCCTCCACCCCTCCGCTTGAACATGTTCAAAAACAGG
Organism: Streptomyces mabaensis; assembly: GCF_053763515.1. Taxonomy (NCBI): domain Bacteria; kingdom Bacillati; phylum Actinomycetota; class Actinomycetes; order Kitasatosporales; family Streptomycetaceae; genus Streptomyces; species Streptomyces mabaensis. The sequence goes on from NZ_JBSOPZ010000016.1 coordinate 53,168, forward strand.
GCTAGATTCATTCATGCCAGCTTTTTGAACACGTTCAAGGAGGGGTGGGGGATGGACCTCACTGTTGTCGCGTACGCCGTCTACCTGCTGATCAGCGTCGCGCTCACCATCTGGGTGGCCCGGACGCTCAGCCGCAACGGACGCATCTTCATCGCCGATGTGCTGCGCGGAGACGAGAAGCTCGCCGACGCGGTCAACCACCTCCTGGTGGTCGGCTTCTACCTGGTCAACCTCGGCTTCGTCGCGCTGTACCTCAAGGCGGCCGAAGCCGTCGAGAACGCCCGCGGGCTCTTCGAGGCGCTCTCGGTGAAGATCGGTGTCGTCCTGCTCGTCCTCGGCGTCATGCATCTCGGCAACGTCTGGGTCCTCAACAAGATCCGCCGGCGCGGGGTCATGGACCGCGAGCAGGTCCCGCCGGTCGGCCCGCAGGGCTGGACGAACCAGACCGGTCCGGGCCCGTGGGCCGCACCCGCCGCCGGTCCCGCCGGCGCCGGGGCGTGAGCGCGGTGGGCACCCCGGTCCGGGCACTGACCGTCCTGTACGACTCCCAGTGCTCCCTCTGCGTCCATCTGCGGAACTGGCTGCTGCGGCAGCGGCAGCTGGTACCGCTGGACATGGTGCCCGCCGGGTCGGCCGAGGCGCGGCGCAGGTACCCCGGCCTCGACCACGCCCGCACCCTGCGGGAGATCACCGTCATCGGCGACCGCGGCCAGATCTACGCCGGGCCGGCGGCCTGGATCGTCTGCCTCTGGGCCCTGGCCGAGCACCGGCCGAAGGCCCACTGGCTCGCCACCCCGGCCGGCCTGCCCTTCGTACGCGGGACGATGCTCGCGGCGGCGAAGTACCGCGCGGCCACGTCGTCCGGGCCGGCGGCGGGAACGCCCTGCGACGACCGGTGCGCCGTACCCAGTTAGGCTCGGACACCGTGACTGAAGCGAAGGCCCCCAAGAGCGAGCAGACCCGGACGCTCATCCTCGAAACCGCGCTCCGGCTCTTCCAGGAGCGCGGTTACGACAAGACGACGATGCGGGCCATCGCCAAGGAGGCCGGGGTGTCGGTGGGGAACGCCTACTACTACTTCGCCTCCAAGGAACATCTCGTCCAGGGCTTCTACGACCGGATCTCCGCGGAACACCAGGCGGCGGTCCGGTCCGTGCTGGACCGGGAGACCGATCTGGAGACCCGGCTCGCCGGCGTGCTGGGGGCCTGGCTGGACATCGCGGCGCCGTACCACGAGTTCGCGGCCCAGTTCTTCAAGAACGCGGCCGACCCGGAGAGCCCCCTCAGCCCGTTCTCCCCCGAGTCGGAACACGCCCGCGAGGCGGCCGTCTCGATCCACCGGGAGGTGCTGGCCGGCTCCAAGGCCAAGGTTCCGGACGAACTCGCGGACATCCTTCCCGACTTGATGTGGCTCTCCCAGATGGGTCTGGTCCTGTACTGGGTCTTCGACCGCTCGGAGGGCCGCGAGCGCAGCCGCCGCCTCGCCGAACGGGGTGCCCGCCTCACCACCCGCGGCGTCGCGCTGGCCCGCTTCCGGGTACTGCGGCCGCTCGTCCGCGAGGTGCACGAGCTGTTCACGGACTTCCTGCCAGGCATGGCGGAGACGGTCGCGGCCCGCAAGAGGTCCTGAATCACAGCCAGTCGAGTTCCCACAGGCGCCACACGCCCGTGCCGTCCGACAGATACTGCGCTCCCGTGACCGCCTCCCGGCTGAGGACGTAGTCCTTCTTCTGCCAGATCGGGACCATCGGCACCTCGTCCGCGACGAGTTGCTGGAGCGCCTTGAAGTCCCTGCTCGCCCGGCCGCGCTCGCCGTACGACTGGGTCCGCACGATCAGCTCGTCGATGTCCTTGTCCGAGAAACCGTTGTTCATGCTGGTGTTCGTGCCGACGAGCGGCTGGCTGAAGTTGTCCGGGTCGGGGAAGTCCGCGATCCAGCCGATGGTGTACGCGTCGTACTTGCCGGCCGCGTACCCCTTCTGGAACGTCGTCCACTCGGGCACGGAGATCAGCTCCACCTTGAACAGCCCGGTCTCCTCCAGCTGGCGACGCACCTCCTCGGCCTCGGCCTCGGTCGCGCCCCGCACCGAGAACGCCAGGCTGAACCGCACCGGAGTCTCCACCCCCGCCTGGCGCAGCAGCTTCCGGGCCCGTTCCTTGCTGGGCTCGGGGTACGCGTCGTGGAACGGCGTGCTGTGCCCGGCGATGCCCTGCGGGATCAGCGAGTACAGCGGGTCGACGGTGCCGCGGTACACCGAGCTCGCCAGCTTCGGCCGGTCCAGGAGGGCGGCGACGGCCTTGCGTACGTCCTTCTCCGCCATCTGCGAGCCCTTGCGCACGTTGAAGATCAGCGTGCGGATCTCGGCACCCTCGGACTCCTTGATCCGGATGTCCGGCATGCCCGGGGTGAGTCCGGCGAGCACCTCGGGCGGCATCTCCCGGTGGGTGACCTCGACCTCGCGGCTCTCCCAGGCCCGGTTGAGCGCCTCGGACCCCTTGAAGTAGCGGATGTTCACCGGGACCTTGGCCGCGGACGCCTGGCCCTGGTACGAGCGGTTGGGCTTCAGCCGCGCCCGGCTGTCGGCGTCGAACGACGTCAGGACGTACGGGCCGGAGCCGTCGACGGTGTCGCCGGTGCGCAGTGCCCTGGCCGGGTACTTCGTACGGTCGACGATCGCTCCCGCCCCCGTGGCGACCTTGAAGGGGAACGTCGCGTCACGCGAGGAGAGGTTGAAGGTGATCGTGCTGCCCCGGGTCCTGACCGACTTCAGGGTGGCGAACAGCGACTTCGGGCCCTGCTCGGAGTCGATCGCCAGGACCCGGTCGAAGGAGTGCTTGACGTCGGCGGCCGTCACCGCGCGGCCGTTGGAGAAGGTCAGCCCCTCGCGCAGTTCGCACTGGTACGTCGTCAGTTTCTGGCCGATGAACTCGCAGGAGCTCGCCGCATCGGGCACCGGGGTGTCGGAGCCCGGCTTCATGGTCATCAGCGTCTGGAAGACATTGCTGTAGAGCGCCCAGGAACCGGCGTCGTACGCACCGGCCGGGTCGAGCGACGAGACGGTGTCGGTCGTCCCCACCGTGATCGGGTCCTTCCGCCCACCGTCCGACGGCAGCAGCTGCCAGCCGCCGACCCCGGCGGCGACCAGCACCACACCCGCTGTGAAAACGCGAAACCGGACAGACCGCATGCCAAGTACTCCTCATGGCCCTATCCCCCGCCGGCGTGCGCCCCTCAGCCCCGCCGGCCCCCAATGGCGTGCACTCAATCACGGAATCTTCACAAGAGAAAGGGGGTCAGGCGTGCCGTGAGGCGAGCTGTACGACCGTGATGTCGGACGGCGCCCCGACCCGCACCGGCGGGCCCCACGCGCCCGCGCCCCGCGAGACGTACAGCTGCGTGTCGCCGTACCGCTCCAGCCCGGCCAGCGTCGGGTTGGCCTGGGCCGCGACGAGGTTGCCGGGCCACATCTGGCCGCCGTGGGTGTGCCCGGAGAGCTGGAGGTCCACCCCGTACCGCACCGCGTCGTGGATGACGACCGGCTGGTGTGCGAGGAGGACGGCCGCCCGGGTACGGTCCCGGTCGCCGAGGGCGCGGACGAAGTCGGGGCCCTCGCCCTCGCTCTCGCCCGCGAGGTCGTTGACGCCCGCGAGGTCGAAGCCGGGCAGTGCGGTACGGGCGTTCTCCAGTGGGCGCATCCCGAGCTCGCGGACGTGGTCGATCCACTGCTGCGCGCCGGAGAAGTACTCGTGGTTGCCGGTGACGAAGTACGTGCCGTGGCGCGCCCGGAGCCGGGCCAGCGGCTCGGCGGCGGATCCCAGGTCGGCGACGCTGCCGTCGACGAGGTCGCCGACGACGGCGACCAGATCGGGCTGGGTGGAGTTGATGGTGTCGACGATCCGCTGGGTGTGCGCCCGGCCGAGGACGGGCCCGAGGTGGACGTCGCTGACGACGGCGATACGGAAGCCGTGGGCGGCGCGCGGCAGTTTGGCCAGCGGTACGGTGACGCGCTTGACGCGCGGCCCGCGCAGCACCCCGTACGTCCCGTACCCGACGGTGCCGGCGGCGGCGAGGGCGGCGGCGCCGGCGACGGTGCGCGCGACGAAGAGCCGCCGGCTCACGTCGGCGGGTGCCTCGGGCGCGCCGGGCGCGGGGGCCGCGAGGGCGTGCGTGACCGTGGTGCCGGGCGGCGGCGTACTCGCGGCGCCGGCCGTACCGGCGGCGCCGGTACGCGCCGCGGCGCCGACGCGGTCCCCGTCGGCGGCGGCCGGGGCCGGCTCGGCACCGGCCGCGTCCGCGGGACCCTTCGTCGCGTCCCGGCGCGCGAGCAGCCGCCCCAGCAGGGGCCGAACCGCCTCGCCCGCCAGGACCGCCAGGGTCAGGTACAGCAGTACGGCCAGCCAGAGGTAGCCCGGCCAGGCCAGCACCTGCTGGAGCCAGAAGGGGGCTCCGGCGCGGGCGCTCACCATCGCGCCCACGGTCAGCAGCGGCAGCACCCACACGGCGGCGGTCCCGGCGCGGCGGGCCACGCCGCCGGGTGCGGTGGTGTCACCGACGAGCCTGCGCCACAGGTAGCGGTGGACGAGCGCCAGCAGGGCCAGAACGGCGGCCGCGACCAGCGCGAACATCGCAACAGCCATCAGGCACGGCCGGATTCACGGCGGAGGGCACGCAGGCCGCGCAACCCGATGAGCCCGACACCCGTCCCCAGAAGCAAGGACGTGATGGCGAGCAGCAGATGCACCCAGAAGTACGCCGTCGGCTCCCCCGCGGCGTCGAACGCCAGACCGCTCCCGTTCTCCCACAGGTTCTTGATGAAAGTGACCCAGATGACCCAGCTCCACACCCCGAACGCGAGCAGGAACCAGGAAAGGGGACGGCTCAGTTTCATACGCTCAGTATCGTCTCCTTCCCCGGAACGGCCGCGTCGGGGTGGGCTGTCCCGGCGGCTCTTCCGGCGGGTCCCGCCACCGGTGATCCCGTCACCGGGTACGGCAGGTACGTTCTCGTCCGTGTCTGCCCCGAAGAAGATGACCGCCTCCGCGGTGACCGTGCTGTCCGCCCTCCTGTTGCCCGCCCTGGTCGCCGGGCCCGCCCTCGCCGACCACAAGCCCGACACCGAGCAGCGCAGCCGGCCGAAGCCACCCGTCGTGATGTCCTCGGTCGGCGGCGCGCAGCTCGGCAAGCCAGGTACCCAGGTGAATCTGGGCCGGGGGGCCCCGGTCCTGCCCAGGGAGCTGAGCGGCCGTTCGTGGATCGTGGCGGACGCGGAGTCCGGCGATGTGCTCGCCGCGCACAACGCGCACTGGCGGCTGCCGCCCGCATCCACCATGAAGATGCTCTTCGCGGACACCCTGCTGCCGCGGATGCCCAAGACCGACACGCACCTGGTGACCGAGGACGAGCTGGCGGACGTCGGCGAGGGCAGCAGCCTGGTCGGCATCAAGGAGGACCACAGCTACACGGTGCACGACCTGTGGCTGGGGGTCTTCCTGCGGTCCGGCAACGACGCGGTGCATGTGCTCTCCGCGATGAACGGCGGGATCGACAAGACCGTCGAGGACATGCAGCAGCATGCCGAGGAGCTCCAGGCCCTCGACACGGTCGTCGTCTCGCCCGACGGCTACGACGAGCCGGGCCAGGTCAGCAGCGCGTACGACCTGACGCTGATCGCCCGCTCCGGCCTGCAGAAGAAGGACTTCCGCGAGTACTGCTCCACGGCGTCCGCGACCTTCCCCGGCGAGCAGAAGGAGGGAAAGCGGCGGGAGACGTTCGAGATCCAGAACACCAACCGGCTGCTGACGGGTGCGTACGGCCGCGGCCCGTACAAGGGCATCGCCGGGGTGAAGAACGGCAACACCACGAACGCCGGTTCCACCTTCACCGGTGTGGCGCAGCGCGGCGACCGGGTGCTGCTGGTGACGGTGATGAACCCCGACGCGGAGGGGCTGAACGCGGTCTACGACGAGACCGCGGCGCTCTTCGACTGGGGCTTCGCGGCGGCCGGCAAGGTCAGGCCGGTGGGCGAACTGGTCGGGCCGAAGACCGCGGAGGCCGCGGGCGCGTCCAAGGGCGCGCCGCCGAGCAAGCCGGACCACGGGAAGAAGACGGAGGGCCCGGCGCAGGCCGCGGTCTCCGCGAAGGACCGGTCGGGCGGCAGCGGGATCGGTGTCGCGCTCTCCATCACGGGCGGGATGGTCGCGCTGCTGGTCGCGGCGGTGTTCCTGGTGAACCGCCGCTGGCCGCTGCGTCTCCCGCGCCGGTGACGTCGTCGTCGGCGACTTCCGCGCCGGTGACTCCCGCGCCGCCGGTGACCTCCACCTCGGCCTCGGACATGGCCATGTCGGTGTCCGCCTGCCGTGACTGCGTCGCCGTCCAGGCGGCGCAGAACAGCAGCAGCTTCGCGGTGAGGTTGATCCACAGCAGCAGCGCGATCGGCACCCCGAACGCGCCGTACATGCTCTTGCCGGCGACATCCCTGATGTAGCTGCCGATCAGCAGCTTCAGCAGTTCGAAGCCGACCGCGCCCATGAGTCCGGCGACGATCAGCCGGTGGCGCGGCGGCTCCACCCCCGGCAGCAGCGTCAGTACGTACAGCAGGACCAGGAAGTCGGCGAGGACGGCCACCGCGAAGACCGCGATCTGGAGCAGGACCCCGCCCCAGCCGTCCCGGGAGATGCCCAGCTGGTCCGCGCTCCAGCCGATGGCCGAGGACCCGACGCCGGACGCGACGAGCGAGGCGAGCGCGGCGGCGCCGAGCCCGATGAGCACCACGCCGTCCCTGGCCTTGTTCAGGACCGGGTTTCCCTCGTCCTCGTCGTCCTTCTCCCAGACGGCCCGCAGGCAGTCGCGCATCGAGCCGATCCAGCCGATGCCGGTGAACAGCAGCAGGGCTCCGGCGACGAGCCCGATCGTGCCCGCGTTGGCCACCAGCCCGTCGAGGTCGAGCTGGTCGGAGATGCCGGGCACCTGCTCGGCCACCCCGTCCTCCAGCTTCTTCAGCCGTTCGGGGGTGAGGAAGGCTGCGCCGATGGCCGCGGCCACCGTGATCAGCGGGAAGACCGCCAGAAAGCTGATGAAGGTGATCGCCGCGGCCAGCCGGGTCCAGTGGACCCGGTCGAGCGTCTCGTAGGAGCGCCAGGCGTGGGTCCGCATCAGTTTCGCGACGAGCGGGCCCACGACCGGGAGTTTTTTCAGCCAGTCCATGGGTCGCTCCTACCCGCCGGACCTGGCTGTTACGGCTGGAGCGTCGGCTCGTCCCTGTGCGCTACCTGCGCGGGGACCCCGGACGGGCCGGTTCCGAAGGGGTAGTCGCGCAGCTTGCGCCAGATCCCGTCCGCGCCCTGCTCGTACAGCGCGAAGCCGTTGGAGGTCCAGGACGCCTCGTAGTCCGCGAGTTCCGCGTACGCCCGGTCCATCGCCTCCTCGGCGATGCCGTGCGCGACCGTCACATGCGGGTGGTAGGGGAACTGCAGCTCGCGCGGCACCGGGCCGCCGGCGTCCCGGATCTGCTGCTGCAGCCATGCGCAGGCCGAGGCGCCCTCGACGACCTGGACGTAGACCACGGGCGACATCGGGCGGAACGTGCCGGTCCCGGAGAGCCGCATCGGGAAGGCGCGGCCGACGGCCGCGACGGCCGCGAGGTGCGTGCGGATCTCCGGGAGGGCGGACTCGTCCACCTCGGTCGGCGGGAGGAGGGTGACATGGGTGGGGATGCCGTGCGCGGCAGGGTCCCCGAAGCCCGCGCGCAGCTCCTGGAGCAGGCTGCCGTACGGCTCCGGGACCGCGATCGAAACGCCGAGCGTTACGGTCCCCACTAGCTTCTCCTCAGTCGTGTCGCGTGTGGTGCGGTGCCGCCAGTGTGGCGGCTGCACGGCCCGTACGGCCAGGGTCCTCGGTCAGTGCGTGATTCGGTACGTTTCGGGACGTGATTCCCGTCTCGATTCGAGGTCTGCCGCCCGGGCCCGGAGCCGGTCCGGGCGCCGTCAGTGCTTCGCGGGGAGCAGCCCGATCCTGTCGTACGCCTGGGCCAGCGTCTCCGCGGCGACCGCGCGGGCCTTCTCCGCTCCCTTGGCCAGGATCGAGTCCAGCGTCTCCGGGTCGTCCAGGTACTCCTGCGTGCGGGTCCTGAAGGGGGTGACGAACTCGACCATCACCTCGGCGAGGTCGGTCTTCAGCGCACCGTAGCCCTTGCCGGTGTACTTCTGCTCCAGATCGGCGATTCCGGTGCCGGTGAGGGTGGAGTAGATGGTGAGCAGGTTGCTGACGCCCGGCTTCTTCTCGGGGTCGAAGCGGATCTCGGTCTCCGTGTCGGTGACCGCGCTCTTGACCTTCTTCGCGGTGGCCTTCGGCTCGTCGAGCAGGTTGATCAGGCCCTTGGGAGTGGACGCCGACTTGCTCATCTTGATCGCCGGGTCCTGGAGGTCGTAGATCTTCCCGACCTCCTTGATGATGTGCGGCGCCGGGATGGTGAAGGTGTCGCCGAAGCGGCCGTTGAAGCGCTCCGCGAGGTCGCGGGTGAGCTCGATGTGCTGACGCTGGTCCTCGCCGACCGGGACGGCGTCGGCCTGGTAGAGGAGGATGTCCGCGACCTGGAGGATCGGGTACGTGAAGAGGCCGACGGTGGAGCGGTCGGCGCCGTGCTTGGCGGACTTGTCCTTGAACTGGGTCATGCGGGAGGCCTCGCCGAAACCGGTGAGGCAGTTCATGACCCAGCCGAGCTGGGCGTGCTCCGGGACGTGGCTCTGGACGAAGAGCGTGCAGCGCTCCGGGTCGAGGCCGGCGGCGAGCAGCTGGGCGACGGCGAGCCGGGTGTTCGCACGCAGCTCCGCGGGGTCCTGCGGAATGGTGATCGCGTGCAGGTCCACGACCATGTAGAACGCGTCGTGGGTCTCTTGCAACGCCACGTACTGGCGGATCGCACCGAGGTAGTTCCCGAGGTGGAACGAACCGGCGGTGGGCTGGATACCGGAGAGCGCGCGAGGACGATCAGAGGCCATGCCCTCATTCTCTCAGGTGCGCAACCCTGCTCCCACCGCCGGTGTACCGCAGTCGGTCAGTCCGTCGGCAGGCCCGGCGCCGGGTAGACAGCCATCAGCGCGGCGACCTCGGCACGGATCCGGGCCAGGGCGTCCTCGTCGCCGGTCCGGGCGGCGCTGACTCCCCGGTCGATCCAGTCGGCGACGGCCGGCATGTGTTCCACGGCGAGACCGCGCGAGGTCAGTGAGGGGGTGCCGATGCGGATGCCGGAGGGGTCGAAGGGCTTCCGGGGGTCGTAGGGGACGGTGTTGTAGTTCACGACGATCCCGGCCCGGTCGAGGGCCTTGGCGGCGGTCTTGCCGGGGACGTCCTTGGGGGTCAGGTCCATCAGGATCAGGTGGTTGTCGGTACCGCCCGAGACCAGGTCGAAGCCGCGCTCCAGCAGCGCTTCGGCGAGCGCCTTGGCGTTGGCGACCACCGCGTGTGCGTAGTCGCGGAACGAGGGCCGGGCGGCCTCGTGGAGGGCCACCGCCACGGCGGCCGTGGTCTGGTTGTGCGGACCGCCCTGGAGACCGGGGAAGACGGCCTTGTCGATCGCCTTGGCGTGCTCCTCGCGGCACATGAGCATCGCGCCGCGGGGCCCGCGCAGGGTCTTGTGCGTGGTGGTCGAGATGACGTCCGCGTGCGGGACCGGGGACGGGTGGGCACCGCCCGCGATCAGGCCCGCGATATGGGCGACGTCGGCGACCAGGACGGCACCGGCCTCGCGGGCGATCTCCGCGAAGGCGGCGAAGTCGATGGTGCGGGGGAGGGCGGTACCGCCGCAGAAGATCAGCTTCGGGCGTTCCTTGAGGGCGAGTTCGCGTACCTCGTCGAAGTCGATCAGGCCGGTGTCCTGGCGTACGCCGTACTGGACGCCGCGGAACCACTTGCCGGTCGCGGAGACTCCCCAGCCGTGGGTGAGGTGGCCGCCCATCGGGAGGGCCATGCCCATGACGGTGTCGCCGGGCTCGGCGAAGGCGAGGTAGACGGCGAGGTTCGCGGGCGAGCCGGAGTAGGGCTGGACGTTGGCGTGCTCGACGCCGAAGAGCGCCTTCGCGCGGGCGATGGCGAGGAGTTCGACCTGGTCGATGTTCTGCTGGCCCTCGTAGTAGCGGCGGCCCGGGTAGCCCTCGCTGTACTTGTTCTGCAGCACGGTGCCGGCGGCCTCCAGCACGGCCCGGGAGACGTAGTTCTCGCTGGGGATGAGCCGCAGGGTCTCGGCCTGGAGCCGCTCCTCCGCGCCGACGAGGGCGGCGAGTTCCGGGTCCGTGGCGGCGAGGGCGGGGTGGCTGTGCGTGGTCGCAGAGCGAGGCAGTGTCATGGCGTCCTCCGGGACGATCCGTGTCCGCGTCGTGGTCCCGGGGTGCCCTGGGGGTCCCTCCCGTGCCGAAGGCTACGGGGGAAGGCGGCACCTCGTGGTGGTTGCCGCACACGGCTTCCCCGGGGTCGCTTCCCCGCGTGCCAGTCGCCGTGCGCACTGTTCACTCTACCGGGCTCGCCGTACACCGAAGGTTTCTTTCCAGGCCGGAAGAGCGACGATAGAAAGGGGCGCGATCCCCGCCCCGCACCGGATGGTCTGTCCCGACGATCGGAGAACCCGTGTCGACAACGGCATCTGCCTTCGCCTCCGCCGAGGCCCACAGCGCGCACAACTACCACCCGCTGCCCGTCGTCGTCGCGTCGGCGGAAGGTGCCTGGATGACCGATGTCGAGGGGCGTCGCTTCCTCGACATGCTCGCCGGCTACTCGGCACTGAACTTCGGTCACGGCAACCGGCGTCTCATCGACGCGGCCAAGGCCCAGCTGGAGCGGGTCACGCTCACCTCGCGCGCCTTCCACCACGACCGGTTCGCGGACTTCTGCGCGCAACTCGCCGAGCTGTGCGGCATGGAGACGGTGCTGCCCATGAACACCGGGGCGGAGGCGGTGGAGACCGCCGTGAAGACCGCCCGCAAGTGGGGCTACAAGGTCAAGGGAGTGATGGACGGCCGGGCGAAGATCATCGTCGCGGGGAACAACTTCCACGGCCGCACGACCACCATCGTCAGCTTCTCCACCGATCATGAGGCGCGGGCGGACTACGGTCCGTACACCCCGGGCTTCGAGATCGTCCCGTACGGCGATCTGACCGCGCTCGAAGCGGCCATGACCGAGAACACCGTCGCCGTACTGCTGGAGCCGATCCAGGGCGAGGCCGGCGTGCTGGTGCCGCCCGCCGGATACCTGGAGCGGGTGCGGGAGTTGACCCGTCGGCGCAATGTGCTGTTCATCGCGGACGAGATCCAGTCCGGCCTCGGCCGGACCGGCAGGACGTTCGCCTGCGAGCACGAGGGTGTCGTACCGGACATGTACGTGCTCGGCAAGGCGCTCGGCGGAGGCGTCGTGCCCGTCTCGGCGGTGGTGTCCTCGGCGGAGATCCTGGGAGTGTTCCGGCCCGGCGAGCACGGCTCGACGTTCGGCGGCAACCCGCTCGCCTGCGCCGTCGCGCTGGAGGTCATCGCGATGCTGCGCACCGGCGAGTACCAGCAGCGCGCCGCCGAGCTCGGCGACCACCTGCACCGCGAGCTGGGCCTGCTGGTGGGCGGCGGAGCCGTGGACGCGGTGCGCGGGCGAGGGCTGTGGGCCGGGGTGGACATCTCCGCCGGCCACGGGACCGGCCGGGAGATCTCCGAGAAGCTGATGGACCGCCGGGTGCTGGTCAAGGACACCCACGGATCCACGATCCGGATCGCCCCGCCGCTGGTGATCAGCAAGGAGGACCTGGACTGGGGCCTCGACCAGCTCCGGGCGGTCCTGGACGAGTAGGGGGCCCCTGGTCAGAGGGTTGCGCGGGTCAGAGGATGACGTGCGGGAGAAACCGCGCGTACTCGTCCGTGATCAGGCCCGACGACTCCCGGATACCGAGCCCCGCCGCCTCGTCCTCGACGACCCACGCACCGAGCACCACGCGGTTGCCGTCGAAGTCAGGCAGCGGGGCCAACTCCTGGTAGCAGCACGGCTCGTCACGCGGTACCGGCTGGGGGTCGCCGGGCTCGTGCACGGTGACGCCCGCGCCCTCGCGTCCCAGCAGCGGCTTGGCCACATAGCCCCGGCCGCTCGCGAGTTCGCGCGGACCGTCCAGATACGCGGGCAACAGGTTGGGATGCCCCGGGTAGAGCTCCCACAGCACGGCGAGCAGCGCCTTGTTGGACAGCAGCATCTTCCAGGCCGGCTCGATCCAGCAGGTGGTGCCGGTGGAGCCGCCGTTGTCGAGGGTGTCCAGGACGTGCGGGCCGAAGCGGTCGGTGGTCAGCCACTCCCACGGATAGAGCTTGAAGCAGCTGCGGATGAACCGCAGCCGTTCGTCGACGAAGCGGCCGGACAGCCGGTCCCAGCCGATCCGTTCTACGGACAGTGCCTCGGTGGCGAGTCCGGCCTGCTGGGCGGTCTCGCGCAGATACGCGACCGTCATCAGGTCCTCACCGAGCGCGTCGCCGTCCGAGTGCACGAAGTGCACGGGACCCGGCGGCAGCAGGGCGGCCTGCCGCCGCCACGCGTCGACGAGCCGCTCGTGGAGGGAGTTCCACTGGTCGGCGCCGGGGAACCGTTCCTCCATCCAGAACCACTGCGGGCTCGCCGCCTCCACCAGTGAGGTGGGGGTGTCGGCGTTGTACTCCAGCATCTTGGCCGGGCCGCGGCCGTCGTAGCGGAGATCGAACCGGCCGTAGAGCGACGGCAGTTCGGCCCGTCGCCGCCAGGACTCGGCGATCCGGCGGGCAAGCCGCGCGTCGGTGATGCCCAGGTCGGCGAAGCGGTCGTGCGCGACGATGTGCGCGGCCGCGGCCAGGCACATCGCGTGCAGCTCCTCGACGACCTCCTCCAGCGCCTCGACCTCGGGCAGCGAGAAGGAGTAGTACGCGCTCTCGTCCCAGTACGGGCGCAGTGAGCCGTCGGGGAACCGGGTGAGGGGGTAGACGAGCCCCTGCTCCTCCACGGTCCGCTGCCAGCCGGGCCGGGGTTCTGTGGTGTGGCGCTTCATCGGTTCGTACGTCCCGGCCGGGTCAGCCGCCGCCGGAACCGGAGCTGCCGAAGCCGCCGCGGTCGACCGCCGACTTGTCGAAACTGCCGCCCGCCACCTTGCCGTTGCTGACCGAGCCGCCGTAGTAGTAGCGCCCCGAGCCGTCGCTGTCGTCGCACTCGTAGCGGGGCAGTTCCTCCTGGGTCACCGGGTCGACGCAGCGCTCGTCCGGCTCGGAGCCGCAGGACGTGAGCATCGCCGCGAGCACCCCCATACCGCCGAGCACGACCGTGCCCGACCTGAGCTTCTTGCGCACAGCCATGCGTCGGCGCCCCCGTCTCCCGGTGTACATGTACATGGCCTGTCGGCCGCCGCCCAGCGTAGAGGGGTCCGGTCCGCCGGCGGAATCCGGCTCCCTGTCCGGATCCCTCAGGGCAGCGCCCGGCACAGGGTGTCCAGGGTGGCCGTCCAGGCGCTGTCCGGCGGGGTCGCGTAGCCGACGACCAGGGCGTCGCGCGGCGGGACCGCCGACTCACGGTGGCGGAACCGGGACAGGCCCTCCAGCGCCAGGCCCTGCCAGGCCGCGGCCCGGACCACCGACCGCTCGGTGCCGGGCGGAAGTTCCAGGACGGCGTGCAGGCCGGCGGCGATACCGGTGACCCCCACGTGGGGCGCCCGTTCGGCCAGCGCCGCGACGAGCTGGTCGCGGCGGCGCCGGTAACGCAGCCGCATGCTGCGGACGTGACGGTCGTACGCGCCGGAGGCGATGAACTCCGCCAGCGTCAGCTGGTCCAGCACACCGCACGCCCAGTCGGCCACGCCCTTGGCCTCGGCCACCTCGCCGGCCAGCTGCCCGGGCAGCACCATCCAGGCGAGCCGCAGGCCGGGCGCGAGGGACTTGCTGGCCGTGCCGAAGTAGGCCACGCGGTCGGGGTCGAGTCCCTGGAGCGCGCCGACGGGCTGGCGGTCGTAGCGGAACTCGCCGTCGTAGTCGTCCTCCAGGATCAGCCCGCCCGTCGCCCGCGCCCAGTCCACCGCGGCGGCGCGCCGGTCCGGCGGCAGCGGCACCCCCACCGGGAACTGGTGGGCCGGTGTCATCAGCACCGCACCCGCGTGCCGCAGGGCGCCCAGCTCCCCGGTCCGGGTGCCGGTGGCGTCGAAGGGCAGCGCGGTGGTGCGCAGGCCGGCGTCGGTGAGCAGGTTCCAGTGGATGTCCAGGCCGTACGACTCGACGGCGATGCCCCGCACCCGCCGCTGCCGCAGGACCTTGGCGACCAGCATCAGGCCGTGCACGAACCCCGAGCAGATGACGATGCGTTCCGGCTCGGCGTACACCCCGCGGGCCCGCGCCAGATAGCCGGCCAGCACCTCGCGCAGCTCGATGCGGCCGCGTGGATCGCCGTATCCGAAGGCCTCGTTGGGCGCGGCCGTCAGCGCCCGGCGGGCGGCGGCCAGCCAGGCCGTGCGCGGGAAGGAGGACAGGTCGGGCGAGCCGGGCATGAGGCTGTACGCGGGCCGCCCGGGGGCCGCGCGGCGCGGCGGGCCGGGCCTCCTCCCGGCCGGCGCCCGGCGGGCGGCGGCGCGCGGGGCCACCCGGGTCCCGGAGCCCTGCCGCGCGGTGAGCCAGCCCTCGGCGGCCAGCTCGGCGTACGCGTCGGCGACGGTGTTGCGGGCGATGCCCAGGTCGGCGGCGAGCGAGCGGGAGGACGGCAGCCGGGTGCCGGGTGCCAGCCGGCCCGTACGGACGGCCTCGCGCAGCGCGTCCATGAGCCCCGCGCGCACCCCGGAACCGGAGAGTTCCAGATGCAGGTCGGCGCCGAAAGTGGCCCACGATTCCGTCATGGAAGTGGACCATACCCGTGGGTGACTTACCCCGTAACGTGATCTCCATGACGACGAACGAGAACACCGCGTACGCACCCGAGCACACCCCCCGGCTCCAGTGGGCGAAGCACGCTCCCGAGGTCTACAAGGCCATGATCGGCCTCGATGCGGCGGCCAGGAAGGGGCCCCTCGCCCCGGCCCTCCTGGAACTGGTGAAGATCCGCACCTCGCAGCTCAACCACTGCGCGTTCTGCCTCGACATGCACACCAAGGACGCCTTCGCGGCGGGCGAGACGGTCGAGCGCGTGGTCCAGCTCAGCGCGTGGGAGGAGTCGCGGCACTTCTACACCGAGAAGGAGATCGCGGCGATCGAGCTCACCGAGGCGGTCACCGTCCTCACCGACGGCTTCGTGCCGGACGAGGTGTACGAGCGGGCCGCCAAGTCCTTCGACGAAGCCGAGCTGGCCCAGCTGATCGCGGCCATCACCGTCATCAACGCCTGGAACCGCTTCGCGGTGTCCACCCGTATGGTCCCGGGCCACTACACGCCCGGCGCCTACAAGTGACCACGGCACCCGGTGGCGGGGCCGTCGCCGCGTTCCGCGCGCTCCATCACGGCCGCCGGGCCGCCGATCCGCTGATCCTGCCCGGCCCCTGGGACGCGGCCAGCGCGCGGGTCTTCGCCGACGCCGGGTTCCCGGCGCTCGCGACCCCCAGTGCGGGGGTCGCGGCGTCCCTCGGGTACGAGGACGGCTCGACGCCCGCGGACGAGATGTTCGCGGCGGTGGCGCGGATCGTGCGGTCCGTCTCCGTCCCGGTGTCGGCCGATGTCGAGGACGGCTACGGCCTCGCCCCCAAGGAGCTCGTCGCCCGCATCCTCGACACCGGTGCGGTGGGCTGCAACCTGGAGGACTCCTCGGACGGCGTCCTGAAGGACCCGCACCGGCACGCGGACTGGCTGGCCGAGGTACGGGCGGAGGCCGGCGACCGGCTGTTCGTCAACGCGCGGGTGGACACGTTCCTCCGGGGGGTGCCGGAGGCCGGTCCGGCCATCGAGCGCGCCCGGCTGTACGCCGCGGCGGGAGCCGACTGCATCTACCCGATCATGGCGCCGCCCGAGCTGCTCCCGGAGCTGGCGGCCGCGGTCCCGGTCCCGCTCAACGCGGTCGCACACCCGGACTTTCCGGCGCCGCGCCGTCTCGGCGAACTGGGCGCCGCCCGGATCACGTTCGGCCCCGGGCTTCAGCGCCGGGCGATGGCGGCGGTACAGCAGATCGCACGGGATCTGCTGCCGCCGCGGGACAGGCCCTAAGCCGTACAGGACCTGCGGCTGCGGGGAGCGGGCATGCCGGCCCGCTCCCCGTCGTACAGCCGGCTACTTCTTGGGCAGCCACGCCTTCCAGGTCGGCTCGTTCGCCTTGACCCACTTCTCGGCCGCGGCCTCGGGCGACAGCTTCTCCCCCGCGATCATCAGCGCGACCTCGTTCTGCTGCTCGGTGGTCCACTTGAAGTTCTTCAGGAACTGAGCGGCCTCCCCGCCGTCCTTCGCGAAGTCCGCGTTGAAGAACTTCTGCAGCGGCGTGTGCGGGTAGGCACAGGCGACCTTCTTCGGGTCGGCGTCACAGCCCTCCTTGTACTCGGGCAGCTTCACCTCCACCATCTCGACCTGCGCGTTCAGCCACTGCGGAGTCCACCAGTAGGTCAGGAAGGGCTTCTTGGCCTCGGCGTTCTTCTTGATCTCGGTGATCTGGGCGGCCTCGGAGCCGGCGTACTTCGTCTTCAGGTTCAGCTTGAGGTTGCTGATGATCGCGTCGTCGTGGGTGACGTAGTCGGGCGAGCCCTCCAGCAGCTGTCCCTTGCCGCCGCTCTCCCCGGTCCGCAGGTCGTCGGCGTACTTGTTGAGGTTCTTCCAGTCGGTGACATCGGGGTTCTTGTCGGCCCAGTACTTCGGCACGAACCAGCCGATGTGCCCGGTGACACCGAGGTCGCCGCCGCCCACGACGGTCTTCTTGTCCTCGACGTAGTTCTTCTCCTGCTTGGGGTGGCCCCAGTCCTCCAGGATCGCGTCGATGTCGCCCTTGGCGAGCGCGTCCCAGGCCAGGACCTCGCCCATCTGCTGGGTCTTGACCTTGTAGCCGAGCTCCTTCTCCAGGAGGTGTTTCGCCACGGCGACGTTGGCCTCGGCGCCGACCCACGAGGGAACGGTCAGCCGGACCGTTCTGTCGCCGCCGACGTCGTCCTTCTTGCCGGTGTCGGCGGCGCCGCACGCGCTCAGCGCGAGGATGCCGAGGGCGGAGAGGGCGGCGGTGAGCTGGTGACTTCGGCGCATCGTGAACAGGTCTCTTCTCATGAGTGGTTGTCCTTACGGGTACGGGCGGCGGGCTGGGTGACGCGGTCCAGTACCAGGCCGAGGCAGACGATCGCCGCGCCCGCGGTCAGGCCGAGGCCCAGTTCGCCCTTGGAGAGGCCCTTGACGACGTCGTAGCCGAGGGCGCCGCCGCCGACCAGGCCGCCGATGATGACCATCGCGAGGACGAGCACGACACCCTGGTTGACGGCGAGCAGCAGCGCGGGGCGGGCCAGCGGCAGCTGCACCTGGAGGAGTTGCTGCCGGGTTCCGGCGCCCATCGAGCGGGCGGCCTCCAGTGCGGCCGGGTCGACCTCCCTGACGCCCTGGGTGGTGATCCGGACGACGGCGGGCAGCGCGTACACGACCGCGGCGATGATCGCCGAGACCCTGGTGACGCCGAACAGCGCGACGACCGGGATGAGATACACGAACTGCGGCATGGTCTGGAGTACGTCCAGGACGGGCCGCAGGCACCGCTCGACCCAGCCGGCACGGGCGGCGAGTACGCCGATCGCGACCCCGGCGAGGAGGGTGAGCGCGACGGCCGCGATCACCTGGGAGAGGGTGTCGAGGGAGACCGTCCACACGCCGAGCACGCCGACCGCGGCCAGGGCGAGGGTGGCGGTGAGCGCGGTACGCCAGGTGCCCACCAGCCAGGCGAGAGCGGCCACCAGCAGCAGGAGTGACCACCAGGGCAGCCACTCCAGGCCGTCGCGCAGCGGGTTGAGCAGCCAGGCGGTGAAGTTCTCCGACCACACCTCGGTGCCGCCGAGCACGGGGACGCCGGAGGCGAGGTTGGCGGTGATCCAGTCCTGGGCGGTGTTGACGGGGGTGGAGATCTCGTACGTCCACTTCTCCGGCCAGGTGCCGGAGCGGACGGCGGCCGCGCAGCCGGTCGCGACGGCGACCAGCCCCCAGCCGCGCCACCCGTGCAGCCATCCGCGCAGCCACGGCAGCCGCCCGGCGCCCTCGTCCGGGACGCCGGCACCGATCCGGTCGCCGGCAGCGGCGGTGGTCCGGTCCAGCCAGACGGCGATCAGCACGATCGGGATGCCCGCGGCGAGCGCGCCGCCGACGTCGACGGTCGACAGCGCCTCGTAGACCTCTTCGCCGAGGCCGCCGGCGCCGACGAGGGCGGCGATGACCACCATCGACAGGGCCATCATGATCGTCTGGTTGAGGCCGAGCAGCATCTCCTTGCGGGCCAGCGGCAGCCGGGCCGTCCACAGCCGCTGCATCCCGCTCGCGCCGAGGGAGGCCGATGCCTCCAGCGCGGCGGGGTCGGCGCCGCGCAGCCCGAGGGCGGTGAGCCGGGCCATGGGCGGGGCGGCGTAGATGACCGTGCAGAAGAGCGCGGCGGGCGTGCCGGTGCCGAAGACCAGCACGAACGGCAGGAGGTACGCGAACGCCGGCAGTACCTGCATGGTGTCGAGGACCGGCCGCAGTGCCCGGTCGACCCGGTCGGACAGCCCGGCGGCGAGGCCGAGCGCGACGCCGAGCAGCGCGGAGACGGCGACGGCGACGACCATCAGGGCGATGGTGACGAGGGTCGGGTCCCACATCCCGAGCAGGCCGCACACGGCGAACGCGCCGAGCGCGGTGCCCGCGACGCGCAGGCCGCCGGCCCGCCAGCCGGCCAGCACGGCGGCGACGGTGACGCCGGCCCAGCCGAGCGCGTCGAGGAGCTGGTACACGGCGTCGACGGCGTCGGTGGCGGTGTTCGACAGGTGCAGCAGGAAGTACAGGAACAGCGGATGCGTCTCGCGGTTGTCGACGACCCACCGGTTGACGTCGTCGAGGGGCCCGGACACGTCCACACTCAGCGCCCCGGGCCAGCTCCCGCCGCCCCACAGACCGGCCCCGAGGGGCACGAGCACAAGAGCGGCGACGGCGAGCACGAGCAACTTCCGCACGAGGGGCCGCCGAAGCCGCGCGGACACCCCGCCGGGCGCGGCCTTGGCCGCGGGAACGGAGGCCGGGACGGCGGCGGTCACGCCGCTACCGCCCTGTCCGTGGGCAGACCCGCCACCACCGCGAGGAGCCCCTCGTGGTCGACCACGCCGACACAGCGGCCGTTGTCGACGACCCGGACCGGGCCGCCCGAGCGGGCCACCGCCTCGATCGCCTCGACGCAGGTCGCGTCCGGGGCGATCGCCGGGCCCGCGTCGGCCTCGCCGTCGGCCGGCCGGCGCATCGCCGTACGGGCGGTGAGCACCTGCTCGCGCGGTACGTCGCGGACGAAGTCCCGTACGTAGTCGTCGGCCGGCGCGCCCACGATCTCCTCGGGCGTGCCGAGCTGCACGATCCGCCCGTCCCGCATCAGTGCGATCCGGTCGCCGAGACGCAGCGCCTCGTTCAGGTCGTGGGTGATGAAGACCATCGTGCGGCCCTCCTCCCGGTGCAGCCGGATCACCTCCTCCTGCATGTCCCGCCGGATCAGCGGATCGAGCGCGCTGAACGGCTCGTCGAAGAGCAGCACCTCGGGGTCGACGGCGAGCGCGCGGGCGAGCCCGACACGCTGCTGCTGGCCGCCCGAGAGCTGTCCGGGGCGGCGGTCCTCCAGCCCCGCGAGCCCCACCTTCGCGACCATCTCCGCGGCCCGTGCCCGGCGTTCCGCCTTGCCGACGCCCTGGATCTGCAGGCCGTACGCGACGTTGTCGACGACCGACCGGTGCGGCAGCAGCCCGAAGTGCTGGAAGACCATCGCGGCACGGTGTCTGCGCAGCTCACGCAGACGCGCCCGGTCCATCGACAGCACGTCCTCGCCGTCGATGGCGATCGAACCGGCGGTGGGTTCGACGAGCCGGGTCAGGGTGCGTACGAGCGTGGACTTGCCGGAGCCGGACAGGCCCATGACGACGAAGACCTCGCCCTTGCGGACGTCGAAAGAGACGTCGCGGACGGCGGCCGTGCACCGGGTACGGCCGCGCAGCTCCTCGGCGGAGAGGTCGGCGAACTCCGGGTTGCCCGGGACGCGGTCCGCCTTGGGCCCGAAGACCTTCCACAGATTGCGGACGGCGAAGACGGGGGCCGTGGCAGCGGGTTCCTGGGTCATCGCGGGTCACCTCCATCGGTCGGGCGGCCTGCGGACAGCAGTTCCGCGCATTTCTCCCCAACCATCAGCACGCCGATCATCGGGTTCACCGCGGGCATCGTCGGGAAGACGGACGCGTCGGCGATACGGATGCCGTCGAGACCCCGGACCCTCAAGTCCGGGGATACTACGGCGAGTTCATCGGTGGAAGAACCCATGCGGCAGGTCCCCGCGGGGTGGTACACGGTGTGCGCGACCTTGCGCGCGTACTCGCTCAGCGCCTCGTCGGAGGTCACCTCGGGGCCGGGACAGACCTCGCGCTTCAGCCAGCCGGCGAGCGGCTGGGTCGCCGCGATCTCGCGGGCGATGCGGATGCCGTCGACGAGCGTGCGGCCGTCGTAGTCGTCCGGGTCGGTGAAGTAGCGGAAGTCCAGCGCCGGCTTGACGGCGGGATCGGCGCTGGTCAGGTACAGCCGGCCGCGGCTGCGCGGCTTGGGGATGTTGGGGGTCATCGACACCCCGTGCGCGGGCCGTTCGTACCCCAGCCGCTCCGGGTTGTCGGTGAAGGGGATCTGGTAGAAGTGGAACATCAGGTCCGGCCCGGCGCTGTGCGGGTCGCGCCGCACGAAGAGTCCGGCGTCGCTGTCCATCGCCGAGTTCTCGGGGATCGGCCCGTCCGTCTCCCAGACGATGACCGACTCGGGGTGGTCGAGCAGGTTCTCGCCCACGCCCGGCAGATCGTGCACGACCGGTATGCCGAGCGCGTCGAGTTCCGCCTTCGGGCCGATGCCGGAGTGCAGCAGCAGCCGCGGGGTGTCCACCGCCCCCGCGCACACCACGACTTCGCGGGCGGCTTCGATCAGCAGCTCCTCGCCGTCCCTGGTCCGCACTCGCACCCCGGTCGCCCGCGCGCCGGCACCGGCACCGTCGAACTCCAGCCGGTACGCCCAGGTCTCCAGCGCGATGTGCAGGTTGGGCCGGTCCAGGAAGGGGTGGAGGTAGGCGACCGAGGCGCTGGAGCGCTTGTTGTCCTCGGGGTGGTACGCGAGGTCGAAGAAGCCGGTCCCCTCGTGGAAGGGCGCACGGTTGAACCCCTCCACGCGCGGCACGCCGAGCGCCGCCTGCGCCGCGTCGACGAAGTCGCGGGCGATGGGGTTCCGGTCCTTCTCGTCGACCGGGACGATGTTGTTGAGCAGCCGGTCGAAGTACGGGTCCATGGCCGCGGCGTCCCAGCCCTCGGCCCCGGCGGCGGCCCATTCGTCCCAGTCGGACGGCAGCGGCCGGAACGCGATCAGCGTGTTGTGCGAGGAGCAGCCGCCGAGCACGCGGGCCCGGCTGTGCCGGATGTGCGAATTGCCGCGTGGCTGCTCGGTGGTGGGGTAGTCGTAGTCCAGGTCGCCGCCCAGCAGCCCCATCCAGCGCCGCAGCGTCAGGACCTCCGGGCGGTCGACGTCGGAGGGCCCGCCCTCGATGACGGCGACCCGGACACCGGGATCCTCGGTGAGCCGGGATGCGATGACGGACCCCGCCGTACCGCCCCCGACGACGACATAGTCGTATTCGGCCATGAAGTGCTGACCCTCCGGTCTCTTGCGTTCCTGCATACGTACGGCTCCCTGCCGGCGTGCGGGTGGTCAGCCCGCGAACCAGCGCACCGGGCGCGGGTCGAGGTTCTGGTAGATGTGCTTGGCCTCGCGGTACTCGGCGAGCCCGCTCGGCCCCAGCTCACGCCCGATGCCGGACTTCCCGAACCCGCCCCATTCGGCCTGCGGCAGGTACGGGTGGAAGTCGTTGATCCACACGGTCCCGTGCCGGAGCCGCCCGGCGACGCGCCGCGCACGGCCGGCGTCGGCGGTCCACACCGCGCCTGCGAGCCCGTACTCGGTGTCGTTGGCGAGGGCGACGGCCTCGTCCTCGGTGTGGAAGGTCTCCACGGTCAGGACCGGCCCGAAGACCTCCTCCCGTACGACCCGCATGTCGCCGTGGCACAGGTCCAGCACGGTGGGCGCGTAGAAGTAGCCGCCCTCGGGGCGCTCCTCGGAGGGTTCGGGGCGCACCCCGCCGGTCCGCAGGACCGCACCGTCGTCCAGCGCGGAGGCGACGTACGCCTCGGTCCTGGCGAGCTGCTGCGCGGAGACGAGGGGGCCGCACTCGACGCCCTTCGCGGTGCCCCGGCCGAGCCGGATCCGGCCGGCCCGGCGGGCCAGCTCCGCGACGAAGCGGTCGCGTACGGACTCCTCGATGATGAGCCGGGAACCGGCGGAGCAGACCTGGCCGCTGTGGATGAACGCGGCGTTCAGCGCCTGGTCGACGGCCGTGTCGAAGCCCTGGTCCGTCGCGCAGGCGTCCGCGAAGACGACGTTGGGGTTCTTGCCGCCGAGCTCCAGGGCGACCTTCTTCACGCCGGCGGCGGCGGCCCGCATCACCTTGGTGCCGCTGGCCAGGCCGCCGGTGAACGAGACCAGGTCGACGTCCGGGTGCTCGGCCATCCGTGCGCCCACCGGATCCCCGGCGCCCGTGACCAGGTTGGCGACGCCGGCCGGCAGTCCGGCCTCAGCGAGCAGTCCGATCAGCGCGATCGTCGTCAGCGGGGTGATCTCACTCGGCTTGAGCACAAAAGTATTGCCCGCGGCCAGCGCCGGGGCAATCTTCCAACTCGCCTGGAGCAGTGGATAGTTCCAGGGGGTGATCAGCGCGCAGACCCCGACGGGCTCGTGCACCACCACGCTGTGGATCTGCTCCGAGCCGGCGTCCACGACCCGTCCGCCGCTCTCGTTCATCACGAGGTCGGCGAAGTAACGGAAGGCATCGGTCACGCAGTCGACGTCGACGCGGCCCTCTTCGAGCGTCTTGCCGGCGTCCCGGCTCTCCAGCAGCCCGAGTTCCTCGCGGTCGCGCTGGAGGAGGTCGGCCACCCGCCGCAGCAGGGCCGCCCGTTCGGCGACCGGTGTACGGGGCCACTCGCCCGCGTCGAAGGCCTCGCGCGCGGCGGAGACCGCGGTGTCCACGTCCTCGGCCGACCCTTCGGCGACGACCGCGAACGGCCTGCCGTCGGCGGGGTCGAGTATCTCCCGGGTGGCACCGGAGGCGGCGGCGCGCCATACGCCGCCCGCATGAATGGTCTGTTGTGCCGACACGTCCCGATTGCCTTCCGTTCCCGTTGCGTTTCCGACCGGTTCTGACCGGAGAACGGGACCCCTCCCCCGAAGTCGGGGATGCATGCGCAATCAGTGGCCGAACGTGTCATGTGTCACTGAGGGGGAAAGCGAAACGTCCCCCGGCAGCCGTGGCCGCGGGGGACGTTCCGGACGTATGACCTCAGATCAGGCCGAGCTCGCGGACCGCGTCGCGCTCCTCCTCGAGCTCCTTGACGGAGGCGTCGATGCGGGCGCGGGAGAAGTCGTTGATCTCCAGGCCCTGCACGATCTCGTACTTCCCGTCCTTCGTGGTGACCGGGAAGGAGGAGATGATGCCCTCGGGCACGCCGTACGAGCCGTCCGACGGGATACCCATCGAGGTCCAGTCGCCCGCGGCGGTGCCGTTGACCCAGGTGTGCACGTGGTCGATCGCGGCGTTGGCGGCCGAGGCGGCCGAGGACGCGCCACGGGCCTCGATGATCGCCGCACCGCGCTTGGCGACGGTCGGGATGAAGGTGTCGGCGAGCCAGGCCTCGTCGTTCACGACCTCGGCGGCGTTCTTGCCGGCGATCTCGGCGTGGAAGACGTCCGGGTACTGGGTGGCCGAGTGGTTGCCCCAGATGGTGAGGCGCTTGATCTCGGAGACCGCCACACCGGTCTTCTGCGCGAGCTGCGAGATCGCGCGGTTGTGGTCCAGGCGGGTCATCGCGGTGAAGCGCCCGGCGGGCACGTCCGGGGCCGCGGCCTGCGCGATGAGCGCGTTGGTGTTGGCCGGGTTGCCGACGACGAGGACCTTGATGTCGTCCGCGGCGTGGTCGTTGATGGCCTTGCCCTGCGGCTTGAAGATGCCGCCGTTGGCGGAGAGGAGGTCGCCGCGCTCCATGCCCTTCGTACGCGGGCGGGCGCCGACCAGGAGGGCCACGTTCGCGCCGTCGAAGGCGACGTTCGGGTCGTCGGTGATGTCGATGCCCTGCAGCAGCGGGAAGGCGCAGTCGTCGAGCTCCATGGCGGTGCCCTCGGCGGCCTTGAGACCCTGCGGGATCTCGAGCAGACGGAGCCGGACCGGCACATCCGCGCCGAGCAGGTGGCCGGAGGCGATGCGGAAGAGCAGCGCGTAGCCGATCTGGCCGGCCGCGCCGGTGACGGTGACATTCACGGGAGTGCGGGTCATGGCGATCTCCGTAAGACAGCTGGCGGTGGGGCTCCCTGCCCCGGGTGCTGGACGCCTCCCACGAATCTTGACGTGAAGAGACCTCCAGCGGTCAGGCTATCGGACCCGGGACGGCGCGCACTCCCGGCCCCGCCCGGGGTGGAACGCGCGCACCCGTGTCCCACCCGGCGTGCCCCGCCGGCCGGCGCGTCCCTCACTCCTGCTCGGTGCACCCCTTCACACCGGTCGTCAGGGTCGCGCACGCCTTGGCGTCGGTGGCCTCGGCGGCCGCCGTCATGGGCGTGTACGCGTCCTTGTCGGCGTTCACCGTGCCGTTCTGCGCGCCCGAGCCGCCGGACGTTATCTGCACCGTGTCGCCGACCGCGGCCTGGGTGATGCGGGCCCATGCCGCGGCGCACGTCTTGCTGTAGCGCACCTCGACCAGAGCGGTGCCGACCGTGGCCCTGGCCGTGGTCGTGGCCAGCGTGCCGCCGCAGCCCATGACCTCCGGGTCCTTGCCGGTGCAGTCGCCGCCCTTGCACTTCACGCCGGCGGGCAGCGCGGGCGTGCTCGTGGTGGGGGTGACCGCCGGCTTCCCGGCCGCCTTGCCGTCGTCGGCGGTGCCGCCGAGGTCGGTGAAGAGCACGGCGGCCGCGATCACCAGCAGCGCGCCGACCAGGCCCGCGAGGAACATGGTCGCCTTGCGCTTCGGCTTGCCGGGCGCCGGCTCCCGGCGGCGTACGGACCGGTCCTGGCCGCCGGGCCCCTGCGGCGCGGCGGCGGAACCGCGCCCGGCAGCACTGCCGCCGGCGCCGGACGGGCCGCCCGTGGGTGCGCCCGCGGGTGCGCCCGAGCCGGTCCGCGGCGGGGTGGCGCGGCCGCCCGTACCCGCCCGGCCGTTCTTGGCGCCCGCAGGCCTGCCGGCCGATCCGAACTCGCCGAGCGCGGCCCGCGCCTGGGAGATCCGGATCGCCTCCATGGTCATGTCGTGCCGCATCTCGGACCGGCTCCAGGCACGCTCCGCGAGCTCCCACATGGTGGTGAGGTGATTCGGATTCGTGCCGGTCACCTCGGCCAGCGCGACGACCGCGCCCTTGGGCGCGAGCAGCCGGCCGCCCAGATACCGCTCCCAGGACGTCTTGCTGTAGCCGGTCCGGTCCGCCACCGCGGCGATACTCAGCCCGCTGCGGTCGACGAGCCTGCGCAGCTGGCTGGCAAACTCCCTGACCTGCGGGTCGAGTTCCTCCGGTAGCTCCCTCCAACGAGGCATGCTTCCCCCCTTGTCCCCCCGTACGTGCCGATATTGCGCCCTGCTGTGCCCCCCGCGCCCTTCTCCTGGCTGACCAGCTGGCTGACCAGAGAGATGCGCCGGGCCAGGATGTCAGTTCCTGGGGCCGGGGCGCACGGGGGCATTCGGGACATCGATGCGCCCCCTCGCGCGCCGGATGTCCCGGAGGTCCTGTCCGGGGGACAGGACCAGCCGCAACCAGTGTCCCACCCCGCGGGCACGCCGCCGCCCGCCCGCTCCAAGCAGGAGTCGGACGGGCGGGACCGCAGGCGGGACAGTGCCGCGGCGGACGGTCAGGCGGAGGCCGTCCTCTTCCGCAGGTTGGTGTCCAGCGCGTCCAGGAACTGCTCCGTGGTCAGCCACGGAGCGTCCTTCGAGATGAGCAGCGCGAGGTCCTTGGTCATCCGGCCGCTCTCGACGGTCTCGACGCAGACCTGTTCCAGCGTCTCGGCGAAGCCGGTGACCTCGGGGGAGCCGTCCAGCCTGCCGCGGTGGGCGAGACCCCGGGTCCAGGCGAAGATCGAGGCGAGCGGGTTGGTGGAGGTCGCCTTGCCCTGCTGGTGCCGGCGGTAGTGGCGGGTGACCGTGCCGTGGGCCGCCTCGGCCTCGACGGTCCTGCCGTCGGGGGACATCAGGACCGAGGTCATCAGGCCGAGCGAGCCGAAGCCCTGCGCGACGATGTCGGACTGGACGTCGCCGTCGTAGTTCTTGCACGCCCAGACGTAGCCGCCCTCCCACTTCAGGGCCGAGGCGACCATGTCGTCGATGAGACGGTGCTCGTAGGTGAGGCCGGCCTTCTCGAAGTCCGCCTTGAACTCGGCGTCGAAGATCTCCTGGAAGAGGTCCTTGAAGCGGCCGTCGTACTTCTTGAGGATCGTGTTCTTCGTGGACATGTACACCGGGAAGTCGCGGGCCAGGCCGTAACGGAACGAGGCGCGCGCGAAGTCGCGGATCGACTCGTCGTGGTTGTACATGGACAGCGCGACGCCGGCCCCCGGGAACTCGTGGACCTCCAGCTCGACCGGCTCGGAGCCGTCCTTCGGGGTGTACGTCATGGTGAGGGTGCCGGGACCCGGGACCCTCAGGTCGGTGGCGCGGTACTGGTCGCCGAAGGCGTGCCGGCCGACGACGATCGGCCTGGTCCAGCCGGGGATGAGGCGCGGCACGTTCTCGATGATGATCGGCTCGCGGAAGATCACGCCGCCGAGGATGTTGCGGATGGTGCCGTTCGGCGAGCGGTACATCGCCTTGAGCTTGAACTCCTCGACGCGCGCCTCGTCCGGTGTGATCGTGGCGCACTTGACGCCGACGCCGTACCGCTGGATGGCGTGGGCGGCGTCGACCGTCACCTGGTCGTTGGTGGCGTCACGGTTCTCCATGCCCAGGTCGAAGTACTTCAGCTCGACATCGAGGTACGGAAGGATCAGCTTGTCCTTGATGAAGGACCAGATGATGCGGGTCATCTCGTCCCCGTCGAGCTCGACGACGGGGTTGGCTACCTTGATCTTGGCCATCAGGTGAACATCCCTCTCGCATCACGACTGCGCCGATTTATCTCGTCATCAAGATACTTGACGTCGTGAGAATCCGACAGCTTCTGCGAGGGTCATGTCGGGGCGGGATCCCACTGAGGAGATCCCGCGAAGGAGATCCCGCGAAGGAGATCCCGCTATCGGATCGTGAAGCGGACGGCTTCCTCGAGGAACGGCAGCTCCAGCCAGGGGTCGGGCTGCGCCACGAGGGCCAGCAGCGTGATGGCGACGCCGAGCAGTCCGTACGTGACCATGTCCGTGAAGCGGGAACGCACGGCGAGCATGCCCACCGAGGGCAGCACGCGGCGCAGTACGGCACCGCCGATCAGCGCGAGGCCGATGACCAGGCAGCCGATGCGGGCATGGCCGAGGGCGGTGACGAGCAGCCCTGCGGCGGTGGCGCCGAGCACGGCGAGCAGCGGCCACTGGCGCGCCGGGGCGGGCGCGTCACCGGGCGCGGCCCGGCCGCCGCCCTCGGGGCGGGCGGTGTCGCGGGTGACGGAGGGAAACCGCCGCGAGACCCGCCCGGCCACCCCGTCGGCCCCCGGAGCACTGACGGCCCCGGGCACGACGGGCCCGGCATCCTCCGCCGCACCGGCCGGCCCGGCGACGTCCTCGCCCGCAGCCCGGGGCTCACGCCCGGGCCCGGTGTCCGGTCCGGGCTCCGGGGCCGGGGCAGGGGTTTCGGGGCGCGTGGCCGCGTCGTCTTCCTGGTGCGCTTCTGCCGCCATGTCTCGCCCTCTCCGCCCGCTGTGGTTCCTGTGGGTCAGCTGCCGGCCCGAGCCGCCCGCTCGGCCGCTTCGACGACGTTGACCAGCAGCTGCGCCCGCGTCATCGGGCCGACCCCGCCCGGGTTCGGCGCGACCCAGCCGGCCACCTCGGTCACCCCGGGGTGCACGTCTCCGACGATCTTGCCGTTCTCGTCCCGGCTGACACCGACGTCGAGGACGGCGGCCCCCGGCTTGACATCCTCCGGCTTGACCAGGTGCGGGACACCGGCCGCGGCGACGATGATGTCGGCGCGCCTGAGCTGCGCGGACAGATCGCGCGTACCCGTGTGGCACTGCGTCACCGTCGCGTTCTCGGACTTGCGGGTCAGCACGAGCGGCATCGGCCGGCCGATGGTGATACCGCGGCCGACGACCACGACATGCGCCCCGTTGATCTCGACCCCGTGGTGCCGGAGCAACTGCACGATGCCGTACGGGGTGCACGGCAGCGGCCCGGTCTCGTTCAGCACCAGCCGGCCGAGGCTCATCGGGTGCAGCCCGTCCGCGTCCTTGGCCGGATCCATCAGCTCCAGGACCCGGTTGGTGTCGATGCCCTTGGGCAGCGGGAGTTGGACGATGTACCCCGTGCACTCCGGGTTCTCGTTCAGCTCGCGTACGACCGCCTCGATCTCCTCCTGGGTGGCGGTGCCGGGCAGTTCGCGCTGGATCGAGGCGAGGCCGACCTCGGCGCAGTCGCGGTGCTTGCCGTTGACGTACCAGCGGCTGCCGGGGTCGTCCCCGACCAGCAGGGTCCCCAGGCCCGGGGTGACCCCCTGCGCCTTCAGGGCCGCCACACGGGCGGTCAGGTCGGACTTGATCGCGGCTGCGGTGGCCTTGCCATCGAGAATCTGGGCGGTCATGCACCCATCCTCGCGGATGCACCCGCCCAGGTTCCAATCCGGCCGCGCGGCCGGACCGCGACCCCACCCGCGCACCCCTCCGTCAGCCCGTCGAAGAGGTTGCACTTGCACAACACCTGGCGATACCGACTGGACAAAAAGAGGACAGTCCTACAACGATGATCCGCGCATGCCGCGGGCAGTGCCGGGGGGCGGACCGCTTAGTTCCATATTTTCCTCCGCGCGGACCGCGCCGTCCCCGCACGTCCAACGGAGGAACCTCCCCATGAGCTTCGGCGACCCGAACAACCCGTACGGGCAGCAGCCCCCGCAGGGTCAGCCCAACCCGTATGGCCAGCCCCAGGGCCAGCCCGGCTACGGATACCCGCAGCAGGCCCCGCAGGGCGTGCCCCAGCAGGGTTACGGCTACCCCCAGCAGCCCGCGCAGCCGGCCCAGCCGTACGGCGCGTACCCGCAGCAGGCCGGCGCCCCGTACGGCGGGATGCCCGAGTTCGCGCACTGGGGCCTGCGGTTCGCCGGCACCCTGATCGACGGCCTCATCTACATGGTTCCGTACGTCCTGGTCCTCATCGGCGGCAGCATCGGCGACTCCGTGGGCATGATCCTGTCGGTCATCGGCGGCCTCGGCCTGATCGGCGTGATGATCTGGCAGCTGATCCAGGAGGGCAAGACCGGTCAGACGATCGGCAAGAAGGCCATGGGCATCCGACTGCTGCGCGAGGCCGACGGCCAGCCGCTCGGCGTCGGCATGGCGTTCGTCCGCCGTCTCGCCCACTTCCTGGACAGCCTCGCCTGCTACCTCGGCTGGCTGTGGCCGCTGTGGGACGCGAAGAAGCAGACGTTCGCGGACAAGGTCTGCTCCTCGGTGGTCGTCAAGTCCCAGTGACCTGACCCCCGTACGCGCGAAGGCCGCGCCCCCTTTCGGGGAGCGCGGCCTTCGCGTTACCACGATCAGTGGAAACCGTGCCTAATGAAAGAAATGCCGCGTACCGGTGAAGTACATCGTCGCGCCCGCCTTCTTCGCGGCCTCCACCACCTGCTCGTCGCGGACCGAACCGCCCGGCTGCACCACGGCCTTGATGCCCGCCTCCAGCAGGATCTCCAGGCCGTCGGGGAACGGGAAGAACGCGTCGGACGCGGCGTACGCCCCCCGCGCCCGCTCCTCGCCCGCGCGCTCGACCGCGAGCTTCGCGGAGTCGACCCGGTTGACCTGTCCCATGCCGACGCCGACGGACGCGCCGTCCTTGGCCAGCAGGATCGCGTTGGACTTCACGGCACGGCAGGCCTTCCACGCGAAGGCCAGCTCGGCGAGCTCCGCCGGGGAGAGCGCCTCACCGGTGGCGAGCGTCCAGTTGGCGGGGTCGTCGCCCTCCGCCTGGAAGGCATCCGACTCCTGGAGCAGCGCGCCCCCGGAGATCGGCTTGAGGTCACCGGACTGCAGCGGGGTGCCGTCGACCTTCAGGACCCGGATGTTCTTCTTCCGGGCCAGGATCTCCACGGCCCCGTCCTCGTACGCCGGGGCGGCGATGACCTCGGTGAAGATCTCCGCGACCTGCTCGGCCATCGCCACGCTCACCGGGCGGTTGACGGCGATGACGCCGCCGAACGCCGACAGCGGGTCGCAGGCGTGCGCCTTGCGGTGCGCCTCGGCGACGTCCGCGGCGACCGCGATGCCGCACGGGTTGGCGTGCTTGATGATCGCGACGCACGGCTCGTCGTGGTCGAAGGCGGCACGGCGCGCGGCCTCGGTGTCCACGTAGTTGTTGAAGGACATCTCCTTGCCGTGCAGCTGCTCGGCGTTGGCCAGCCCGCCCGGCTGCCCGTCGGTGTAGAGCGCGGCGCCCTGGTGGGGGTTCTCGCCGTACCGGAGGGTGGCCTTGCGCTCCCACGCGCCGGCCAGGAACTCGGGGAGGGGCGTGCCCTCCTCCGGGGCGTACGAGCCGGTGAACCAGGAGGCGACGGCGACGTCGTACGCGGCCGTGTGCTGGAAGGCCTCCGCCGCCAGGCGCTTACGGGCCGGCAGGTCGAAGCCGCCGCCCCGGACCGCCGTGAGCACGTCCGCGTACCGCTCGGGGCTGGTGACGACCGCGACGGACGGGTGGTTCTTGGCGGCGGCGCGGACCATCGAGGGGCCGCCGATGTCGATCTGCTCGACGCACTCGTCGGGGGTGGCGCCGGAGGCGACGGTCTCCCGGAAGGGGTAGAGGTTGACGACCACCAGGTCGAAGGGCTCCACGCCCAGCTCCGCCAGCTGCTCGCGGTGCGAGTCGAGCCGCAGGTCGGCGAGGATGCCGGCGTGCACGCGCGGGTGCAGGGTCTTGACCCGGCCGTCCAGGCACTCGGGGAAACCGGTGAGCTCCTCGACCTTGGTGACCGGCACCCCGGCCGCGGCGATCTTCGAGGCCGTGGAGCCGGTCGAGACCAGCGTGACGCCCGCCTCGTGCAGTCCACGGGCCAGGTCTTCCAGCCCCGTCTTGTCGTAGACGCTGACCAGTGCGCGGCGGATGGGCCGCTGGGTACCTTCGGCGGTCACTGGATTGTTACCTTTCGTCCCTCAATGCGGTAGCCGTGCCGGGCCAGACGCCCCACGACATCGACGAGCAGCCTGCGCTCGACTTCCTTGATGCGCTCATGGAGCGCGGTTTCGTCGTCCTCGTCCCGGATCTCGACCACACCCTGGGCGATCACCGGGCCCGTGTCGACGCCGTCGTCGACGAAGTGGACGGTGCAGCCGGTGACCTTCGCGCCGTACGCGAGCGCGTCACGCACGCCGTGGGCGCCCGGGAAGCTCGGCAGCAGGGCGGGGTGGGTGTTCACGAACCGCCCGCCGAAGCGGGCGAGGAACTCCTTGCCCACGATCTTCATAAAGCCGGCCGACACCACCAGGTCCGGTTCGTACGCGGCCGTGGCGGCGGCCAGCGCCGCGTCCCACTCCTCGCGCGAGCCGTACGCCTTCACCGGGCACACGAAGGTCGGCAGCCCGGCGCGTTCCGCCCGCTCCAGCCCGGCGATGCCCGCGCGGTCGGCGCCGACGGCCACGATCTCGGCCCCGTACCCCGCCGGATCGGCGGCGATGGCGTCGAGCAGAGCCTGGAGGTTGGTACCGGACCCGGACACCAGCACCACAAGGCGCTTGGCTCCCGGACGGGAGGGAGGGGAGGCCACAGCGGGGCCCTTTCTCGCGGTGCTGCCGTTTGTACGGTCATACGAAAGCTTCCGGCCCCGGGATACGGGGAACTCTACGAAGCGCTCGACCGTCAGCAACGATACCGGCACACCGAGCGGCCCCCACGGGACGGGGGGAAGGCCGCGGGGTAGCGTCTGGGAAGGATCCGTTCCCCCGTACGGGGAACAGACGACACAAGGGGAAGACGCTCACCTGATGCCGGACCGACGCCGCCGCACGACTCTCCGCCTCCCGCTGTCCGACACCCTCGTCGCGGAGCGCGGCTCATCGATGCTGCTGCGGGAACGCCAGTCCCCCACCCCTCCGTCGGCGCCGGACGGGGACGACAACCCCTTCGCCCCGCCGCCCGAGGGCAGTCCGGACCGGCCCTGGCAGCCGCGACGCCCGGCGAACGGCGAGGGTGAGGGCGGCGAGAGCGGGGACGGCCGCGACGGCGACGACTCGCGGCCCTCGCCGTGGGGTGGCCGCTGGAGCAACCGTCAGCCCGGCAGCGGGGGCGGCGAATTCGGCCGCAAGCCCGGTGGCGGGCAGGAAGACGGCCAGGGCGGTGCCGGCGGCGGGATGCGCTGGGACCCGACCGACCCGGCCCAGCGGCGCGCCCGGTACGCGCTGCTGTCGGGCATGTGGGCCTTCTTCTTCACGCTGTTCGGCCAGCCCGCGATCGCTCTGCTGCTGGGGGCGCTCGCCCTCTACTGGGGCATCAGTTCCCTGCGCGCCGAGCCGCGGGTGCCGGCCCCGGACGCCGCCGCGCCGCCGGCCGGGGCCGCCGGCCGTGGTGCGGGCGGCAGCGGCGGCAACGCCAAGCCGCAGCGGACGGCTGCGGTCAGCGGTCTGGTCACGGCGTCGCTCGCGCTGGTGATAGTGGCCGGGATGTACACCACGCAGCTGGTGTACCGCGACTTCTACGCCTGCACGCAGGACGCGCTGACCAAGACGTCGCAGCTCAAGTGCAACGACATGCTGCCGGAACTGGTGGAGAAGGTCATCGGCGTCAAGCCGTAGCCCCGCTCTCGCCGTCTCTCGGTGGCTCGGCCGGTTCCGGGCCCTCCTCCCCCGGCAGCTGGTCGCGGTCCTGCGGCAGCTCGGGCATCAGCCCGCCAGACGCCGCCCTGATCGCCGCCCACCGCACCTCGCGTGCGCGGGTGGAGTGCCAGGAGCCGGTGTCCGGATCCGCCGCCGGGCCGCTGGGGGGCAGGAAGTCGTACCCCTCGGACCTGCCGTCGGCCTTGACGTCCCGGTGGCGCGGGTCCTTCGCCGGGCGCGGGTCTTTCGCCGGGGCGACGGGAGCCGGATCGCCGGCCTGCTCCGGTCCCACCGTCCGCCGCCAGGCGTACGGCATACCGTCGCGCAGCCGCCACGCGCGCAGGACCAGCGACAGGGGGACGCTCAGGACCAGCGTCCAGGCCAGCGCCGCCGCGCCCGTCTGCCACCAGACCGGCCCGAAGTCCGCCAGCCGGCCGGTGCCCAGCGGGCCGCCGGACGCCGCCGCCAGTACGGCCGCCGCCAGCGCGCACACCACCGACCCGCCGGCCGCCACCAGCGCGGTGGCCCGGCAGTTCCAGGCCTCCTCCCGTACCGCGAAGGCGGGGGCGGCCGTACGTACGGTGAACCAGGCCACCGCGATGCCCGCTGCCACCGGCACGGCCCCCGCGGACCAGTGCAGCGGCGTCCCGGGCCCCTCGGCCGGCAGCGCGGCGAGCAGCGGGAAATGGGGCAGGGCAGGGGTGCCGACCAGGGCGAGCGGGGCGGCGGTGGCCGACGTACCGAGGGCGAAGCCGGGACCGAGCCCGTAGGCGGCCCCCCACACGGCGGCGTTCGGGACCAGCGCGAGCGCCAGCAGCAGGACCGCGAACCGGCCCGACCACACGCCGGTGAGCTGGAGGAACGCGTCCTGGGCCGCGCCCGCGTGCCAGACCAGGGAGACGGCGGTCAGCAGCGCGCCGCCACCGAGCAGCGCCAGGACGCCCGCCGCCCCGGCCCGGAGTGCGACGGTGAACCGGGGGCGCGCGACGGTCTTCTGTACGCCGCTGGGCACCCACGCCGGGAGCGGACCGCGCGGGTACCCGCGCGCCGTCCACACGCCGGCGGCGGCTGCCCCGGCCACAACGAGCGGCACATGGAACAGGGCACTCAGCGGGGCGGCGGGCAGCGGGCCGCCCGCCGCGTAGACCGCGATGGCGGCGCCGACCAGCAGATAGCCGCCCGCCACCCCGAAGAACGCGATGCGGGGCGTGACCACGGGCGTCGACGCGGCGAGCAGCGAGGCGATGAGCGGCGCGCCGTCGGGGGTGTCCGGCTCCTCGCCGGGGTCGAGCGAGTGCCGTGCGGCGCGGTGGACGAGCGCCACCGGCAGGGCGACGAGCAGCAGCGGCGTCAGTCCGACCGGCGCGGGCACGCCGGACAGGGTGTCGGCCCGGACCAGTTCCGTACCGTGCGCCAGCAGCCACAGCCCGGCGGCGACGTGCATGGCCCCGGCGGGGCCGCTGTCCGGGTACGGCGAACTGATCCACAGCACGATGACCAGGACGGCGAGCACGCCGAATCCGAGTCCGGCGGCGATCGCGCCGCCGAGCGCGCAGGCGACGGTCGCCGAGGCGCGGGCGTGCGCGGAGGGCGGCATCGACGACAACGGCGGGCGTCGTTCGGTCACTTGAGTCACGCCGCAATGGTCCCAACGACACGCGGTTTATCCATGTAACAGGCGAATGACCGCTGTGTCGCTCAATATACGTTTATGTACTTTTTCGCCCGGCGTCGTGCTGTGCGGAGTCCGTCATGGAGTCCGTCATGACACAGAGCACCAGGTCCGCGTCCGGCATGCCGCTGCCCACCCCCAAGGAGCGCCGCAGCCTGCGTGAGGCGAAGGCGATGAGCTGCGAGGAGGTGGCGGAGGCGGTCGGGGTCACCGCCGCGACGGTACGGGCCTGGGAGGCGGGACGGTCCGCCCCACGCGGGCGCAAGCGCCAGGCGTACGCGAAGCTGCTGGCCACCATCCGCGCGGAACTGGAAGCCGGCGCCGCGACCGGGCCGGCGGCGACGCCCCGCCCGCCGGCCCCGGAGGCGGGCTGGGCAGCGCCACCAGCGTCGCCGTCGGACCGCCCGGCCTGGGGCGGCGCAGCTGCCGGCGCCACCGCCCCACCCCGCCCCGTGCCGGCGGCGGCCCACGCGCCGAGCCCCGCGGAGGCGTTCGACGCGCTGTACGCGAACGCCGCGCCCGCCCTCGTCCGGCAGGCGTACCTGCTCACCGGCCGGCGCGCGCTCGCGCTCGAGGCCGTCGAGCGGGCGTTTCAGCAGGCCTGGCAGCGCTGGCCGGAGGTCGCCACCGACCCGGACCCGGCCGGATGGGTGCGCGCGGCGGCGTACGAGTACGCGCTCTCCCCCTGGCACCGGCTGCGCCGCGCGCACAGGGAGCCCGACCGGCCACCGGCCAGGGCCGAGGACCGCGCGCTGCTGGACGCGCTGCTGGAGCTGTCGCCCATGCACCGCCGCACCCTCCTGCTGTACGACGGCGTGGGGCTCGACCTGCCCGAGACGGCGGCGGAGACCGAGGCGAGCACTCCCGCGGCGGCGAGCCGGCTGCTGAACGCGCGGGCCGTGGTCGCGGAGCGGCTGCCCGAGGTGGGAGCGGCGGCCTCCGCCGCCGAGCAGTCGTCGGTCCTGCACACCCGGCTGACCGAGCTCACCCCGGTCGCACCGCTCGTACCACCGCCCGCCCGCCACGTGCGGACGACCGGCGAGCACCGGACACAGCTGTGGACGCGGGCGGCGATCGGGCTCACGACCGCGCTTCTGGCGGCGACGCTGCTCGCGCTGGCCACCGCGCCGACGCGGTACGAACCGCCGCAGCCCCCGGGTGAGGCCGTCCCCGGCGTGCCCCCGCACATGGGCCCGCAGCCGCTGACCCCGCAGGACAAGGCACTGCGCAAGAAGCTCCAGGCGGAACCGGCCAACGGACCGGAACGCCTGGTCCCGCAACCACACTGACCCACCCAGCCGCGGCACACGTGCGGTCCACGAACGCCCAGACAGCAAACGCGTGCGGGCCCAACGCGTGCGGGCCGCAAACGCGCGCGGGCCCGCAACGCGTGCGGACCGCGAACGCGTGCGGGCCCGCACCCCCCCAGGGGTGTGGGCCCCGACGCGTGTGGGCCCCGACGCGCGCGGGCCGCAAACGCGTGTGGGCCCCGACGCATGTGGGCCCCGACGCATGTGGGCCCCGACGCATGTGGGCCCCGACGCATGTGGGCCCCGACGCGTGTGGGCCCGCACCCCCAGGGGTGCGGGCCCACAACGCGGTTACCTGGCGGCCAGCGCCCTAGCGTTACGCGCCGAGGATCTCGCGCGCCAGCTTGGCCGTCTCGGTCGGCGTCTTGCCGACCTTGACGCCCGCGGCCTCCAGGGCCTCCTTCTTGGCCTGTGCGGTGCCAGAAGAGCCGGACACGATGGCGCCGGCGTGACCCATCGTCTTGCCCTCGGGAGCCGTGAAGCCCGCGACGTAGCCGACGACCGGCTTGGTCACGTTCTTCGCGATGAAGTCCGCGGCCCGCTCCTCCGCGTCGCCGCCGATCTCACCGATCATCACGATCAGCTCGGTCTCCGGGTCGGCCTCGAACGCGGCCAGCGCATCGATGTGCGTCGTACCGATGACCGGGTCGCCACCGATACCGACGGCCGAGGAGAAGCCGATGTCACGGAGCTCGTACATCATCTGGTAGGTCAGCGTGCCGGACTTCGACACCAGACCGATGCGGCCGGGCTTGGTGATGTCGCCCGGGATGATGCCGGCGTTGGACTGGCCCGGCGTGATCAGACCGGGGCAGTTCGGGCCGATGATCCGGGTCTTGTTGCCCTTGGCGGTGGCGTACGCCCAGAACGCGGCGGAGTCGTGCACCGCGATGCCCTCGGTGATGACGACGGCCAGCCCGATCTCGGCGTCGATCGCCTCGATGACGGCGGCCTTCGCGAACGCCGGCGGCACGAAGAGGACGGAGACGTCGGCCCCGGTCTTCTCCATCGCCTCGGCGACGGAGCCGAAGACCGGCACCTCGACTGTGGTCGATTCGCCCGTCTCCGACAGGACGTCGAAGTCGACCGACGTGCCCGCCTTGCGCGGGTTCACGCCGCCGACGATGTTGGTGCCGTCACCCAGCATGAGCTTGGTGTGCTTCATGCCGGTGGCACCGGTCATCCCCTGGACGATGACCTTGCTGTCCTTGGTGAGGAAGATAGCCATGGTGTTGGTGTCCTCTGCCCTTACTTCGCAGCCGCGAGCTCAGCGGCCTTGTCGGCCGCGCCGTCCATGGTGTCCACGCGCTGAACGAGCGGGTGGTTGGCGTCGGACAGGATCCGGCGACCCAGCTCCGCGTTGTTGCCGTCGAGGCGCACGACCAGCGGCTTGGTGACGTCCTCGCCCTTGGTCTTGAGCAGCTCCAGGGCCTGGACGATGCCGTTGGCGACCTCGTCGCACGCGGTGATGCCACCGAAGACGTTGACGAAGACGGACTTGACGTCCGGGTCGCCGAGGATGATCTCGAGACCGTTCGCCATGACCTCGGCGGAGGCACCGCCACCGATGTCGAGGAAGTTGGCGGGCTTCACGCCGCCGTGCGCCTCACCGGCGTACGCGACGACGTCGAGGGTGCTCATGACGAGACCCGCGCCGTTGCCGATGATGCCGACCTCACCGTCGAGCTTGACGTAGTTGAGGTTCTTGGCCTTCGCAGCAGCCTCGAGCGGGTTGGCTGCTGCCTTGTCCTCGAGGGCCTCGTGCTCGGGCTGGCGGAAGTCCGCGTTCTCGTCGAGCGAGACCTTGCCGTCGAGCGCGATGACGCGGCCGTCGGCGACCTTCGCGAGCGGGTTGACCTCGACGAGGAGCGCGTCCTCGGCGATGAAGGTCTTCCACAGAGTCTGGAGAATCTCGGCGATCTGGTCGGCAACGTCGGCCGGGAACTTCGCGGCGGCGACGATCTCGGCGGCCTTCTCCGCGGTGACGCCCTCATTGGCGTCGACCGGGATCTTCGCCAGGGCCTCGGGCTTGGTGGCCGCGACTTCCTCGATGTCCATGCCGCCCTCCACCGACGCCATGGCCAGGAAGGTGCGGTTGGTGCGGTCGAGGAGGTACGAGACGTAGTACTCCTCGGCGATCTCCGGAGCGGTCTCCGCGAGCATCACCTTGTGGACCGTGTGGCCCTTGATGTCCATGCCCAGGATCTGACCGGCCTTCT
Source organism: Streptomyces mabaensis (assembly GCF_053763515.1). Classification (NCBI taxonomy): domain Bacteria; kingdom Bacillati; phylum Actinomycetota; class Actinomycetes; order Kitasatosporales; family Streptomycetaceae; genus Streptomyces; species Streptomyces mabaensis. Next base: position 91,540 of record NZ_JBSOPZ010000016.1, read on the forward strand.
CGACCGCGTCAGCCGGGTCGGAGGCGAGCTTCACGCCACCGGCCTTGCCGCGGCCGCCGACCTTCACCTGCGCCTTGACGACCGACCGGCCGCCCAGACGCTCGGTCACCTCGCGCGCCGCCTCAGGCGTGTCGATGACTTCACCGGCCAGCACCGGTACACCGTGCTTGGCGAAGAGGTCCCTCGCCTGGTACTCGAACAGGTCCACGCGCGTCCGTCCCTTGTCTTCTTAAGATTCGCAGTGATCGCGGTTCGTAATCTGCGTGGGCGTGCCGCAAAGGGCAACGTGACTGCGCTGTCACAGGGGAGGCGCACACGGTGTCCGGGAGCGCGGCATGTCCGTCTCGCAGGTTATCCCCGTGAACCACAGGTCCCTAAATCGCAGATCACACCGGAGCGGTGATACCTGTCACAGACCGCGCCGGTGGCGGACACGGAGGGCGAGCACGGGGCCGGGCGGCCCCCACCGCCGTGGGGGCCGCCCGGTGATCGTTTCGTGCGACGTACTCAGATGCCGTACGAGGGGTACGCGGGGTACGCCGGCGTCGCGTACATGGAGGCCGCGTCCTGGGCGAACTGCGGGGCGACCGAGGTCATGCCCTGGGCGCCGGTGACGGCGTTCCCGGCGGCGGGCCGCGCGTCCTCGGTGACACCGGACACGAGGCCGCCGGCGAACGGCTGGACGTCCGAGGCCACGCCGTACGCGAACGGCTCGACCTCGCCGACGACCCCCTGAGCGAACGGAGCAACCGTGTCGGCGACCACCGCCTGCACGATCGGCTGCACCTCGGAGACCACGCCGGCGGCGAGCCACTGGGCCTCGCCCGTCACGCCGTACGCGAACGGCCCGACCTCGCCCACGACGCCCTGCGCGAAGGGAGCCGTCTCGCCGAGTGCGTCCTGGGCCAGGATGCCGACGTCGCCCACGGCCTGGCCGGCGACGGGGAGCGCGGCGGCGACCGCTGCGCCGGCAATGGGCGGCAGGACGGCCTCGGCCGTCTGGTCGACGGCCGGGCCGGCCATGGTGGTCGCACCTTCGGCCGTGGTCTGCGCCGTGCCCTGGGCGTAGCCGGGGATCTGCTCGAGCGGGCCGAAGAGGTAGTCGATGTCGTCGGCGACGGCGCTCTGTACGTCCTCGACGGCAGGGGCAGCCGGGGTGGCCGAGGTGGCCGGGACGGTGCTCGTGGCGACGTCACCCGCCGTCTCCTGGACGTCGGCCTTGACGTCGGTCACGTCCTGGACGGCGTCGGTGGCCTGGTCGGGCGTCGACAGCGGGACGGAGACGGGCAGGTCGGCCGCGCTCGCGGCCGCGGTGCCGAGGGCCCACATGCCACCGGCGGTGGCGGCGACGGCTATGGAACGGCGGAGGTTCTTGTGCATGCTGGTGTCAGTCCTTCGAATTCGTTCGGCAGTCCGGGGATTTCCGGATGGCGGGCAGACCTGTCCCGCCCCCGCGCGGCAGGTCATGAGCGGGGGAAGGGCCTGCCCTAGCCGGGGAATTCGAGGATGTCGCGGGGCCTTTCGCGCGTCGGAGCGGTGGCGGGGGATATTCCGGCGTCGCGCGCGAGCGGGAACACCGCACGGTCCGCGGAGGCGGCCTGTGGATCGCCGGAACGCGGCGGCTTCACCTCACCGGCCTGCCAGACCGCGTCGCCGCAGGGGCCGGCGGGCGGCTGCACCGGAGGCTGCCCGTACGTCACGGACACGGATCCCGTGCGCGTGAGGTCGTACCGGCTGTCAGGGACCATCCACGCCCAACCGGCCGGGCGGTACGAGGAGTCGGACACCGGCGCCGACTGGTGCGGTTGCGGCTGCGGTTGCGGCTGTGCCAGGGCACCTGCCGGCGCGGGCCGGTCGGACGCCTGGAACGCGGGCTCCCTCTCGGGCGCGTGCGGTGCGCGGTCCTGTTCCGGCACGTCGGCAGGCTGCAAGGGGGCGGGCAGGGTTCCGGTCACCTCTCCGGCCACCTCGTCAGCCACCTCGTCGGCCAACTCACCGACGAACGCCGCCGCTTCGAGCAGCTCGCGCGGCGCCGCGTCCTGCACCCGGTGCGTCACCTGGTCCTGGACCTGAACCCCGACCAGGTCCTGAACGCCAACCAGGTCCTGGCCCTGGATCGCGGTCCGGTCAGGCATCGCCACCCGCCCGAGGACGGGGACCACCGGGGGTTCCGCCGCCTGGGCCGGTCCGCCGCAGAGGAACCCGAGTGCGAGCAGGCCCCCGAGGAAGAGCATCACCGGCAGCGCACGCCGACCGGCCGCGGCGCGCAGCGTGCGCACGGCGGCAGCGGCAGGAGCAATCGCTGCGGTCAAGGTGGGGAGAGCCTTTCCAGGCATCGCGGAACAGGAGATTCCGTGGGGGGACGGGACGATGCTCGCACGAGCCTCCCGGGGTCACGCAAGTCCCATGTTACTGATGAGTCGCCATGTCCGGTATGGGCAGGGGCCGTTTTTCGATCGCCGCCGCCATCACCTCCGGGAAGAGATCGGGCGTACAGGCGAACGCGGGGGCACCGAGCGCGGCAAGGTCCGCCGCGTGCCGGCGGTCGTACGCGGGGGCTCCCTCGTCGGAGAGGGCGAGCAGCGCCACGAACTGCACGCCCGCCGCCTTCATCGCCGCCACGCGCTTGAGCATCTCGTCCCGTATCCCGCCCTCGTAGAGATCGCTGATGAGGACGACGACGGTGTCCGCGGGCCGGGTGATCTGCGACTGGCAGTACGCGAGCGCCCTGTTGATGTCCGTACCGCCGCCCAGCTGGGTGCCGAACAGGACGTCCACCGGATCGTCCAGCTGGTCGGTCAGGTCCACCACCGCGGTGTCGAAGACGACGAGCCGGGTGGCGATGGAACGCATGGAGGCGAGGACCGCACCGAAGACGGAGGCGTAGACGACCGACGCCGCCATCGACCCCGACTGGTCGATGCACAGCACGACGTCCTTCTTCACGGACTGCGAGGCCCGGCCATACCCGATCAGCCGCTCGGGCACGACGGTCCCGTACTCGGGCAGGTAGTTCTTCAGGTTGGCCCGGATGGTGCGGTCCCAGTCGATGTCGCGGTGGCGCGGTCGGCTGATCCGGGCCGAACGGTCCAGCGCCCCGGTGAGCGTCGCGCGCGTCCGCGTGGCGAGGCGCTTCTCGAGGTCCTCGACCACCTTGCGCACCACCGCCCGGGCCGTCTCCTTCGTGGTCTCCGGCATCGCCTTGTTGAGCGAGAGCAGCGTGCCCACCAGATGCACGTCCGCCTCCACGGCCTCCAGCATCTCCGGCTCCAGCAGGAGGGCGGAGAGCCCGAGCCGGTCGATGGCATCGCGCTGCATCACCTGGACGACGGAGCTCGGGAAGTACGTACGGATGTCGCCCAGCCAGCGCGCCACGGAGGGCGCAGACGCCCCCAGCCCGGCCGAACGGTCCCTTGCGCTCTGCTCTGTGCCTCCCCTGCCGCCGTAGAGCGCGGTGAGCGCGCCGTCCATCGCCGCGTCCCGCCCGACGAGGGTGCATCCGGTCCCCTCGGCAGCCTCGCCACCGAGCACCAGCCGCCAGCGCCGGAGCCGCTCCTCGGTACGGTCCACGGTCACCGAGCCGGTCACCGAACCGGTCGTTGAGCCGGTCATTGAGCCACCTCCATGGGCAGGTCGAGCAGCAGACGGAGAACAGGCAGTACGGCGTCCGCGCGTCGCGGGTCCAGCTCCGCTGCGAAGCCGAGGACGGCCGCCGCGGTGACTGCGGCCGCCGGCCCCGTCCGGCCGGCCGGGCCGCGCCGGACGAGTTCGCCGAGGGTGCGGCGCACGCCCGGCTCGTACGCCGAGAACGTGCGGCGCAGCAGGGGCAGCACATCGGTGAAGGCCTCCGCGGACACGGCGGTGAGCCACCCGTCGAGCAGGCTCAGCAGCCGCTCGTCGTGGACGAGCAGCATTCCCCCGCCGGCGCTGCCGCCGACGAAGCCCTCGATCCAGGCCGCGGCGTCACCCGGCAGCGTCCCCGGGGACAGTGCGAGCGCCATGAGCCGCGCCGCCTCGTCCTGTTCGAGCCGGCCGTCGTCCAGCAGCAGCCGGGCGGCCCGGCCGCGTATGACGCCCGGCACGGTGTCCCGTCGGGCCAGGGTCCGCAGCACCGCCGCCCAGCGGCCGCGCAGTCCGTCGTCGGCCAGCAGGCCGATCGCCCCGTGAACGGCGTCCAGATGACCGCGCATTTCCGCCGCGCCGTCGCCGTCGAGTCCGGCGCACGCGGGCGGCAGCCCGACGCAGACCCGCTCGGCCAGGCCCGCGGCCACCTCGGCCAGCGCAGCCGTGTCCGTGCCCCGCACATCCCCGTACCGCAGCGAGCGGGCCAGCGCGGGCAGGGCCTGGGCCAGGTGGCCCACGTCCGCGTCGAGCGCCGCCCGGTCGGCCAGGACCCTCATCACCAGGGGCAGCGCGTCGGGCAGTTCGGCCAGCAGGCATCGCTCGGCGAGTGCGGTGACCTCGCCGAGTGCGGTGGCGGCGACCGCTTCGGACTCGGCCCTGGCCGTGGCGGCGGACAGCACGGTCGTCCCCCACACCCCGGCCTCGGCCACCCGCACCGAGAGCTCCGGTTCCCAGCGCAGCCGCCAGGTCTCCCGGAACGTGCCGGTGCTGCCGCGTGAACGCGCCGGCTCCCCCCACGGCACGGAGAGCAGCCGGAGCCGGTGCAGCAGCCGGCTGCGCGCGGAGTCCGTGTCCTTGCGCAGGTCGAGTTCCAACTCCCGCTCCAGTGCCTCCGGTTTGAGCCGGAGCGTGCGCTGGACGCGGGTCAGATCGCGCTGCAGGGGCACGACGGGCGCGGACTCGGGCACTTCGCCCAGCACATCGCCGACGACCAACCGGTCCTGGACGAGCGAGAGCGGTATGTCGGAGCCCTCGCACATCACGGCCCGGACGGCGTCCGTGGTCTCGGAGAGACCGGCGAGCGGCCGGCCCCGCATGGCGGCGAGGGTGTCGGCGAGCCTGACCGCCTCGATGACATGCGCGGACGAGACCGGGCGGTCCTCCTCCCGCAGCAGCCCCGCGACCTTGGTCATCCACCGCTCGATCGGCCGGTCCCGGGCACTGAACAGATGCCCGTACCAGCCGGGCGAGGCGATTCCCGCCCCGTATCCGCTGTCGCGGGAGAGCCGCCGGTGCGTCCAGGGCACCCAGGTCATCTCGACCCGGGCCTTGGGCAGCCCCTTGAGCAGGGCGCGGTCGGCCGTGGCCGTGGCCCGCTCGCGGAGTGCCGGAACATGCCAGGCCCCGCACACCACGGCGAACTCGTCACCGAACTCGCGGCGGGCCGCGCGCATCTGGAGCCGCATGTGTGCCTCGCGCACCGGATCGCGCGTGTGCCCGCCGTCCCCGTACGTCTCGCGCAGGGCGGCCATCGCGTCACCGAGTGCGTCGAACGCGGCCAGGGGGCCCGCCCCGGTGTGCCGGTGCTCGACCACGTCTTCCCACCAGCGCTCGGGATCGTCGTACCCGGCGGTCTCGGCGAGGACGGCGATCGGATCGATGCGCAGCGCCTCCTCGCCCGGTTCTGCCGGCGGGGTGTCCGGCTCCTCCTCGGTGACGGCGAGCGAGTGCGCGGCCGGAAGGTCGATGAAGCGGACCGGCACCTCGTGTGCCAGCGCCCAGCGGATGGCCACCCACTCCGGGGAGAACTCGGCCAGCGGCCAGAACGCGGCCCGCCCCGGGTCGTCCGTAACATGGGCCAGGAGCGCGACCGGCGGGCGCATGTCCGCGTCGGCGGCGAGCGGCAGCACCGCGTCGCCCTCCGGCGGGCCCTCGACCAGTACGGCGCGGGGCCGGGCCGCGTCGAGCGCGGCCCGCACCGCACGGGCCGAGCCGGGCCCGTGGTGGCGCACCCCGAGCAGGGCGGGTCCTGTCATACCGAGACCTCCCGGCAGGCGCGGTAGAAGTCCTTCCAGCCGTCGCGCTCCCGGACGACGGCTTCCAGGTACTCCTGCCAGACGACCCGGTCGGCCGCCGGGTCACGGACCACCGCGCCGAGGATCCCGGCCGCCACGTCCGCGGGCCGCAGCACTCCGTCGCCGAAGTGCGCGGCCAGGGCGAGCCCGTTGGTGACAACGGAGATGGCCTCGGCCGTGGACAGGGTGCCGCTCGGCGACTTGACCTTCGTACGGCCGTCGCCGGTGACCCCGTCCCGCAGCTCGCGGAAGACGGTGACCACCCGGCGGATCTCGTCCATGCCCTCGGGAGCGGCCGGCAGGTCCAGCGAGCGCCCTATCTGGTCGACGCGCCGGGCCACGATGTCCACCTCGGCGTCGGCCGTGGCGGGCAGCGGCAGCACGACCGTGTTGAAGCGGCGGCGCAGGGCGCTGGACAGTTCGTTCACCCCCCGGTCGCGGTCGTTGGCCGTCGCGATGAGGTTGAAGCCGCGGACGGCCTGCACCTCCTGGCCCAACTCGGGGATCGGCAGGGTCTTTTCGGAGAGCACGGTGATCAGCGTGTCCTGGACGTCCGCCGGAATACGGGTGAGCTCCTCGACCCGCGCGGTCATGCCCCCGGCCATGGCCCGCATGACGGGACCGGGCACCAGCGCGTCGCGGCTCGGCCCGTGGGCGAGCAGCTGGGCGTAGTTCCAGCCGTACCGGATGGCCTCCTCCGGCGTCCCCGCCGTGCCCTGCACGAGCAGGGTCGAATCGCCGCTCACGGCGGCCGCGAGATGCTCGGACACCCAGGTCTTCGCGGTGCCGGGCACGCCGAGCAGCAGCAGCGCCCGGTCGGTGGCGAGCGTGGTGACGGCCACTTCGACGATGCGGCGCGGACCCACGTACTTGGGGGTGATCACCGTCCCGTCGGGCAGCGTGCCGCCGAGCAGATATGTCGCCACCGCCCACGGCGACAGCTGCCACCGCGTCGGCCTCGGCCGGTCGTCGGCGGCTGCCAGCGCCTTGAGTTCGTCGGCGAAAGCGTCCTCCGCGTGCGGCCGGATCGCCTCGTTTTCGGGCACGGTCATGGATCCCCCTCCAGATCTCCCGGATGTGGTTTCCACCGTGCACCACGCCACTGACAATCGGCCTCGGCGTGGGTATCACCGCAGGTCGGAGCGATTGTCAGTGGTGGGTCCTACCTTCGAGGCATGAATGAATCGGGGGTGCGATGGACTGCGGATCAGGTGCTGGCACTGGCTCCTGATGGCGCGTCACGCAAGGCGGGAAGCAAACTCGGCAGCGCCGGGCCGTGGTCGGAGGCGGGCAGCTCCGGCGCGGGTGCGGTGTGGGGGCTGTGCAAGGGCAGCGGCAGCAAGCCGTACCAGACGGTGGTCGACACGGCGGACGTCGCGTACAAGTGCTCGTGCCCGAGCCGGAAGTTCCCGTGCAAGCACGCGCTGGGTCTGCTGCTGCTCTGGGCGGCGGACGAGCAGGCCGTGCCGGCCACCGGCGAAGAGCCCGGCTGGGCCGGCGAATGGCTGGCGGGGCGCAGGAAGCGCGCCGAGAACAAGCAGGACAAGAACGCCGACCCGGCGCGCGCCACGGATCCGGAGGCCGCCCGGCGGCGGGCCGAGCGCCGCGCCGAGCGGATCACCTCCGGCGCCACCGAGCTGGAGCAGCGGCTGTCGGACCTGCTGCGCGGCGGGCTGGCCGCGGCGGAGCGGGCGGGGTACGGACTGTGGGAGGAGACGGCTGCCCGTATGGTCGACGCCCAGGCGCCGGGACTCGCGGGGCGGGTCCGGGAGTTGGGGGCGATTCCGTCCTCGGGCCAGGGCTGGCCCGTGCGGCTGCTGGAGGAGTGCGCCCTGCTGCATCTGCTGGACCAGGCCTGGCTGGGCCTGGACCGGCTGCCGGAACCACTCGCCGCGACCGTGCGGACCAGGGTCGGTCTGCCCGCGGTGGCGGACGGCGGAGCGGTGCGCGACCACTGGCTGGTGCTCGCGCAGTACGACACGACGGACGGCAGACTGACCACGCGCCGGATCTGGCTGTACGGGCGCGCGTCGGGGCGCACCGCGCTGGTCCTCGATTTCGGCCCGCCGGGCCGGCCGCCGCAACTGGCCCTGCCGACCGGGCTGATGCTCGACGCCGAGCTCACCCCGTTCGCCGGGGCCGGACAGCTCCGGGCCGAACTGGGCGAGCGGTTCGCCGCCCCAGCCCCGCACGCGGGGCGACCGCCGGGCGGGGACACAAGGTCGGCGGCCGAGCGCTACGGACAGGCCCTGCGCGACGATCCCTGGCTGGACTCCTGGCCGGTGACGCTGCACGACGTGATACCCGTCCCGGCCGACGGGCGCTGGCAACTGGCGGACGCGGGAGGCGACTCCGCCCTGCCGATCAGCGGCGCGTTCCACACCCGCCCGGGCCTGTGGCAACTGGCCGCCCTGTCCGGCGGCACGCCCCTCACGGTGTTCGGAGAATGCGGCCACCAGGGCTTCACCCCCCTGACGGCCTGGTCACCGTCCGAACCGGACCCGATCCTGCTGACCTGACGGGGCGGGGGCGGGGGCGGGGGCGCCGGGGGCGCCGGGGGGCGGGAGCGCCGGGGGCGGGAGCGCCCGGGGCGGGGGCGGCGGGGGCGGGAGCGCCCGGGGCGGGGGCGGCGGGGGCGGCAGGGCCGCGACGTGCGGGCCGGGCGGGGCCGGGGCGATGCTCGCGGCGGGCGCAGGGCAGTAGGGGCGGGTGGGAGCGACGAGGCGGGTGGGAGCGCCGGAGGCCGGGGGCGAAGCTCGCGGCGGGCGCTAGGCGGCGGGGCGGGTGGGAGCGCCGGCGGCCAGGGGCGAAGCTCGCGGCGGGCGCGGGGCGGCGGGGGCGGCTGGTGCCGGTCGTCGAACCCGGCACGGGCGCCGGGCGCGTCTCGGCCCTCAGCTTGGGCGTCCAGTGCCCCCTGGCCGACGCCGGGGAGGGCGACGCGGCGAAGCGCGCGGCGGGTGTGCGCGCGGCACGAGTGGGGCGAGATGGCCGGACGGCGGGGCGGAGGGCCGATGAGCGGGGCCGGTGACAGCAAGCGGACAACTGTCCTCAACGACGGAGGGGTTCGATGACCAGTACCACCACGCCCTGGGAAGAGCTGGTTACTTCGGCTCTGCTGGGGACCGACCGGCGGCCGGTGCCGGACAGTTCGGGCCGGCCCGGCCGGGACGCGGCCACCGCGCTGCTGGACGCGGCGGCGCTTCAGACCGTGCGGCGCCGGGCGGGGCTGCTCCCCGCCCGCTCCGCCGAGCGGCCCGCACCCGCCCCGCCGGATCCGCGCCCCCCGCTGCCCGCCGCGGCCCGCCGCCGGCTCGCGCAGCTGCTGGCCGACCGCTCCGGGCCCGGGGGCACGGGCGGGCGGCGCGGAGCCGCACCCGACCTCACCGAGCTGCTCCCCCAGTGGCTCGCCGCGGCCAACCGGCGCCGCTTCCAGGCGCCGCACGCCCTGCTGCCCGCGCTGCTGGACGCGGCCCGCGCCCGTACCGATCTGCGGCCGCAGGCCCTCACCCTGGCCGGACCACGGGCGCTGTGGCTGGCCCGGCTCAATCCGGACTGGAAGTTCGCGCTGCGCGGCGCCGCAGGCAGTTCCGCGCTCCCCCGGCCCACGGACACCGATCAGGTGGCACTGCTGTGGCAGGAGGGCCTGTTCGCGGAGCGCGTCGCCCTGCTCACGGCCGTACGCGCTCATGACCCGGCCGACGCGACGGCTCTGCTGGCCACCACCTGGGCGACCGAGCGGGCCGAGGACCGGCTGATGTTCCTCGACTCCCTGCGCACGGGACTCTCCGACGGCGATGAGCCGTTCCTCGAACAGGCACTCTCGGACCGCAGCCGCAATGTCCGCGCCACTGCTGCGGAGCTGCTCTCCGCGCTGCCACGGTCGGCCCTGGCCGAGCGGATGGCCATCCGCTCGGCGTCCTGCGTGAGCCTGGACCGTACGGAGGGAGAGGTGTGCATCCGGGTGGAGGCACCGCACGAGTGCGACGCCGCCATGCAACGGGACGGCGTGGTGCCCAAGCCGCCGACGGGGCGCGGTGAGCGGTCCTGGTGGCTGGGACAGCTGGTGGAGGCGGCGCCGCTGTCCGGCTGGCCGGGCCGGCTCGGCGGACGTACTCCCGAGCAGATCGTGGCCCTGCCGGTGACGGACGGCTGGCAGGAGGAGCTGCACGCCGCCTGGTGCCGCGCTGCCGTGCGGCAACGGGACCCGGACTGGTCCCGCGCCCTGCTCGGTGCCCCGGCGCTGCCCCCGGATACCGGTCCCGGCACGGCATCCCTCGCGGAGCGGGCAAAGCTGCTGGCCACACTGCCGGGTGAGGAGCGGGCGGTGTGGGTGGCGGAGTTCATCGATGCGCACGGCCTGTCCGAGGCGTTCCAGCTGCTCGGCGTGTGCGCCGTCCCCTGGGCCGAGCCGCTGGGGCGGGCGGTGGTCGACGCGCTCGACATCGCGCGGGACGCCGGCAGCTACCCCTGGAGCTTCAGCGGAGTGATGGGCCTGGCGGAACGCTGCCTGGACCCGGCGGAGGCGAGCCGGCTCGAGATCCTGACGGCGATACCGGACGAGGCGGAGGGCGCGTCCCCGGGCGCCGGCGGCTACTGGTCGGAGGCCTTCCAACGGCTGGTTTCCACGCTGCGCCTGCGCGCGGCGATGCTGGCGGAGCTGGACACCCCGACGCCCCCGGCCCCCCGGCCGGACACCCCAGCTGCCTGAACCGTACTCCCAACGCCATGGGCCGAGGCCTCCGGGCAACGCGGGCGTCTACGCCACGACGCGACAGGCCCGGCGCCGCCGGGCCGCAACCGGCCGACGCTTCGGCAGCGGCCGCGCTACGGGCGCGCGGGCTGCCCGTCCATCGCGGGGCAGCCGCGAGCGGGGACGGTGCCTGCCGGCGCCCTGCGGGGGCCGGGCGTGGTCAGGCCTCGGCCGGTTGGCGGACGTTCGCGCGGACCCAGTCCACGATCGACGCCGTCGTCGCGCCGGGCGTGAAGATCTCGGCCACGCCCTTCTCCTTCAGCGGAGCGATGTCCGCCTCGGGGATGATGCCGCCGCCGAAGACCTTGATGTCCGCCGCGTCGCGCTCCGTCAGCAGCTCGATCACCTTCGCGAAGAGCGTGTTGTGCGCGCCCGAGAGGATGGACAGCCCGATCGCGTCAGCGTCCTCCTGAATGGCGGTGTCGACGATCTGCTCGGGCGTCTGGTGCAGGCCGGTGTAGATGACCTCCATACCGGCGTCCCGCAGGGCACGCGCGATGACCTTGGCCCCGCGATCGTGGCCGTCGAGACCCGGCTTGGCCACCACCACGCGGATCGGACCGGTCACACCCATCACTGCCTCCATGTACCGACTGCGCCGTCATTGGCACGGGTCCCCGGTGCCGCGAGGGCCGGGGATGTGAACGAACGTTATCTACAGCATCCCGCAACCCGCCGTTTCGCGGGTGACAGCGAGGGGGAAATCACACATGGGACATGTTCGCTTTGCGCCGCGCCCGCATCGCCCGGCTCAGGAGCCGCCTGCAGGGACGGTTGCAAGGGGAGCCGCAACGAGGGCGCCGTCCCACCGTGCCGCCAGCCGCGCGGCACGGTGGGACGGCATACCGGTACCGGCACGGCGGCAGGCACGGCAGCATGCTCGCTCGACCGCACCCAGCCGCCCCGGCCCACCGGCCTTCCTCCGCCGCGGAGCCCCACGAGGGCATACGGGGGACAGAACCGTCCTCCCTCGTGCCAGCCGGGAGGTCGGCCATGAGACTTCAGCTCCTTCTTCTCCCCCCTTGCCTTCGCCACGTACGACTGACGGCCGCGCTCATGCGTGCCGCCACCCTGGAGCTGGCGATCCTCGCCGCGCACCTCCTGCTCTACCCCACGGGCATCAGCCAGGAACGCCGCCGGACCGGGCCCGGTCCCTTGCCCTCCGCCGGTCCGGCCGGGGACCTGGAGGCGGAGACCTCCGCACCCCCGCGGCTTCCGACCGCCGGGGGCACCGGCACGCCGGTGGTCCTGCTGCACGGGTTCGTGGACAACCGCTCCGTCTTCGTCCTGCTCCGGCGTTCTCTGACCGCGCACGGCCGGCACCACGTGGAGTCGCTCAACTACTCTCCGCTCAGCTGCGACATCCGTGCCGCCGCCGATCTGCTCGGCAGGCACATCGAGGAGATCTGCACCCGCACCGGTCACCGCCAGGTCGACATCGTCGGTCACAGCCTCGGCGGCCTGATAGCCCGCTACTACGTACAGCGACTGGGCGGTGACGCTCATGTCCGCACCCTGGTCACCCTGGGCACTCCGCACGCGGGTACCCGGATCGCCCCGCTGATGAGCGCGCACCCCATCGTGCGCCAGATGCGCCCGCACTCCGACGTGATCGAGGAGCTCCGCGAGCCGGCACCGAACTGCCTCACCCGGTTCGTCAGCTTCTGGAGCGACCTCGACCAGCTGATGCTGCCGCTCGAAACGGCCTGCATCGACCACCCTGACCTGATCGCGCAGAACGTTCAGGTCAGCGGCATCGGCCACCTCGCGCTCCCGGTGCACCCGGCGGTCGCGGCCGGGATCCGGCAGGCACTGGAGGCCGCGGAGGCTCCGGCAGACACCTCGGGAACGGCCTCGGTGGCCTGAGGAAACCGCCGCGACATCGAACATTCATCGAACACAGGGCCAAAGCTCTGCCCAGGGTCGGCCGAAAGGCGGTCGAATGCCCGGTTCCTGAACGCCCGAAACCTGCCGGAGATTGTCGCCGTCGCATACCGCCGGGTACAGTCGCGCCCACTGCTCTCCCTCCGGGGTACCCCCCTCCCCGGACCCCAGGCCCCCGCTGCCGAGGCGAAAGAGAAGTTGGTGAACGACCGTCACCCGTCGGGGTTCTCTACCCCCCCGGCTCCGGCTCCCGACGCCTCATACGCGCACCACGCGTCGTACGAGAACCAGGGAACCTTCGCCGGCGACCCCCTCTTCGGTGCGCTTCCGGGCGACTACGACGGCGGCCACAGCGGCCAGTACGACAGCACGCAGTGGACCACCGACGCCTACGCGTCCACGGATTACAGCGGGTACACCGGGTACAGCGGGTACGAAACGTACGACACCGGTGCTTATGGCACCGGCAGTTACGACACCACCGCATGGACCGCCGAGGGTTATCCGGCGGCCGTGGAGATCCCGGCCCAGGTCTCCTACGACACCACGGGGCAGTGGGACGCCAACGCCTGGAACCAGACAGGTCAGTACGAAAACGTCACGTACGGGTACGACGCCACGACCCAGTGGACGACGCAGGACTTCGAAACAGGCACGTACGACGCGACCGCCTGGAACTCGGACACGCCCGAGAACCCGGAGCAAGAAGCGCTCCCCGTGGCGGAGTTCACCGCCGCCGAGCCGCTGCTCGAAGCGGAACTCGAACCGGAGCTCGAACCGGAAGCGGAACTCGCCGCAGCCCCCTCAGCGCCAGCCGGCCCCGCCGCCCCTCACCCGGTCCGCCGCGCCGGCGGAAACCGTGGTCGCCGCCGCACGCCGGCGAAGCGCTCCGCACTGCTCACCGTCGCCGTCCCGTCCGCCTGCGTCATGGGCGTCGCCGGTATCGCAGCCGCCTCCGTCAGCGAACTCGGCGGCCCGAAGGCGGACGACACCACCACGCAGGCCGCGCCCGACCCGGCGTCGGTCAAGCCGGTCGCCGCGAACAGCAAGCTGGACACCCAGCTCGCCGCGCTCAGCGCCGATGCCGACGACTTCGCCGACCGCGCCAGCCGTACCCAGGAGCGCATCGACCTCAAGGAACGGCAGGCCGCCGAGAAGAAGAAGCGCGAGGAGGAGGCCCGCCGCAAGGAGTTGCTGCGCCCCAAGTTCGCGCTTCCGGTGAAGCAGGATGGGCTGAGCGCGCAGTACGGTCAGGCCGGCGTCAACTGGATGTCCCTGCACACCGGCATCGACTTCCCGGTCTCGTACGGCACGCCGGTGATGGCCGCGACCGACGGCACCATCCGCACCCAGTGGAACAGCGCCTACGGCAACATGGCGATAGTGACCGCCCCCGACGGCACCGAGACGTGGTACTGCCATCTCAGCAGCACCAAGTTCCGCTCAGGCACGGTCAAGGCCGGCGACGTCATCGCGTACTCCGGCAACTCGGGCAACTCCACCGGTCCGCACCTGCACTTCGAGGTACGGCCCGGCGGCGGAGCGGCGATCGACCCGCTGGCGTGGCTGCGCGGCCACGGCCTGGACCCGACGTAACCGAAGGCCCGACGTAACCGAAGGCCAGGCCCGTACCCCCGGTACTCCCGGTACCCCCCGCTACAGCTTCTGCACCGGCGCGTACCGCAGCAGCAGCCGCTTCGGCTTGGCGTCACCGAAGTCGATCGTCGCCTGCGCGTCCGCGCCGCTCCCGGTCACCTCCTGCACGGTCCCCAGCCCGAACTGGTCATGCGTGACCCGGTCACCGACCACCAGCGCGATCACCGGCTTGTCCGTCGCCCGCCGCGTGGCGAACCCGGAAGGCCCGGACCGCGACCGCGCCGAGGACAACGACGACGTCAGCGACGACGTGATCCCCGACGTCGGACCTGCCGGGAGCTGCGCACCCTTGCGCTTCCACTCCAGGTGCTGCTCCGGGATCTCCTCCAGGAACCGCGACGGCGGGTTGTACGCGGGCTGGCCCCACGCACTGCGCATCGAGGAGCGCGTGAGGTACAGCCGCTCGCGCGCACGCGTGATGCCCACATACGCCAGCCGGCGCTCCTCCTCCAGCTCCTTGGTCTGCCCGAGCGCGCGCACGTGCGGGAAGACCCCGTCCTCCATGCCCGTCAGGAAGACCACCGGGAACTCGAGGCCCTTGGCGGTGTGCAGGGTCATCAGCGTGATGACGCCGGACCCCTCCGTGTCCTCGTCCGGGATCTGGTCGGAGTCGGCGACGAGCGCCACCTGCTCCAGGAAGTCGGCCAGCGTCCCCGGATTGTCCTCGCCCCGCTCCTGCTCGAACTCCAGGGCGACGGCGGCCAGTTCCTGAAGGTTCTCGATCCGCGTCTCGTCCTGGGGGTCCGTCGACGCCTGGAGCTCCGCCAGGTATCCGGTCCGCTCCAGAACCGCTTCGAGCACGGTCGCCGGGCCCGCCCCCGACTCGACGATGGTGCGCAGGTCGTCCATCAGGACGTTGAAGCGCTTGACGGCGTTCGTCGACCGCGACGCCATGCCGTACGCCTCGTCGACGCGCTTCAGCGCCTGCGGGAAGGTGATCTTCTCGCGCAGCGCCAGCGCTTCGATCATCGCCTCGGCACGGTCGCCGATCCCGCGCTTCGGTACGTTCAGGATGCGCCGGAGCGGGACCGCGTCCTCCGGGTTCGCCAGTATCCGCAGGTAGGCCAGCACATCGCGGACCTCCTTGCGCTCGTAGAAGCGCACACCGCCGACGACCTTGTACGGCAGGCCGACCCGGATGAAGATCTCTTCGAAGACACGGGACTGGGCGTTCGTCCGGTAGAAGATGGCGACATCGCCGGCCTTCGCGTCACCCGCGTCCGTCAGCCGGTCGATCTCGTCGGCGACGAACTGCGCCTCGTCGTGCTCGGTGTCCGCGACATAGCCGATGATCCGCGCGCCCGACCCGGCGTTCGTCCACAGGTTCTTGGGGCGACGGCTCTCGTTGCGCTCGATGACCGCGTTGGCCGCGCTGAGGATGGTCTGCGTCGAGCGGTAGTTCTGCTCCAGCAGGATCGTCGTCGCGTCCGGGTAGTCCTCCTCGAACTGGAGGATGTTACGGATGGTGGCCCCGCGGAACGCGTAGATCGACTGGTCGGCGTCACCCACCACACACAGCTCGGCGGGCGCCACCTCCTGCGTCCCCGGCCCGACCAGCTCGCGTACGAGCGTGTACTGCGCGTGGTTGGTGTCCTGGTACTCGTCGACCAATACGTGCCGGAACCGGCGCCGGTAGTGCTCGGCGACATCCGGGAACGCCTGGAGCAGGTGCACCGTGGTCATGATGATGTCGTCGAAGTCGAGCGCGTTCGCCTCGCGCAGCCGCGACTGGTACATCGCGTACGCCTCGGCGAGCGTCTCCTCGAAACCTCCCCCGGACTCCGTCCGGGAGGTGCCCCCAGCCGCCTGCCCGGCGAACGTCTCCTCGTCGATCAGCTCGTTCTTCAGGTTCGAGATCTTGGCGCTGAAGGACTTCGGCGGGAACTTCTTCGGGTCGAGGTCCAGGTCACGGCAGACCAGGGCCATCAGCCGCTTGGAGTCCGCCGCGTCGTAGATCGAGAACGACGACGTGAAGCCGAGCTTCTTCGATTCGCGCCGCAGGATACGGACGCACGCGCTGTGGAAGGTCATGACCCACATCGCATGGGCACGCGGTCCGACCAGGCTCTCGACGCGCTCCTTCATCTCACCGGCGGCCTTGTTGGTGAAGGTGATCGCCAGGATCTCGCCCGGGTGTACCCTGCGCGCGGACAGCAGGTGCCCGATCCGGTGCGTCAGTACGCGCGTCTTGCCGGAGCCCGCGCCGGCGACGATGAGCAGCGGCGATCCGGAGTGCACCACCGCGGCCCGCTGCTGCTCGTTCAGCCCGTCGAGCAGGGCGGCGGGGTCGATCACCGGCCGGGCGGCCCCGTCCCGGTAGTACGCGTCCCGGTCGACGGGCGCGTCGAACTTCCCGCCGAAGAGGTCGTCCGCGCCCGCTTCGGGGGCGTGCTCCTCGGGGGGCGGCGGGTGCTCCTCGCCGGAAGGCTGGAGGTCCGCCAGGAAACTGTCGTCAAAGAGGCTGCTCATCGCCTCCCGAGTCTAGGCCGCCGCACTGACACCGCGGTCACGAGTTCCGGTAGGTAACGAAAATGTATCGGACATATCGAACATCAGCCTTCCCTCCAGCCACACCGATTGGCTAGCGTGCTCCGCCAAGGCCCTCCGTACCCCCGTCGGCGAACCGCGCCGGAACGGATGGCCCCGCGCCGAGTCCGGCCTGCCGTACGGCAGTTCGGAGCCGGGGACCCACCATGCACAACCGGGGTGAATCGGACCGGCTCCGCCGGACCGTAGGGCAACCTTCCGCATGCCCGAACCCGACAGCTAACCCGGTAGGCGGTCCACGGAAGGAGATGCCGGCCTTGGCGTCGCATCGCAAGCCGCGCACCCGGATTCGAACCACCGCTCCCGCGGTCGGGATCACGACCGCAGCCACCGCAGCCCTCGCCTCCGTCAGCCTTCTCGCGCAGAGCGCGAGCGCCGCGCCCGGTGCGCCGGCCGAGCCGAAGCCGAGCGTCGAGGACGTACAGAAGAAGGTCGACGAGCTGTACCGCCAGGCCGGTACGGCCACCCAGAAGTACAACGCCGCCAAGGAGCGCACCGAGACCCAGCGCAAGAAGGCCGACGTGCTGCTCGACCAGGTCGCGCAGAACACCGAGAAGCTGAACGAGACCCGGCGCGAGCTCGGCACCTACGCCGCCGCGCAGTACCGCACGGGCGGCATGAGCCCCACCGCCACCCTCCTGCTCGCCGACGATCCGCAGGGCTACTTCGCCCAGGACCACCTGATGGACCGGCTCGGCGGCCGCGAGCAGCAGATCCTCAGCGACTACCGCGCCCGGCAGGCCGAGGCGGCCGGGAAGCGGGCGGAGGCGACCAGGAGCCTGGAGTCGCTCACCACGTCCCAGGCCGATCTGCGCGCCGGGAAGCAGGAGGTCCAGCGGAAGCTGGCCGAGGCGCGCGCGCTGCTGTCCGAGCTGACCGCCGAGGAGAAGGCGCGGCTCGCCGCGATCGAGCGGAAGAAGGAGGAAGAGGCGCGGCGGAAGGCCGAGGAGCTGGCGCGCGAGCAGGCGGCCGCCGAGAAGCAGCGCCAGGAGGAGGCGGCGCGGCAGGACCAGCAGCCGCAGCCCGGCACGGACACCGGCTCCGACGCGGGTACTGGTTCCGGTACGGGCTCGGGTACTGGTACGGGCTCGGGCACCGGCTCCGGTACGTACGCCGCCAAGGCGGAGAAGGTCCTCTCCTTCGCCCGGAACCAGATCGGCAAGCCGTACGTCTGGGGAGCGACGGGCCCCAGTTCGTACGACTGCTCGGGCCTGACCGGGGCCGCCTGGAAGACCGCGGGCGTCGACCTGCCGCGTACCACCTGGGACCAGGTGAAGGTGGGCGAGCGGGTCGCGACCGCCGACCTGCTCCCCGGTGACCTGGTCTTCTTCTACGACGACATCAGCCACGTCGGCATCTACATCGGCGACGGCAAGATGATCCACGCCCCGAAGCCGGGGACGAACGTCCGCGAGGAGTCGATCTACTACATGCCGATCTACGGCAGCGTGCGCCCGGCGTAGTCACGCTGCGTCAGTTGGGCGGGGCGCCGCCCAACTGACGCACCTCTTTGCCCCGTTCGCGCGCCTCGGGTCGCGGGCTGTCGTAAGCCCGCCTAGCGTCTCCTGCGTCGAGGCGCATCGAAGGCTCCTCGAGGATCCGGAGGAGTCACCATGCGAGGGATGCGTGCCGGTGCCGCCGTCACCGTGCTCGGTGCCGCCGCGCTCTGCCTCGGCACTCCCACGGCTACGGCCGCTGACGCGGCGCTCCGTGCCGCCGGCTGCGAGACGTCGGACGTCACCGTCAGTGAAGGACGCTCCGGCACCGCGAAGGTCGAGCCGGCGGCCGAGCCCGGTGCCGAGTACGACGTGACGCTCGACTGCGCGGGCGAGGAAGGGCTGGCCGGCCTCACCATCGCCGACGCCGAGGACGCTCCCGAAACCGACGCCGAGCACGACGACACCGACGAGCACGAAGACACCGCGTACGGCGACACCGAGCACCAGCTCGGTGGGCACGACGAGCCCGGCGCCTGGGCGGAGTCCGGTCCCCCCACCGGCGTCCGGCAGGGCGTCAAGGCCGGGGTGGGCGGCAGCCTCACCGGTATCGCTCCGGTCCCGACGGCGGCCGGGGCCGCGCTGATCGCGGGCGCCGCCGGGGCCGGCGTACACCTGATGCGCCGGCACCGCAGGAGCTGAGCCGGCCCGGGGAGAGGGAGGCATGCCGCAGTCACCGCAGACGCGCGGGGCGTGGGGTTCGGTCGCCGTCGTACTGCTCGTCGGAGTGTTCCTGGTCCGCTACGGCGCCGCGGAGTCGCCGGGACCGCCGCAGCCCGCCTCGGCCGTCGCAGCCGTCACAGCCGAAGGAGCTGCATCCGCGCCGACCGCCACGAGCGCCCCGACCGCTCCCGGAGGACCGGGGCCCGCCGGGCCCGCCGCGCATCCGCTGCCGTACTCCGCCCCGCTCCGCGTCGCCATCCCGTCGATCGGGGTAGACGCCCCCCTCACCGGCGTCGGCCTGACATCCGACGGCTGGATCGACACCCCGCCCGCCGCGCACCGGAACGTGGCCGGCTGGTTCACGGGCGCCGCCTCCCCCGGCGAACAGGGCACCTCCGTCGTCGTCGGCCACGTCGACAACGGCGAAGGCCCCGCCGTCTTCTACCGCCTCGGCTCCCTCACGAAGGGCCGGCGCATCGAGGTCGTACGCCAGGACGGACACACCGCCGTCTTCTCCGTGTACGCCGTCGAGCTCGTGCCGAAGCAGGGCTTCCCGGCCGACCGCGTGTACGGGAACAGGGACCGGCCGGAGCTGCGCGTCATCACGTGCGGCGGCGGCTTCTCCCGGAAGACGGGGTACGCGGGCAACGTCGTCGCCTACGCCCGGCTCGTCCGGGTCCGCTGAGAGCCGGGGGACCTCAGGTCCAGAGAACCGCGATGAAGATGTTCGCGACCGTCAGCCCGCCGACCGCCCCGAAGAGCGGCTTCTCCACCCTCTCCTCGTCGCGCTTCACGTACACCAGGCCGAGGATCACGACCAGCACCGCCAGCTTGATGCCGATCTTGAGGTTGTTCACGGTCTGGTCGTCGGCCTGGTTCAGGCCCACCAGTGCGACTCCCGTGATCAGCATGGTCAACGCGCCGTGCAGCATCGCCGGGTTGAACCGGGCCGTGCCCGCGCTCATCGCCTTCATCTGGGTGAGGAAGCCGCCGAGCAGCGAGGCGATGCCGATGATGTGCAGACCGACGAAGACATTGATGAGTACGTCCATGAGGCCGGAGCCTAACCACCCGTTTGGCAGCGCTTCGCAGTCAGGTCCGCCTCATCCACCGGTCCCGTACGGTCAGCAATATTCCGGTTGGCACCAGTTCCGCTCATTCCGACTCTTTCCCGTGACCCAGGTTTAGCGTCCTCCCCCAGGTGGCCGAGTCCCCACCGTCGCCCCGTACCGGGCGGCAGCCGGCCACTCCGCCAAGAGATCCGGCGGTGGCCCGCTTCCCCTGTGCGGACCGCCGCCGGACGACGGAAGGACGTGATGGCCCTCGTGGCTGCACACCGAAAGCCCAAGCAGCGCCCGCTCGCCGGCAACACCGTCCGGACTGCCGCCACCCTCGCCCTCGCGGGCGCTGCTACCGCCACCGCCTTTGAAGGCTCCGCCCACGCGGAGCCCCGCCTCACCCCGGCCCAGCTGAAGGCCAAGGTCGACCAGCTGTACCGGGAGGCGGAGGTCGCCACCGAGAAGTACAACGGGGCGAAGGAGAAGACGGGCGAGGCCCAGCGGTCGCTGACCGCACTGCGTGACGAGGCGGCGCGCAAGACCGACCGGCTGAACGCGTCCCGCAACGCCCTCGGTTCGCTCGCGACGTCCCAGTACCGCACTGGAGGGATCGACCCGGCCGTACAGCTCGCGCTGTCGTCCGACCCCGACCAGTACCTGGAGCGCGCCGCGTTCGCCGACCGGGCGCGCGGCCGGCAGGCGGTCGAGATCGCCTCGGTGCAGAGGCAGCTCGGCGAGCTGGAGCGGCTGCGGGCCACCGCGAACGGGCGGCTGGCCGACCTCAGGAGCCACCAGGCCGACCTGGCGAAGCACAAGGCGACCGTGCGGAAGAAGCTCGGCAGCGCCGAACACCTCCTCGCCCGGCTCACCGCGGAAC
This sequence comes from Streptomyces mabaensis, assembly GCF_053763515.1. Classification (NCBI taxonomy): domain Bacteria; kingdom Bacillati; phylum Actinomycetota; class Actinomycetes; order Kitasatosporales; family Streptomycetaceae; genus Streptomyces; species Streptomyces mabaensis. The sequence continues at coordinate 112,389 of NZ_JBSOPZ010000016.1, forward strand.
AGCGTGCGGCGTACGAGGCGGAGGTGTCCCGGGGCGGTTCCGCCGTCTCCCCGGCCGCCGGCCAGGCCGGCCGCAGCGACCGCGGTACGCCGCGCGGGCCGGTCCAGGCGCCCAACCCGCGGGCCGCGCAGGCCATCTCGTACGCGTACGGCGCGCTCGGCAAGCCGTACGTCTGGGGCGCCACCGGCCCCTCGGCGTACGACTGCTCCGGCCTCACGCAGGCCGCCTGGCGCGCGGCGGGCGTCTCGCTCCCCCGCACCACGTACACGCAGATCAACGCTGGGCAGCGCATCTCCCGCTCCCAGCTCGCCCCCGGGGACCTGGTCTTCTTCTACTCGGGCATCAGCCATGTGGGGCTCTACATCGGCGGCGGCCAGATGATCCACGCCCCGCGCCCCGGCGCCCCGGTCCGGGTAGCGCCGATCGACCAGATGCCATACGCGGGCGCGACCCGGCCCTCGTAATGGGCCGTCTACGGCCGCGTGGCGTGCGGGGCGGTCAGACCAGTCTGCGGGCCGTTGCCCAGCGGGTCAGTTCGTGGCGGTTCGACAGCTGCAACTTCCGCAGGACCGCCGACACATGGGACTCGACCGTCTTCACCGAGATGAAGAGCTGCTTCGCGATCTCCTTGTACGCGTACCCGCGCGCGATCAGCCGCAGCACCTCCCGCTCGCGCTGTGTCAGCCGGTCCAGGTCCTCGTCCACCGGCGGCGCGTCCGTCGACGCGAACGCGTCCAGGACGAAGCCCGCCAGCCGTGGCGAGAACACCGCGTCGCCGTCCTGGACGCGGAAGATCGAGTCGATCAGGTCCGTGCCCGTGATCGTCTTGGTGACGTAGCCGCGCGCGCCGCCGCGGATGACGCCGATCACGTCCTCCGCCGCGTCCGAGACGGACAGCGCGAGGAAACGCACCGGGTGCTCGTGGGCCGCCATCAGCGTCGCGCAGCGGCGCAGGACCTCGACTCCGCCGCCGCCCGGCAGGTGCACGTCGAGCAGGACGACCTCGGGGCGGGTCGCCGTGATGACGGTGACCGCCTGGTCGACGTCAGCCGCCTCGCCGACCACCTCCACGCCCGTGCGGCCGGTCTCGCCGATCTCCGCCTGCACGCCCGTGCGGAACATGCGATGGTCGTCGACGAGCACCACCCGTACACGCCTGTCCCCGGTAGACGCCGTGCTCTGTTCGGTCATGGTGTGCTCGCCCTCTCCATCTCAAGCTCGACTTCCGTGCCCCCGTCGGGCGCGGAACGCAGCCTCGCCGTACCGCCGTTGCGCTGCATCCGGCCGATGATCGATTCTCGTACGCCCATCCGGTCGTCCGGTACCGCGTCCAGGTCGAAGCCGGGGCCGCGGTCCCGTACCGACACGAACACCGTCCGGCCCTCCACCTCGGCGTACACCTGCACCGCACCGCCCTCGCCACCGTACTTCGCGGCGTTCACCATCGCCTCGCGTGCGGCCTGCATCTGTGCGGCCAGTTTCTCGTCCAGTGGGCAGTCCCCGACGACCACGACCTCCAGCGGGACGCCGTGCTTGTCCTCCACCTCGGCCGCCGCCCGCTTCACCGCCTCCGCGACCGTGCCGGGCTCCTCGTCCTCCTCCTTGCCGGTGCCCTCGGGCTTGTAGAGCCAGTTCCGCAGCTCGCGCTCCTGAGCGCGGGCCAGCCGCCGTACCTCGCCCGGGTCCTCCGCGTTGCGCTGGATCAGGGTCAGGGTGTGCAGCACCGAGTCGTGTACGTGCGCCGCGACCTCGGCGCGCTCCTGGGCCCGGATGCGCATCAGGCGCTCCTCCGACAGGTCCTGGGACATCCGTACGAACCAGGGGCCGGCCAGCAGCGCGATCCCGACCAGGACGGCGAGGGCCGCGGTCAGGACGTTGCTGAGCTGCGCCACCGAGCCGCGGACCACGATGAAGACGGTGAGACCCGCGCCGACCAGCGCGACGCCCGCGAGACCGCGGGCCAGCGGCAGCAGCCGGCGACGCCTGCTGACCTCCATCCAGTGGGCGCGGCGGGCGTTGTCCGCCTGCCGCCACACCAGGACGACGCCGGCGCCGATCAGCAGCAGCGGCCAGATGTACGGACTGGCGGCGCCGCCCACCTCGACATTGGCGACGAACACCGCGGCGCCGATGAGCAGCGCGATGAGCGCGAAGAGCTGACCCTTGTCGGGCTTACGCAGCCGGCGCCGGCCGTCGGGGGTGATCTCGAACGCGGAGCGCGGGGCGGCCGTACCGCCGACGCCGAGCGGTACGACGATCCAGAACACGGCGTACAGCAGCGCCCCGAGGCCGTCCGCCAGGAACAGGCCGAGGAAGCCGATCCGCACCCACGCCACAGGCAGCCCCAGGTGCCCCGCGAGCCCGCGCGCGACGCCGCCCAGCATCCGCCCTTCGGCGCTGCGGTACAGCTTGCGCAGCGGCTCTTCGGGGTCGGGCGCGAGGGGGGGCGTGGCGCGGGGCGAGGCTGCTGACATACGCCGATCGTCACACGTACGCACCCGGGCGGGCATCAGGGCCGTCCCCGACTTCTGCCCCGGAGAAATCAGGGAACGGCCAGGGTCGGGCCCGGTCCCGCTGCTGCGGAGGGCCCGTCACCATGGACGTATGACAGAACAGCCCGGTGTACAGCACGGCGGCCGGCCCGGTGTACCGCCCGGTGGCCGGCCGGGCGAACCGGCCGGCGAGGGCGACGTCGCCGGGGCCGAACCGCCGCGGCCGCCGCTGCGCCGCAGCCGGCGGAACAAGGTGCTGGCCGGCGTCTGCGGCGGACTCGGCCGGTACTTCGACATCGACCCGGTCGTCTTCCGCATCGTGCTGGGCGTGCTCACCGTCACCGGCGGCGCCGGGCTGATCTTCTACGGCTTCGCGTGGCTGCTGGTCTCCTACGACGGCGAGGAGGAGAACGAGGCGCGACGGCTGCTGACCGGACGGGTCGAGGGACCGGCGCTGGTCGCCGTACTCATGGCGCTGGTCGGCTGCGGACTGTTCCTCTCCATGCTCGGCAACGGCGGCGTACTGACCTTCGCCACCCTGCTCACTCTCGCGACGGCGGGCTCGGCCTACTGGTCGCAGCGGCGCCGGCTCGCGGTCACCGAGCCGGGGCGCGGCCGTGTGGCGGACCCGGCGACGGCGACGGCCCACGCGGTCGCGGACGCCGCCCCGCCCGAGACGCAGGCGCCGCCCGCTCCCGGCGGGCCCTCGTGGTGGCGGGACCCGATCGTCAAGGACGGCACGACGGGCCCGGTCGGCACGGGGTACCTGTGGGGTCCCGAGGACACTCCGGCGGAGGCCGCGGTGCCGGTACGGCGGCGCAGCCCCACGGCGGCCGCGTCGGCGCGGGTGGCGGTCCGCCCCCGGGGCGGCGGCATCGGCGGCCGGGTGTTCCTCCTCGCGCTCGCCGCGGCGGCTGTCGGCACCGGGCTGACCTGGGACGCGTACCCGCTCGGTGTCAGTCTGCAGGCCGGTCTCGCGTGCGCGCTCGCCGTCTTCGGCCTGGGCATCGCGGTCAGCGCGTTCCGCGGGCGTACGGGCATCGGCTCGGTCGTGCTCGCGGTCCTCACGGCGGGGCTGCTGGCCGGGGCGGCCGTGGTGCCGAGGGACATCAGCACCGACTGGGTACGGCAGGAGTGGCGGCCGGCGTCGGTGGCCGCCGTGCAGCCTCGGTACGAACTGGGCTCGGGCGTGGGCACGCTCGACCTGCGCGGGGTCGCGGTGCCCAAGGGCGAGACGGTGAGCGTGAATGCGGAGGTCGGCGCGGGGCGGCTCGAAGTCGTTCTGCCGAACAACGTGACGGCGCAGGTACGGATCGAGGTGGGCGTGGGCGACATCCAGTTGCCGGGCGACCTGCCGAACGATGTGGATGTCGCCCCGGGCCGCCAGCGGACGGCCACCCTGACGCCGTCGGCGGGGACGGCACCGGCGGGCACGCTGAAACTCAATCTGGAAGCGGGCGTGGGACAGGTGGAGGTGACCCGTGCGACGTCATGAGTTCCAGCCGGGCCGGCTGGTCGCGGGCGTGACCCTGCTGAGCACCGGCATCGCCTACGCGGGCGACGCGTGGGACGCGTGGGAGACCCCGTGGTACGTGCTGGTCCCCCTCGTGGCGGGGGGGCTGTGCCTGGCGGCGGCGACGGGAGTGGTGACCCTGGCCGTGCGCCGCCACACGAACCGGTCCTGACACCGCGCGCCGCCCGGCGCGCAAGCCCCGCGAGCCCCGCCCGCCTGCCCGCCGCACGCCGCGGCGCAGGCCCGCCCGCCGCTCAGCGGCCGCGGCGGGCCGCCACCAGTGCGTCCAGGGAGAGCACCGCCGCGCCGCCCAGGATCAGCGGCAGCCAGGCCATCAGGTACGCCAGGTCGTTGCCGTAGTAGTACGGCTGGGTCTGCCAGCTCACCGTCAGCCACAGGCTCAGCGAGATCAGCGCCCCGCCCACCGCCGCCAGCCGGGTCAGCAGACCGAACAGCGTGCCGAGGCCGACCGCCAGTTCGCCGAGGGCGATCGTGTACGCGAAACCCTCGGGGTTCTTCAGCGCGAGGTCGACCAGGGCCGGAATCGCCGACGAGTCACGGACCGAGCCCATCAGCTCACCGATGGAGCCGGGCCCGACCGCCGACATGAACACGCTGTCCGTCAGCTTGTCCAGGCCCGCGTAGATGAACGTGACACCGAGAAAGATCCGCAGCGGCAGCAGCGCGTACCGCGTGGCGGTCTCTTTCCACCCCCTGCTGCCGCCCGCCTGGACCGCCGCGCCGTAGGTGTCCGTCCCATATCCGTGCGTCATCACGATGTGCCGCCTTCCCAGCCCGCCGACCCCGTCAGGCTGACCCGTCACGTTGACCCGTCAACAGACCATACGTACGCCGCAATCGCCCGGCTCACCAGCTGAGCGGCGCAATCCGGTTGCGACAGGTTCAGCCCGACGCTCCGCCCGACGTTCAGTCCGCGACCTCGATCACGCAGCGGTTGGTCTCCACCCCGGCCGCCGTCACCACCTGGACTTCCACCCGCCCCGGTTCGACGTCCACCGGCACCGGCACGGTGATCACGGTGTCGGTCGGATTGGTGAAGCCGCCCGCCACCGGCACCAGCGGCACATGCACATGGACCGCGCCGATCCGCACGACCATCCGGGCGAGCGCGTCCGGCGTCTGCGCCCCCGGCGGTACGAAGCCGGCGCCGCGGATCTCGATGTCGTCGCCCGTACGGATCGGCGCGTCCAGGTCGCCGGCCTCCCTGGCCCGGACGACCGACAGCAGCACCGGACGCCCGCCCTCCGCGTACTTGCCGCCCAGATAGGTCGCCGCCGAGACCGCCACCAGCAGGACGAGCCCCCACGGCAGGCCGGCCGGCTGCTCGGGCTGCCGGGCCAGCCGTACGCCGGCGAAGATCACCGCGACAGCGGTCACCAGCACGTACTGCATGTCCGTGAAGCTGCCCCGGCCCGCGTCGTCGGTGAGCAGGTCGGCCGCCCGCGGCCGGTCGGCGGGCACCTTCTGCAGTCGCTGGGCCAGGACGCGTACGGCCACGACCCGCCGTACCAGGACGGCCGCCCCGCACACCAGCGCGAGCACGGTCAGCAGACCCGCACCCCGGGCGAGCGCGAACCCGTCGATCAGCTCGTCCCGCCGCCGCCCGTCGGAGGCACCGGCCAGCTGGAGCGCCGGTACCAGTACGGAGAAGACGGCCACCAGCACCCATCCCGCCGCCACCGACCGCGACGTGGAGAGCCGGTTGTCCTCGCCGGTGACCGGTGTGAGCAGCCCGCCGCGCGTCCTGAGCACCCGTGCCGCGCCGGTCAGCAGTGCGGCGACCACCAGCGCGGCGAGCAGCCCGGCCGTGCGCGCGGCGGTCCAGCCCGCGCCGATCGCGGTCAGGGCCTGTCCGACGAGCAGGGCCGTCACCGCACCCCACACCACGGTCAGCGTGCGGCCCAGGCGGAGCCGCTGCCCGGCGAGTCCCGCCTCCCGGCCGCGCTCGGCGACGGTGCGGGCGGACTGGGTCAGCTCGTCCGAGACCCACTGGCGGGACGCGCCCGCCGAGTGCGCGACGGCCACGGGCAGCCCCTGCCCGGCGGCCAGTTCGTCGCGCTTCGCCAGGAAGGCGGCCACCGCCTGCCGGTGGCCCTCGCGTGCCCCGTGCGGGCAGTCACCGCACGTGCAGCCGCCGCCGTGGGTGCTCCGACCCGCCTCTTGGACCGCCACGGGAAATGCCACCCTTCGCACCGCACCGATGTGAATTTCCTTGTAATGCCAGCGAATTGTGCCGCACCACGGCGAAATTCCGCCCAACCTCCGATGTCAGGAAGGGTGATTGCCGCGCCATCGGGTTGACGACGGGAGCGGTGGGCGCTGGGCTGTGGGCGCTGGGCTGTGGGCGTCAGGTCAGCAGATCCGGCTCGCTGCGGCTGATGCGCTGCCACAGCGACTGGTAGTTGATCCATGCCACCAGGTCCGTGCCGATCTGCTCGCGCGTGGCCACCGCGTTCCGGTGGTCGATCAGGACGGGCTTGCCCGCGGCCCGCGCGGTGAGCTGCACCTGGCAGGAGCGCTCCATCGCGATGAACCACCAGGCCGCGGCGTCGACGGAGTCGCCGACCGTCAGCAGCCCGTGGTTGCGCAGGACGAGCGCCTTGTGCGGGCCGAGCGCGGCCGCGATCCGCCGGCCTTCCTCCGCGTCCACCGCTACACCCGTGTAACCGTCGAGCAGCGCGTGGTCCTCGTAGAACGCGCACGCGTCCTGGGTGATCGGTGCCAGCAGCTCCCCGAGCGCGGCAAGCGCCCGTCCGTACACGGAGTGGCAGTGCGCGACGGCGACGGCCTCGGGCCTGGCCCGGTGCACCTGCGCGTGCACGGCGAAGGCGGCCTGATTGACATGCTGCCGGCCCTCGACCACCTGCCCGTCGCCGTTGACCAGGATCAGCGCGCCGGCCGTCATATGGGCGAAGGGCATCCCGAACGGGTTGACCCAGTAGCAGTCGGCGAACTCCGGGTCCCGGGCGGTGAGGTGCCCCGAGACCCCCTCCTCGAAGCCGAGCTGCCCGAACAGCCGCAGCGCACCCGCGAGCCGTTCCTTGCGATACCGCCGCTCGCCCTCCACGGAGTCGTGGACGGGGGGCATCGAGAAGTGCAGCTGCTCGACGGGTACCGGGGCGGGCGTCGCAGTCGTACGAGTCATGCGCCGGAAGTTACCGCGCGGTACGTCGGGTGACCAGAGCCGCGCGGGAAAACGGCGACGCCGCCGCTCCGGTGAGGGAACGGCGGCGTCGGCACCGAGCCGGCGGGCGGCGTCGGGTCACTCCCACTCGATGGTGCCCGGCGGCTTGCTCGTCACGTCCAGCACCACGCGGTTCACGTCCGCGACCTCGTTGGTGATACGGGTGGAGATCTTCGCCAGCACGTCGTACGGCATCCGCGTCCAGTCCGCCGTCATCGCGTCCTCGGACGAGACCGGGCGCAGCACGATCGGGTGGCCGTACGTCCGGCCGTCGCCCTGCACGCCCACCGAGCGCACATCCGCCAGCAGCACGACCGGGCACTGCCAGATCTCGCGGTCGAGACCGGCCGCGGTCAGCTCCTCGCGGGCGATCGCGTCGGCCTCGCGCAGCAGGTCCAGGCGCTCGCGCGTGACCTCGCCGACGATACGGATGCCGAGGCCCGGGCCCGGGAAGGGCTGGCGCTGGACGATCTCCTCCGGCAGGCCCAGCTCCTGGCCGACCATCCGGACCTCGTCCTTGAACAGCTTGCGCAGCGGCTCGACGAGCTGGAACTCCAGGTCCTCGGGGAGGCCGCCGACGTTGTGGTGCGACTTGATGTTCGCGGCGCCCGTGCCGCCGCCGGACTCGACGACGTCCGGGTAGAGGGTGCCCTGGACGAGGAACTCGACGGCCTCGCCGCCCGTACCCGCCTCGGCGACGATCTCCGCCTGCGCCTGCTCGAAGACCCGGATGAACTCGCGGCCGATGATCTTCCGCTTCTCCTCGGGGTCGGAGACCCCGGCGAGCGCGTCGAGGAAGCGCTCCTGCGCGTCGACGACCTTGAGCTGGACACCGGTGGCCGCGACGAAGTCCTTCTCGACCTGCTCGGTCTCGCCCTTGCGCATCAGCCCGTGGTCGACGTACACGCAGGTGAGCTGGGAGCCGATGGCCTTCTGTACGAGGGCCGCGGCGACCGCGGAGTCCACGCCGCCGGACAGGCCGCAGATGGCGTGCTTCGTGCCGACCTGCTCACGGATCAGCGCGACCTGCTCGTCGACCACGTTGGTGGTGGTCCAGGTCGGCTCGATGCCGGCACCGCGGTAGAGGAAGTGCTCCAGGACCTGCTGGCCGTGCGTGGTGTGCATGACCTCGGGGTGGTACTGGACTCCGTACAGCTTCTTCTCGTCGTTCTCGAAGGCCGCCACCGGTACGACGTCCGTGGACGCGGTGACGGTGAAGCCCTCCGGGGCGGCCGAGCAGGCGTCGCCGTGCGACATCCACACCGACTGCTCGGTGGGGGTGCCCTCGAAGAGGGTCGAGCCGGCCTTGGTGACGGTGAGCGGGGTACGGCCGTACTCGCGGGCACCGTTGTCGTCGACCGTGCCGCCGAGGGTCGTGGCCATCAGCTGGAAGCCGTAGCACATGCCGAAGACCGGTACGCCGGCCTCGAAGAGGGAGCGGTCCAGGACCGGCGCGCCCTGCTCGTACACGGACGACGGACCGCCGGAGAGGATGATCGCCCGGGGGTTCATGGCCAGCATCTCTGCCACGGGCATCGTGCTCGGCACGACCTCGCTGTAGACCCGGGCCTCACGGACACGGCGGGCGATGAGCTGGGCGTACTGCGCGCCGAAGTCGACAACGAGTACGACGTCGGGGGCAGCGGGGGACGCTGATGGCACGGCGGCGGCCTTCCGGCGGGAAGAGGGGGCTGGTTTGTCAATTCTAACGGGGCCGGAAGATTGGATCTGTCTCACCATCCGAGCCCGCCTTTGCCCCGCCCGGCGCGGCGGGACATAATCCCCTCATGTCCAAGCAGCTGAGCTTCCTCTTTACCTATGGCACCGGCCCGTCCGGCTGCCATGGTCGTGCTGCTTGAGTCACTGACAAGCAACTTCCCAGGCGCCCCGGGCCGACAAGGCCCGGGGCGTTCTGTCGTATCCGGGCCTTGCCGCTCCGGGGCACCGCCCCCGACAAGGAGAACCCGCAGATGAGCACCACCACGGTGGAGACGACCGGCGCCCGCACCACGGAGGCCGCCGACCTGATCGGTGACGCCCGCCGGCGCATCGACGCACTCGACGACCGGATCATCGGCCTGATCCAGGAACGGATGGCCGTCTCGGCCGTGATCCAGGAGGCCCGGATCTCCTCGGGGGGCCGCCGGGTGAACCTCTCCCGCGAGATGGAGATCATCGGCCACTACAGCGACGCCCTCGGCAAGCCCGGCACCTCGCTCGCGATGACCCTGCTGGAGCTGTGCCGGGGCCGCGTCTGACGTGGGGGCCGCGGGCGGAGCGGCGGCCTGGACCTGAGTTCGGATCCGCTCTCACCCGTACGGCGCGTGACCGGCCCCGGGGGGCTTCGTTGGTCCCGTTGTCCGTGCCAGCCAGGGGCGGCCCGAAAGAACCACGCGTGGCTCCGCTGGAGCGATGAGACGTACGGCCCGTGGATCGTGCGTCGTGGGACCTCGCTCCAGCGCGTGACCGGTCGGCAGGGGACAGCAGCCCGGTCACCTCTGAGGCCGGTCGGCTCCGGGGACGCCCGGGGCCGACCGGCCGTCTTGCAGCCGGGCCTGCGTCTGCGCCCTGACTACTTGACCCTGGCGAGCTTCGCCAGCTGCGCGTCGATGACCGCCGGCGGTACGACCGCCTTGGCCGGGTCCAGGATGTTCATCGCGTAGAACGACACGACCGTCGAGCCGCTGCGTACGACGGTGAACGTCATCGGCAGCTTGTCCCCGTCGATGACCCCCTCGACCTGGTACGAGACGGACTCGTCGCCCTTCTTCGGGTCCGCCAGGGCCTTCACGCCCGCGTACTTCATATCGGCGTGCTCGTACGCCTTGCAGCTCGTCGACGCGGTGCGGAGCCCCGCGACGATCTTCCCGGCGTCCGCCTCCTGGTGCGCGAGCAGGCCGATCGAGACGACGGTGGCATCCATCTCGTCGGTCCCGTCGGGGCCGGTCAGCGTGCTGGCGACGCGGGCCTTCGCCTTGGGCTGGCTGGCGAACATGAACATGTCCGCCAGCGGCTGGCAGGCCGCCGGCTTCGCGGGCACGCTCAGCTCCGGTATCTCCTCAGCCGGGATCTTCTTGAACGTGTACCCCTTGAGCTCGGCGGGGGTGACCATGGCCTGCTCCAGCTGGGCCGCGGTGAGCGGCGGTGGCCCCGCCGGCTTCGACGGCGCCGAGGTGGCGGGTGCTTTCGCGTCCTTGTCCCCGTCGTCACCGGTGCAGGCGGTGGTGAGGGCGAGAGAGGCGATGACGGAACCGGCTGTGAGCAGCCGGGAGACTGACTTGTTCACTTGCACATTCACTTGCACACCTTCGGGACGTTCAGACGTGGGACGCGCGGCGACGCGAGGACAGGAAGAGGACGGCACCGGCGACGACGGCCGCGGCGGCGGCACCCAGGGCCGGCAGCGTCGCCGTACCGGTGGCGGCGAGGGCACCCCCGGTGAAACCGCCGGTCGTACCCGCTGAAGCGCCGGCGGACATACCGGTCGTTGTACCAGCCGAGGTGCCGGCCGAGGTGCCACCCGTCGACCCGCCCACGTCACCGCCGGTCGAGCCACTCGTGGTGGAGCCGCCACCCGTGGTGGAGCCGCCGTCCGCACCGGAACCACCGCCCGTGGCGGTACCGGAGTCCGTGCCGTTCAGGACGAGCCGGGCGGTGTTGTTGGCCGGCTTCGGGTCGAAGCCCAGCTCCGGACGGGACTGGTAGGGCGCGCGCACGGTCACGGCCCCGGTCGCGTTCGGCACGGCCCTGTCGACCTTCAGCTCGAAGGGCAGGGCGAACTTCGCGTCCTCCAGGACGACGGCGGACGTGTCACAGACGTAGCGGGGCGCGCCGAGCTGCTCCTCCCGGTATCCGCCGTCGGCCGCCACACCCCGGCAGCGCTCGGGCTTGCGGGTGACCTTGGCCCCCCGAGGCACCGTGAAGTCGACCGCGGCGACGCTCTCGCCGGAGCGGAGGTGGCCGATCCAGGCCGGGCCCCGGTTCCGGAATCCGACCTCGGCCTTCACCGTCTCGCCCGCGGCGGCCGTCAGCGCCGGGCCGTACGCCGCGAAGTCGGCGGTGTTGGCCGTGCGGAAGTCGAACTCCTGCTGGTTGTCCCACGGATGGAGGTCCGCGGAGTGGGCGGAGACCGTCTTCTTGGCGAGGGTCAGCTCACGGCCGGTGCCGCGGGCGAAGCCCAGGCCGGCCTGCTGGGCGGCACGTGCCGCCGGACTGTCCTCGTTGACGCGGTACACGAGCGTGTCGAGGTAGGCGATCCCGGTGGCCCGGATGTGCAGCGGCTCGGCCAGCTCGTAGACCGCGCCCGGCTCGTACGCACCGTCGAACCGGCACACGGTGGCGTGGAGGGCGCGGATGTCGTCCCCGCCCTCGCTGTACTCGCAGTTCGCGTACCGCTCGACGAAGGCCATGCCCCGCGAGTGCCTGAGCGTGAGCAGGATGCCCTCGGCCGGAGCGGTGCCGGTGTTGGTGAAGGACACGGGCACGGGCTGGACCTCGCCCGGCTGGAGGTTCCGCTTCAGGGCGAGCGGCTTCATCACCAGGTCGGGGCCGCCGACCGTGACCCGGGTGGAGAAGGGGGTGAAGCTCGCGCCTTCGGCCTCGCCGGTCACCTTGATGGCGCCGGTGGCGCCCAGCTCGCTGCCCTTGGCCGCGGTGAGTTCGAGTTCGCCCACACTGTTGAGGCCGGGCCGGATGCCGTAGTCGGTGCAGACGGCGGTGGTGCCCGTGACCGTGCAGTCGGAGCTGCCGGTCTCCCCGAAGCGGGCCTCCGCAACGCCGGCGATGCCGCTCAGGTCGATCGTGACGGTGTACTCGCCGTCGAACGAGCCGCCTTCCTCGTCCTCGCTGGGGTTGGTCACCCGGATGTCCACGGTGGCCTGCTGCGGGCTTCCGGCCGCGGGATACGGCCGGAGGCCGATCTCCGGCTCACCGCTGAGCGTGAACACGGGGTCGGCGGCGTACGCGGGGGCGCTGCTCAGCCCGACGGCCAGCAAGCCCGCGGCGCCGAGGCCGGCGACGGCGAGACCGGCGACGGCGCGGCGCAGCCCGGCGGGCGAGGAAGTACCTGTCATGACCACTCTCACGGTTGGCGGCAATGCAAGATCTTCGACCGGAAGAGAGCAGCCCGGGTTGCGCCCGGGAAGGTCACGGATTGAGGACGATGGGGGCGGTGGGGCTTGTGTGACGCGGGACACATAAAATCTGTGTGAGTGGGGCACAACCGTTCGCCCAGGTCGCAGGTCATCTATGCGCAACCAACGGCCTCACCCGTGTCCCCCACCGCGGAGGCCCCACAGACTCCGTGCCGCCCCGTGCGGCACGCCGGACTTCACTGAGGTCTTCATGAAGCTTCGCCGCGCCATGGCCCTTGCGGCCGCGACGGCCGTCATCGCCCCGGCCGCGCTGTTCGCTGCCCCGGCCGCGTACGCGACGGACGGCCCCGAAACGACGACCACCACCACGGGTGGGACGGGTGACGACTCCGCCACCACGGGTGGTACCGGCGACGAGGCGACCACCGGCGAGACGGGCGAGCAGCCCGCCACCGGCGGCACCGTCGAGACGCCGGCGGACAAGCCGGCCACGACGGGCGAGACCGACACCGAGCCGGCCGAGGAACCCGCCACGACGGGCGAGACCGAGGCCAAGCCGGACGAGGAGCCCGCCACCGGCGGCACCGAGACCAAGCCGGATGACAAGCCCGAGGTCAAGCCGGAAGAGAAGCCGGAGACCGAGGAGCCCAAGGGCCCCGTCGAGTGCAAGGACGACGAGGAGAACTCGGAGTTCGACGAGAACCTGACGACGGGTCTCTACGGCCTGCCCTCGAAGATCGTCGCGGGCAGCGGCTGGCACGGCTTCAACCTGAAGGTCTCCAACAAGTCGGACGTCGCCTACGACCGCGTCGACCTCGGCGTGTTCGCGGCCTCCCTCTCCGAGAACTTCGACGAGGACGAGCCCGACTTCACGAACCACGTGACGCTCCAGTTCAAGGACCCCGAGTCCGGTGAGTGGACCGACATCTCGCTCGGCGACGAGGACCAGGCCGCCGGTTACATCGGTTACACCGACATCAAGGCCAAGGAGTCCTTCTCCCTCGGCCTGCGCCTGAGCGTCGCCGCTGCCGCTCCGAACGGCATGGGCTTCGCCATCAGCATCGGTATGTACGCCGACGCCGAGGGCAACTGCGTCTACGCGAACGAAGAGGAGAACGGCTCCTACTTCTTCGACATCCTCGCGGCCGGCTCCAAGCCGGGCGAGGTGCCGGACGCCAAGCCGCAGCCGGGCAAGAAGCCGGTTCCGGACACCAAGCCGCAGGGTGACCGCGAGATCCAGCCGGTCGGCAACCTCGCCGAGACCGGTTCCTCCTCGATGCTGCCGACCATCGGTGCCATCGGCGGTATCACCATCCTCGCCGGTGCCGGCGTGATGTTCGCCGTCAAGCGCCGCAAGGGCGACGAGGGCGCTGCCGCGTAACGCATCACGCGTCACACAAGCTGAGGGGGCTGCACTCGGAGGGGAGTGCAGCCCCTTTCTGCTGCTCGGTTTCTGCTGCCCGATTACTTCCGCTTCTTCGGCGGCACCTCCGGCACCGCCAGCAGCGGCAGCCTCAGCGCGCCGAACGCGTCCTTCGGGACCGCCGGCCGCCGCGGCTCGACCGCCGCGAGCCGCGCGTAGGCCGCGCCCTGTTCCGGGCGCGGGTCCCGCTCGCCCTTGTTGGGCCAGTACGACATCGCGCGCTCGGCCTGCGCGGTAATGGTCAGCGACGGGTTCACGCCCAGGTTGGCCGAGACCGCCGAGCCGTCGACGACCGAGATGCCCGGGTGGCCGTACAGCCGGTGGTACGGGTCGATGACCCCCTGCTCCGGGCCGACGCCGATCGGGCAGCCGCCCAGGAAGTGGGCCGTCAGCGGCGTGCCCATGAGCTCGCCGACATTGCTGCCCGCGAAGCCGTTGATCTCCTCGGCGAGCAGCGTCGCCGCGCGCGTCGCCTCCTCGATCTGCTTCGGGTTGGGCGCCCCGTGCCCCTGCCGGGCCGTGAGCAGGCCTTTGCCGATGCCGCTCGCCTTGCGGTGGGTGGTGAGTGAGTTGTCCACCGACTGCATGACCAGGCCGATGATGGTCCGCTCCGACCAGCGCCGGTTGGACAGGGAGCGGAGCAGCAGCAGCGGGTGGCGGGTGACGTTGCCGAGCCAGCCGAGCACGCGCCGGCCGCCGTAGGGGACCTGGAGGATGGACATCGCGCCCATCGCGTTGGAGCCCTTGCCGTACCGGACCGGCTCGATGTGGGTGCTGGCGTTGGGGTGGATCGACGAGGTGATCGCGACGCCCTGGGTGAAGTCCGCCTTCTTCACGCCGTGCCGCTTGCGGTAGCGGCGGTTGTCGGTCTGGGCGCCGACGAGCGCCTCGGAGTTGGTACGGGTCAGCTCGCCCAGCCTGGCCGAGATGCGCGGCAGCAGCCCGCGGTCCCGCATCGTGTGCAGCAGCGTCTGCGTGCCGTACGTACCGGCGGCGACGACGACCTGCCGGGCCCGCAGCACCTTCGGCGCGGCTTTCCGGCGCGCGTCGGTCGGCACGGTGGAGACCTGGTAGCCGCCGGCCGGGTCGTCCGTCAGCCCGACGACCGAGGTCATTGGGTGGATCACGGCGCCGGCCTGCTCGGCGAGGTGGAGGTAGTTCTCGTTGAGGGAGTTCTTCGCGCCGTGCCGGCAGCCCGTCATGCACTCGCCGCACTGGGTGCAGGCGTTGCGGGAGGGCCCGGCGCCGCCGAAGTACGGGTCGGGGACGGCCGCCCCGGGCCGCGCCTGCGAGGCGCCCCCGGCATCGCGGCCGTCTCCGAAGAAGACCCCGACCGGCGCCAGATGGAAGCTGTCACCGACGCCCATCGCCTCGGCAGCGGCCTTCAGATGCACGTCCGACGGCGTCATGGTCGGGTTGAGCCGTACCCCCAGCATCCGCTTCGCCTGGTCGTAGTACGGCGCCAGCTCCTCCTGCCAGTCCGTGATCCCGGCCCACTGCCGGTCCTCGAAGAACGCGGCAGGCGGTACGTACAGGGTGTTGGCGTAGTTGAGCGAGCCGCCGCCCACGCCCGCGCCCGCCAGCACCATCACATTGCCGAGCAGATGCACGCGCTGGATGCCGTACAGGCCGAGTGCGGGCGCCCACAGGTAATTCCTGATGTCCCAGGAGTTCCTGGGCAGGGTCTCCCGGGTGAAGCGGCGGCCGGCCTCCAGCACGCCGACCCGGTACCCCTTCTCGGTCAGCCGCAGAGCGGACACGGCTCCGCCGAAACCGGATCCGACAACGATGACGTCGTAGTCGTACGACGCGTCGTCCTCGTCCCGGGCAGGCGCCTGGGCATGGGTGTCCTGTGACACTGGCTCTCCTCGTCGAAATCTGGGGGCCGGACCCCGCCTAGCGGAGGCGGAACGCCTTCATCGCCCGCAGGCTGCGGCTCATGAACGCCGCGTACTTCTCGTCGTCCATCCCGAAGGACGGGGCCATCGGCATCAGCCGCTGGTGTGCGACCGTCTGGGCCTCGGTGTACTTGAGGATGCCCTCGGACCCGTGCCGCCGGCCGAGGCCGGAGTCCTTCATTCCGCCCATCGGCGACTGGACACTGCCGTACGCGGGCGCGTACCCCTCGTTGATGTTGACCGTGCCGGTGCGCAGCCGGGCGGCGACCTCGTGGCCCCGCCTGCCGTCCTTCGTCCACACGCTGGAGTTGAGGCCGTACGGCGTCGCGTTGGCACGCTCGACCGCGTCGTCCTCGTCGCTGAAGCGGTAGATCGAGACGACCGGGCCGAAGGTCTCCTCCGTGCACACGGCCATCGGCGCCTCGACGCCGTCGAGGATGGTCGGCTCGAAGAAGAGCGGGCCGATGTCGGGGCGGGCGACTCCGCCGGCGACGAGCGTGGCGCCCTTGGCGACGGCCTCCTCGACGTGCCGCCGTACGGTCTCCAGCTGGCGCTCACCGACGAGCGAGCCCATGTCGGCGCCGTACGCGAGGGCACTGCCGAGCCGCATCGCCTTCGTACGGGCGGCGAAGCGCTCCACGAACGCGTCGGCCACCGACTCGTGGACGTACAGCCGCTCGATGGAGATGCACAGCTGGCCCGCGGAGGAGAAGCAGGCGCGCACGGCTCCGGCCGCGGCCTTCTCGATGTCGGCGTCCTTCAGGACCAGCATGGCGTTCTTGCCGCCGAGTTCGAGTGAGACGCCGACGAGACGGGCGGCCGCGCCCTGCGCGACCTCGCGGCCGGTGCGCGTGGAGCCGGTGAAGGACACGTAGTCGGCGTGCTTGACGACCTCCGGACCGACGACCGGGCCCTCGCCCAGCACCACCTGGAAGACCTCGGCCGGCAGACCGGCCTCGATCAGCAGGTCACGCGCCCACAGCGCGGTCAGCGCGGTCTCGGTGTCGGGCTTCATCACGACGGCGTTGCCCGAGACGAAGGCGGGCAGCGCGTCACCGACGGACAGCTCGAACGGGTAGTTCCAGGGCGCGATCTGGCCGATGACGCCGCGCGGCTGGCGCAGCTCGGTGACCTTGGTGAGGGTCGGCACGGCGCCGGTGTGGCGCTTCGGCCTCAGATACGACGGTGCCTTGCGCCCGTAGTGACGCGCGGCGACGGCGACGGCCTGGACCTCCTCGTGGGCGTGCAGCCGGGCCTTGCCGGTCTCCAGCTGGATGAGGTCGAGTACCTCGGCCTGCCGCTCCAGCACGAGGTCGTGGAAGCGGAGCAGGACCGCGGCCCGCCGGCGGACGGGCGTGGCCGCCCACACCGGCTGGGCCTCGCGGGCCCGGGCGAAGGCGGTGGCGACGTCCTCGGGAGTGGACTCCGGAAGGTCGGCGAGCTTCTCCCCGGTGAAGGGGCTGTGGTTGGCGGTGCGGCCGGAGCCGGTCACACCACGCGTGAGCTGCGCGACGATCTCGGGGGTGACCACATCGGCGGCCGTCCGCGCGCCGGCCGGGGCGGCGGCCACGGGGTTGGTGCCGGGGTGGGTGCCGAGGGGAGCGCTGAGGAGGGAGGCGGGGGCCTGCGAGTCCGTCATGGCGGTGAGCGTATGACGATCGGAACGCTTTGGGTACCCGTGGGTAACAGTTTTCAAAGGCACCGTTGAACGCACCGTCGAAGGCACCGTTGACCGCGCCAGTGATGGCTGGCACAAAGCCCCTGATCAGGGGCTTGTCGCGGTCGGAGGCCGAGTCGGAAGTCGGGAAGGCGGCTGCCAGCCGCGCAGCACCGTGTCGAACTGGTCCCGCGTCGTCTCCTAGTCCTCCTCGGGCCCGGACACTCACGGAGACAGCACTTTGACGTCCTCTCCCTCGTAGGCGAGGGAGATTCCTGGCTCACGCTGCCTGACGGCCCGGCGGGCGGTCAGGTCTTCCGCGATCGGCACCAGCCGGGTTGAGACCTGCCCGGACGAGCATCACGCGTGCGGAGTTTTTGTCCCGAGGGGAGACGGCTCCGCATGCGGTGCAGGTGTAGGTACGTTCCGACAGCGGGAGTGCGTGCTTGGTTCTCGCTCCGCAGTGTCCGCAGTCCATGGTGGTGTGCACGGGGTGCACCAGATGCAGGATGCGCTGATGCTTGCGCGCCATGTTGATCAGCTCGTGTTTGGTGGCGGAGATCGCCGCGTCGGCCGCCTTGCGGGCCATGCTGGACCTGGCGAGGAACTTCGGCCGGAAATCCTCCACCGCGAGCTGGTCGAAGTCGGTCACGACACGTTTGGCCCACTTGCGTGCGGTGTCCTGCCGCCGGCGTGCGATCTTCTTGTGCACCTTCGCGGCCTGCCGCTTCGCCTTGCGGTACCCCTTGGAGGCAGCCTGTCCGCGCTTCGGCTTCCGGCGGGCCATCATCCGCTGATAGCCGGCCAACTTCCCGGCCGCCTGCTTGCCGTGCTCGGCGTGCGGGAGGTCGTGGGTGTCGCTGGTGGTGGTCGCGGTTTCCTTCACACCCCAGTCGATACCGACCACGCTGCCGGTCGCGGGCAACGGATCGGCCTCGGCCTGGACGACGAAGGAGGCGTACCAGTAGCCGAGGCTGTCGCGGTATACACGGACACTGGACGGTTCGCCAGGCAGATCACGCGACCACACCACCGTCAGCCTGATACCGCCCGCAAGGTACAGACGCCCGTCCTTCAACCGGAACCCACGTTGGGTGTAGTTGAGCGTCGGATCCGCCAGATGCTTTTTCTTGAACTGCGGCATTCCCGCCCGCTGCTGAATCGGCAACCGGGCCTTGATGTCCTTGAGCGCCTTCCCGCGTGACTTGGCAAAGTCCCGGATGATCTGCTGCTGCGGGACACTGCTGCCTTCACGCAGCCAGCTCTGATGACCGCGCACTTCGGTCAGCATCTTGTCCAGCCGCGCCGGACCACACTTCTCGTCATCCCGGTATGCCTTCTTGGACCGGGCGGCGCATTCGTTCCATAACCAGCGGCACCGGTCCCACTCACCCAGCAGCGCGGCGAGCGCCGTGGATGACACACGGAGCCGGTAGGTGTACCGGGCATGCCCGCCATCCCCGGCTTCCTGAGGTGTCGTCATGGTGCCAATATAAGCCGGTATGCATCACGAGCTACGCACAACAGCCAGACTCCCCGCAGAACTTCACGCCCGATGGGCAGCTCACGCAAAACGCGAACGACGGTCCTTCAACGCCGATCTCATCTACCGCCTGGAGGGTGTACTCGGCACTCCCGCGGCAGACACCAATCCGGCCAGAGGTAAATCGGCCATCTCTGACCCGCTACACGGCAAGCCGGATTCCTCCCGCCCCAAAGGACCGGGCATCCTCCGGTAGCCCGGTGACTCAGGACGTGGCGCGGTAGGTGGCGGAGGCCTGTTCGAAGATCTCGCTCACCTTGTCCCGGCCCGATTCGGGGCCTGTCACCATCACCACGTGGTAGCGGTCGCCGACGGTCGTGACGAGGTTGCGGACGTACACCTCGCGGCCGCTGCTGTCCGACCAGGTGTACTGACCCTCGGCCATGACCCGTTCGCCCACGACGATTTGCCGCACCCCGGTGGAGGTGGCCCAACTGGAGTCGCGGAACGGCTGCAGCTCGCGCTCCCTCTCCCGCTGGTACGTCATCGGATCCGCGCCGTCGTCCTGCACGGGGTCCCGGCCGGGGACGATGATCAGCTCGTACCCACCGCCCGTGTACCGGACCTGGCCGCTGTCGTTGAGCGGGCGCCGCCGCAAGTCCCGGTCGACGGCGACCTGGAACCCCTCCGGGTCCTTGCGCAGTACGTACCCCTCGGCCAGGTCGCCCGCGGGCGCGGTCGTCTGCGGCCGCTGGGAGGAGGGCTTCCCCGACTGCCCGGACGTGGCGGACTGTTCCGGCCGGCCCGGCTGCTCCTGCTGATCCGCCTGATCCGACTCATCCGACTGCGACTCGGCGGACCCCGAACGGCTCGGGCCGACCGCTCCGGGCCGCTGCTGCGCGGCGTCCCCGTCGGCCTTGGGCATGAACATCACCGCGTACGCGACAACGGCCGCCAGGGCCAGCAGGATCAGCAACAGCAGCGTCCGCCCGAGCGACCTGGGCCCGCGCTGCCGCCGCTCCCTCCGGGGGACGGCCTTCTGCTGCCGGTGCCGGCCGTGCGCAACGGCCGGTGAGGCCGCGCGGCGCCTGCGTACGAGCTCGCCACGACGGCGTACGACCGGGAGCCGGGTGCCGTCCAGGGAGGGCACCGGCACCACCTGGGCGCCGGCCTCCGGCTCGGGAGCGGACCGTACGAGCGAACGCAGCCAGCCGCGCAGCTCCTCGAAGTCCGGGCGCTCCGTGGGGTCCTGACGCAGCAGCGACTCGACCACGGGCCGCAGCGGTCCGCACTCCTCGGCGAAGGCGGGCGGCTCGGCGCAGACCATCTGGACGAGCTCTGCGGTGTTCTCCTCCGGGTAGGGGGCGTGCCCCTGGACGGCGCGGAACAGCAGCGCGCCCAGCGCCCACAGGTCCGTCGAGGGACCGACGGGCGCTGCCAGCTGCCAGTTCTCGTGTACGGGGCCGGCCTGCTCGGGCGCCCAGCGCTCGGTGACCGCACCGACGACGGCGATCCGGGTCTGCCGGGCGCGCTCGGCGGCGAGCGGGGTCGCGGGCCCCCGGTAGGCGGGGACGCGCGCACCGGCGACGACTTCGTCCCACCCGCCGGCGGGCGAGGACGCGGCCGAGGGGGGCACGGCCACGGTGGGCGTGCGCGGTGCGGGCGTGCGCGGTGCGGGCGTGCGCGGTGCGGGCGTGCGCGGTGCGGGCGCGCCCGTGCCGCCGGTGCGCTCGGGCGGCGCGACGGCCGCGGGCAGGGCGTGCGGCGCGTGGCGGTGCTGGTCGGCCCGCAGCCCTTCGCCGGCGCTGCCGCCCCGGGGGGTGGCGCCGTGCCAGGAGCCGCCGCCGTTCCCGCTGCCGCCGTGCCGCGCCTCGTCGCTCCAGGTGCCGGCGAGTTCGGCCCGGCGCGGCCCGGGGACGCCTTGGTCGTCGGGGTGATCGCCGGCGCGGCGGCCGTCCGCGCTCCTGGCCAGGCTGTCGCCCGGCCGGGCGCCGCCATACGGATAGGCGTACCCCTCTGGCGGGTGGGAGCCGGGCGCGCGGCCCGTGCCCGTACTCGTACCCGTACCCGTGTCCTGCGGCGGCGCCGGCCGCTGGACGGGCAGGCTGCCGGTGCCGCCGGGCCTCTCCTCGGTCACCCGGGCTGCGGCGCGGGCTCCGGCGCGGTACGCCGCGATGGCCCCGGCCCGGGCGGCCCTGACCTCCGCAGCCGCGCCGGCCCCGGGCGGCAGCGCGCCGCGCGCCCCGGGCGGCTCCGGGGGCTCGGCGGGGCCCCGGCCGGGCCCGGCCGGCGGTACGGGGACGGCCTCGATGACCGGTTCCACGGCGGGGACCGGGTCGTAGCCGCACAGTGCCTCTTCCGCTGCGCCGGACGCCAGTCCGGTCAGTACGACCCGGCCGTCCTCGCACACCAGCACCGTGCGGACGGTGATGTTCCGGTGGGTCCAGCCATGTGCGTGCAGGACGCGCAGCGCGGTGAGTACGTCCGACGCGACCTCGGCCGCCCGGTACGGGCTCAGCGGCTTCTCCGCGAGCAGCGCCGCGAGCGGCCGCGCGGCCACCAGCTCGCTCACGATCCACAGCGAACCGTCCTCGGCGAACACGTCGAAGACCTGGTCGAGCCGGGGGTGGTCGGGTATCTGCGCGGCGGCCTGGGCCGCTTCGATCGCCCGTCGTACGGCGGGATCGGTGGGGCGGCGCGTGGTGCGCCCGGAGGCCCGCCGGGGGGCCGGCAGCCCGTCCGCGTCGAGCATCTCCGCGTCCACGACCTCGGGCAGCATCACCTGCCGCACGAGCACTTCCTGCCCGCTGTAGGTGTCGAACGCCCGGGTCTCCACGAGCTCGTACTCGTCGGACGGGGGCAGGGGCAGGCGGTAGCGGTCGGCGAGTACCCGACCCGCGTAGTCGTCCACGACGCCTCCCCAGAGCGCGCTGTTCCCCGGTGTCCGTCCGGTCCGTCGCCGCCGGTCCGTCCGAGAGCCGCAGAAAGGGTCAAATCCGGTCGTTCAGCGGCCCATTGCGGCTGCGTACGGTCCGCGACCTCTCACGATACGTGGCAATACCCGTCCGTGGCGCCGGGTCATCGCAACCCGGCGCCGAACAGACTCAGTCCTGCGGCCGGAACGTGTCGAACGCGGTCTTGCGCAGCGTCCGGCACTCCGCGCCGTCCCACTCGCTCTGCTTGCAGGTGACCATGATCGAGTAGCCGTGCTTGGCGTCGACCTTGAAGCCGCGGTTCAGTATCCGGACCCGCTCACCACCCTGGTTCCGCTCGAACTGCCAGTCGGCGACGGTCGGGTAGCCGTTGTACTGGACCTTCCCGATGCCCAGCAGCTTGTAGCCGCTGCTGCTGCCGGCGACGGCGGGCGCGAGCTGGGTCCAGGCCAGGGCCGCGTCGTCGCCGGGGCTGTTGGTGAAGTCGACCTGGATCCGCGGGAATCCGCCGGACGCGCTGTATATGCCGCCGGAGTTCTTGCCCGCTGTCCCGGTGCGCTTGAAGCCGGCGGGCATCGCCATGCTGAAGTGGAAGGCGCCGTCGGTGACCGTCTTGTACCCGGCGGGCAGCGCGTCCTTGCCCGGAGTCCCGCCGGTCGTCCCGCCGTCGGAGGTCTCGCCCGTGCCGGCGCTCTGCCCCTTGCCCTTGTCCGGGTCCTGCTTCTCGTCCTTGCCGGACTCCTTGCCGGTGCCGTCGCCCTTGTCCGAGCCGTCACCGCCGGTGGTGGCCCCGCTCGACGCGGCTGTGCCGTCCTTCGACTTGTTGTCCTGGCCGCCCTGGTCGTCGTCCCCGCCGAGCGCGATGGCGAGGATCGTGCCGAGGATGGCGAGCACCGCCACGACCGCGACGACGGCGAGGACGCGCCGGGAGGGCTGGGGCAGAGCCCCGGCGGCGAGTCCGGGCCGGGTCTTGGCCTCGGGCTCGGCCTCGGGCTCGGGCTTCGGCGCGTGCTCGGCGGAGGCCGCGGCGGACTTCGGCTTCGCCGCCTTCTGCTTCGCTGCCTTCGCCTCCGGCGGTACGGGCGGGAGGGGTACCACCCGGGTCGCGTCCCCGGCCGGTTCGGGCTCCGGCTCGGGCTCGGCGACCGGTTCCGGGGCGTTGACGACGGCGCTCAGCAGCGCGCGGGCCCCCGCGTCGTCGAGCCGGCGCTGGGGGTCCTTGGCCAGCAGCCCGTAGATGACCTCCTCCAGCGCTCCCGCGCTCTTCGGCGGGTCGAGCGGTTCGGTCATCACGGCGGTCAGGGTCGCGATCGCGGAGCCCTTGTCGTACGGCGGAACGCCCTCCACCGAGGCGTACAGCAGGCCGCCGAGCGACCACAGGTCGGCGGGCGGGCCGGGCTTGTGGCCGCGGGCGCGCTCGGGCGAGATGTACGAGGGGGCACCGACGAGCATCCCGGTGGAGGTGACGGAGGGGTCGCCCTCGACCTGCGCGATACCGAAGTCACTGAGCACGACGCGGCCGTCCTCGGCGATCAGCACGTTGGACGGCTTCACATCACGGTGCAGGATGCCCTCACGGTGCGCGGAGCGCAGCACGTCGAGGACGGCGAGCCCGACCTCGGCAGCCCGACGGGGGCTCAGGGTGCCCTTCTCGCGGATGACTTCGGCAAGGGACGCGCCCTCGATGAGCTCCATGACGATCCACGGCCGGTCGTCCTCGTCGACGACGTCGTAGACGGTCACGGCCCCGTTGTTGCGGATCCGGGCGATCGCCTTCGCCTCGCGCAGGGTCCGGGTGATCAGCCGGCGCTTCTCGTCCTCGTCGATGTTCGTCGGGAACCGCAGCTCCTTGACGGCGACGGTACGGCCGAGGGTCTCGTCCACGGCACGCCAGACGGTACCCATACCACCCTTGCCGAGCACACCACTCAGCCGATAACGCCTCGCAAGAAGCCGCCCGTCCTCGGAGTCCGGGCCGGCGGCAGCGCGGCCCTTGGCGCTGCCCTTGCCGCCACCGGCCGTCGCACCACTCTTGCCGGTACCCACCGACCCCGCCTGAGCGCCCGCCTCGCGGGGACTTTCGTCCTCATCGGCCTTCACGCCCACCTCGGGCGCCGCCGTGTCGGGACGAGCGTCCTCGTGCGCCTCGCCCGCCGTCGCACCGGCCTTGGGGGCG
This sequence comes from Streptomyces mabaensis, assembly GCF_053763515.1. Taxonomy (NCBI): domain Bacteria; kingdom Bacillati; phylum Actinomycetota; class Actinomycetes; order Kitasatosporales; family Streptomycetaceae; genus Streptomyces; species Streptomyces mabaensis. The sequence continues at coordinate 136,262 of NZ_JBSOPZ010000016.1, forward strand.
GCTTTGCCCGCACTCCCGGTCGCGCCGTCCTTGGCCGGACGCACGCCCTCGCCCTCGCCCACGGCCGCACCCGCCTCCGGACCCGCCGTCACGCGGTCCTCCGGGACCGCCTCGCCGGGACCTGCGTCCCCGTCAGCCTTCACGCCCACCTCGGGCGCCGCCGTGGCCAGCCCCGCGCCCTCGCCCTGCGGCGCGTCCGCCTCCGGGGAACCCTTGCCAGGACCTGCGCCCGCGGCCCCGCCCGCCGGCACGTCCGCCTCCGGAGCGGTGCTCGCCGGCCCCGCCTTCGCGTCCGCCTCCGGGGCCGCCTCGCCTGGTCCCTCGGCCTTGGCCGTCGGCGCTTTCGGCTGCCGTCCCGCCGGGGTCGCGTCCGCGCGGGCCGGTTCCTGGTTCCGCTCGGCCCCGGGCCGCTCCCGCGCCTGCTCCGCCTCCGACATGCGTCCCCTCTGCGATCCTGTGCCTAGGCTCTGTCCGGCCGATCTTGCCGGACAGGACCTCGCCCGCGGCGTTCCTTCGGCTCTGCGAGCCCGGGAGTGGCAGTAACCGGCCCTGGCAGAAACTTCATTGTCCCCCACCCCGGGACCGGTGAGTGTGCGGGGTCCACCGGCCGCACAAGACCCTTACAGGCGCACGATCTACAGCGGCACGATGTCCGGCGCGCCCAGCCGCGCCGCCTCCGCCGTCAGGTCGTCCGGCTGCCGCTGCGACTCCCGCTCCGCCTGCACGCGCTTGTCGTAGTGCTCGACCTCCTTCTCGATCTGCTCCTTGTCCCAGCCCAGCACCGGAGCCATCAACTCCGCGCACTCCCGCGCACTGCGCGCACCCCGGTCGAACGTCTCGATCGAGATCCGCGTCCTGCGCGTCAGTACGTCGTCCAGGTGCCGCGCCCCCTCGTGCGACGCCGCGTACACCACCTCCGCCCGCAGGTAGTCGTCCGCCGCGGCCAGCGGCTCGCCCAGCGACGCGTCGGCGGCGATCAGCTCCAGCAGTTCCTCCGTCATCGAGCCGTACCGGTTCAACAGGTGCTCCACCCGGGCCACATGAAGCCCCGTCCGCGCCGCGATCCGCGCCCGCGCGTTCCACAGGGCCTTGTACCCCTCCGCGCCGACAAGAGGCACATCCTCCGTGACGCAGTCGGCGACCCGCTGGTCCAGCCCGTGCACCGCCTCGTCCACCGCGTCCTTGGCCATCACCCGGTACGTCGTGTACTTGCCGCCCGCCACCACCACCAGCCCCGGCACGGGATGCGCCACCGTGTGCTCGCGCGACAACTTGCTCGTCGCGTCGGACTCGCCGGCCAGCAGCGGCCGCAGCCCCGCGTACACCCCCTGGACGTCGTCCCGGCTCAGCGGCACCGCGAGCACCGAGTTGACGTGCTCCAGCAGGTAGTCGATGTCGGCGCTGGACGCCGCCGGATGCGCCTTGTCCAGGTCCCAGTCCGTGTCCGTCGTCCCCACGATCCAGTGCCGGCCCCAGGGAATCACGAACAGCACGGACTTCTCCGTCCGCAGGATCAGCCCCGTGGTGGAGTGGATCCGGTCCTTGGGCACCACCAGGTGGATGCCCTTGGACGCCCGCACATGGAACTGCCCCCGCTCCCCGATCAGCGCCTGTGTGTCGTCCGTCCACACCCCGGTGGCGTTGACGACCTGCTTGGCCCGGATCTCGTACTCACCGCCGCCCTCCACGTCCTGTACGCGCGCCCCGACGACCCGCTCGCCCTCCCGCAGGAACCCGATGACCCGCGCCCGGTTGGCGACCTGCGCGCCGTACGCCGCCGCCGTACGCACCAGGGTCGCCACATAGCGCGCGTCGTCCATCTGCGCGTCGTAGTACTGCAACGCGCCCACCAGCGCGTCCTTCTTCAGGCAGGGGGCGACCCGCAGGGCCCGCGTACGCGTCAGATGCCGGTGCACCGGCAGTCCGCGCCCGTGTCCCGAGGACACCGACATCGCGTCGTACATCGCCACGCCCGACCCGGCGTAGAAACGCTCCCAGCCCTTGTGCTGGAGGGGGTACAGGAACGGCACCGGCTTCACCAGGTGCGGCGCCAGCCGCTCCAGCAGCAGCCCGCGCTCCTTCAGGGCCTCCCGGACGAGCGCGAAGTCCAGCATCTCCAGATACCGCAGCCCGCCGTGGATCAGCTTGCTCGACCGGCTCGACGTGCCCGACGCCCAGTCACGTGCCTCCACCATCCCGGTGGCGAGTCCGCGAGTCACGGCGTCCAGCGCGGTTCCGGCACCGACCACACCGCCGCCGACGACCAGCACATCCAGTTCACGCTCGGCCATAGCGGCGAGCGCGTGCGCGCGCTCCGCAGGTCCCAGTGTCGCTGTCCTCACTGCTGCCTCCCGTTGATCGGGGTGGTCCTGCTCGTGCCCGGGGTGGTCCTGCTCGTGCCCGGGGTGGTCCCGCTCGTGCCCGGGGTGGTCCCGCTCATGCCCGGGGTGGTCCCGCTCGCTTTCCCCGCCCCTTGATTCTTGCCGGGCTTGCCCGAGTCAGCCACCGCCTGTGGACAACACTCCCGTGACCACCGCCGCGCAATGCGGCATATCGGTCATATTTACGCCTAGTCTGACATTGCGCTCGCTCGTTCTGTCCACAGCACTTGCGCACTCTCGCCCCTCCGGTTAAGGGAAAGGACGGCCACCGCCATGCCCGCAGATCTCGCCGTCATCGGACTCGGCCACCTCGGTCTCCCCCTCGCCCAGGCCGCCGTCGCCGCCGGCATCGAGACCATCGGATACGACTCCGGCCACACCGGCCGCTCCCCCACCAGCGGCGCGCTGTCCGCCGCGGACATCCGCCGGATGTCCGCGGCCGGCTTCCGGGCCACCACCAACGCCGTCGAGCTGGGCAGGGTCCGTACCGCCGTCATCTGCGCCCCCACCCCCCTCGGCCCCGACGGGGCACCCGACCTGTCCGCCGTCGGCGACGCCGCCCGCGCACTCGCCGCGCGGATGCGCCCGCACACCACCGTGATCCTGGAATCGGCCGCCTACCCCGGCGCCACCGAGGAATTCCTGCGGCCCGTCCTGGAGCAGGGCTCCGGCCTCCTGGCAGGGCGCGACTTCCACCTCGCGTACTCCCCCAGCCGCGTCGATCCGGGCAACCGCACGCACGGCTACTCCAACACCCCGAAGGTCATCGGCGGCCTCACCCCTGCCTGCACCGAGTCGGCCGCGGCCTTCTACGCCCGCCTCACCGACAAGGTGGTACGCGCCCGCGGCACCCGCGAAGCGGAAACGGTTCAGGTTCTGGAGACCAACTACCGGCACGTCAACATCGCCCTGGTCAACGAGATGGCGGTGCTCTGCCACGACATCGGCGTGGACCTCTGGGACGTCATCCGCTGCGCCGAGACCAAGCCGTACGGCTTCCACGCCTTCCGCCCGGGCCCCGGCGTCGGCGGCCACGGCGTCCCGCTCGACCCCAGCTACCTCCCGCACACGAGCCGCACACCGGGCCACCCGCTTCGGATGGTCGGGCTCGCCCAGGAAATCAACAACCGCATGCCGCAGTACGTCATCCAGCGCTGCGCCACCCTCCTGAACGAGCACGGCAAATCCGCCCGCGGCGCCCGTGTCCTGCTCCTCGGCGTCACCTACAAGCCCGATCTGGCCGACCAGGCGGGCGCGCCCGCCGACGAGATCGCCTGCCGCCTGCTGGACCTGGGCGCCCAGCTCAGCTACCACGATCCGTACGTCCCCGGCTGGCGCGTCCGTGACCAGCCGGTGCCGCGCGCGGACTCTCTCTACGAGGCCGCCGCCAACGCGGATCTGACGGTCCTGATCCAGCACCACCGCACGTACGACCTCCAAGGTCTCGCCGTGAAGGCCCAGTTGCTGCTGGACACGAGAGGAGCGAGCCCCGCGGGCGCCGCCCACCGCCTCTGAGGCACCGGTCGGCCGCCCGCCGCACCTTCCCCGGTTCACCTGCGGAAAGGACTACTGCCCGGACCGGCGCAGCTCCTATGATCCGCCCGTGTCATATGCCGCGCCGTTGTCACGGCCTCAATTCGACTCCACGGTCACCATGCCCGTCCTTGCCCGGCTACGCGGTCTCGTCACCGCGCACGACTGGGCGGGCACCGCGGATTTCTTCGCTCAGCTCCAGCACGAGGACGAACGGGCGTTCGCCTGCTCCCTCGTCGGCGGCATCCAGGGTGCCGAAGAGTTCCTGGAGCGCGCCGCCGCCCAGCACAGCACCGCTTCGCTGCCCCGGGTGCTCCTGGCCGACCGGCTGATCCGCGCCGGCTGGGACATCCGCAGCGGAGCCCGTGCCAAGCACGTCTCCCGGCAGCAGTTCGACGGCTTCCACGGGTATCTGCGGCGCGCCCAGGCGCTGCTGATCGAGGTGTGCGCCGAGGAGCCGGACAACGCGCTCGCCTGGTACCTGCGGATCACCACCGCCCGCGGCCTGGAGCTCGGCGAGAGCGAGGCGCGCCGCCGCTACGACCGGCTGGCCGAGCACCACCCGCACCACTATCCGGCCCAGGGCCAGCTCATCCAGCAGCTCGCCCCCAAGTGGGGCGGCTCCTGGGAGGCCATGTTCACGTTCGCGCGCGAGTGCGCCGAGGCCGCGCCCCCCGGCAGCCACAGCGCGGCCGTAATAGCCCAAGCGCACCTGGAACGCTGGCAGAACGTCGGCCACGGCGAGGACGTCCGCTGTCTGCGCGACCCCGCGATACGCGCCGAACTGCTCGCCGCCGCCCAGAAGTCCGTACTCCACCCCGCCTACCGTCCGGGGTTCCACTGGATCGGCGCGCACGGCTACTTCGCCGCCGTCCACTCCCTCGCCGGCAACCACGTCGACGCCGCCCCGCACTTCCGGGTCCTGGGCAACTGTGCCAGCGAGTTCCCCTGGACGCTGCTGGGCCATCAGGAAGCCGTGTTCGTGCGGCACCGCAAGACCGCACTGGCGAAGGGCTGATCCGATGACCGAAGGCATAGTCGAGACCGAGGTCGACGGCGTCCGTACCGTGCTCGCGCACCGGCCCGGCCCGCTGAGCGCCGGCCTGTTCTTCCGTGTCGGCCGCGCCGACGAGACGCTCGCCACCAGCGGAATCACCCATCTGGTGGAGCATCTGGCGCTGTACCGCCACGGCATCGGCGAAGTGCACTACAACGGGTCGACCGCTGCCACCTACACGCACTTCGAGGTGCACGGCTCGCCGGACGAGGTCGTCGCGTACTTCAACGGCGTCTGCGCGGCGCTGCGCGACCTGCCGCTGGAGCGGCTGGAGACCGAGAAGGAGATCCTGCGCACCGAGGCGGCGGGCCGCGGCCACGGGGCGAACCACCAGATGGCCCTGTGGCGCTACGGCGCCCGCGGCTACGGCCTGACCAGTTACGCGGAGCAGGGCCTGTGGGGACTCGGTCCGGACGCGGTGCGCGCGTGGGCGCAGACCCGCTTCACCCGCGAGAACGCGGTGCTGTGGATCACCAGCGAGACCCTCCCCGAGGGGCTGGACCTCACCTTGCCGTCCGGACGGCGGTGGCCGGCGCCCGCGCCGACCTCGGCGCTGCGCGGGACTCCCGCGTACTTCCACGGCGACGACGGCGTCGTCGTCCTGGACGCCGTCGTCCGGCGCTCCACGGCCGCCGGGCTGTTCGCCGACGTACTCGGCCGGGAGCTGTTCCGCGACCTGCGGCAGAAGGGCGGGTACTCGTACACCGCCGCAGCCGACTACTGCGCGCGCGACGCCGACTTCGCCACGATCACCGCCCTCGCCGACGCGCTGCCGCAGAAGCAGGACGCGGTGGTCGGCGGGTTCGTCGACGTCCTCGCCAAGCTGCGGGCCGGCCGGATCGACCAGGCGGACCTGGATTCCGTACGCAACGCGAAGCTCAAGATCTTCGACACGCCGGACCTGGCCGCGGCACGGCTGCCCTCGTACGCCGTCAACCTGCTCACCGGGCACCGGAACATGAGCACCGAGACCTCCCGGGCGGAGATCGAGGCCGTCACCGTGGCCGATCTGCACGCGGTCGCCCGGGAGGTGGCCTCCGACGCCCTGCTCCAGGTGCCGGACCGCGGCGCGGACTGGGCGGGCTTCACCGAGGCGCCCTCGCAGTCCGCGGGTGTCGTGACCGGCCGGCGCCACCGCTCGCTGGACAACGACGAGGTCACCCTGCTGATCGGCGCCGACGGCGTCAGCATGACGGCCCCGCGCAACCAGGTCACCGTGCGGTACGACGAGTGTGCCGTCGTGCATGCCTACCCCGACGGCGGCCGGCGTCTCACCGGCCACGACGGGTTCTCGCTCTCCGTGGAGCCGACGCTGTACCGGCTCACCCCGGAGGATGTCGCCTACCTGGACTCGTGCCTCCCGGCGGAGGCGGTTGTACGCATGCCGGCCCGCGACCCGGAGCGGATTCCGCGGCCCCGGCCGAAGGACCGGTCGCGCAGCGGTCCGGGCCCGCGCGGCGCGGGCGGTCCGGGCCCGCGCGGCGCGGGCGGACCGGGCTCGGCGGGGCTGTGGGTGCTCACGGTTCTCAGCGCCGTGGTCGGCACGTTCACGCTGATCCTCACGGCCGCGGAGTTCGACACCTCCCTCACTCCGACCCCGGACTGGACCGTGCTGGTCCTCTTCTGGTTCTTCACCGCGTGCTGCGTGGTGCCGGCCGTCCGGACATGGCTGCGCCGGCGCCGTGGCTGAGCGGTGGGCGGTGAGCGGGAAATGCGTGGCGGCGGTGTCCGACGGGACTGCTAGCCTGCGGCGTCACTTCCCGCACAGCCGTAACTCGTACAGCCGTGCGTTTCAGTCCCAGGGGGGATTCCCAGCATGAGCCAGTCCGTTCCGCCGGCCGGCAACCCGTTCGCCGACGGCGCCGCCGTCCCGCCCGCCCCGGCGCCCGCGCCGGTGCGCAACAACGTCGCGCTCGGCCTCGCGGCCGCCGTGGTCGCCGCACTTGTCACCGCGGGCGTCTACGGCGCCATCCTGGGCGCCACCGAGTACGAGATCGGCTTCGCCGCCGTCGGTGTCGGCTTTGTGATCGGCTTCGCCGCGGGCAAGCTCGGCGGCTCCAACCCGGTGCTGTCCGTGGTGAGCGCGCTGCTCGCGCTCGGCGCCGTCTACCTCGGCCAGCTGCTGGGCATCGCGATCATCTTCGACAAGATCGCCAACGCGGGGGTGCTGACGATGTTCACGGAGAACCTCTCGGTCCTCACGGCCGGCTGGAAGGAAGGCGCGGACCCGATGACCTACCTCTTCCTGGCCATCGGCGGGTTCGTGGCGTTCTCCAGCGCCAAGAAGGCCTCCTGAGCCGGCTCCGACCCGGTAACCGGAAGGGCCCGTACCGCTTCGCGCGGTACGGGCCCTTCCGGTTACCGGCCGCACGTCCTAGTGCGACGGCGCCACCGTCACCTCGACCCGCTGGAACTCCTTCAGGTCGCTGTAACCCGTGGTCGCCATCGACCGGCGCAGCGCGCCGAAGAAGTTCATCGAACCGTCCGGCACGTGCGAGGGACCGAGCAGGATCTCCTCCGTCGTACCGACCGCGCCCAGGTCCATCCGCTTGCCGCGCGGCACGTCCTCGTGCACGGCCTCCATGCCCCAGTGGAACCCGCGGCCCGGCGCGTCCGTCGCGCGTGCCAGCGGCGAGCCCATCATCACCGCGTCCGCGCCGCAGGAGATCGCCTTGGGAAGATCGCCCGACCAGCCCACCCCGCCGTCGGCGATGACGTGGACGTACCGGCCGCCGGACTCGTCCATGTAGTCCCGGCGGGCGGCGGCCACATCGGCGACCGCGGTCGCCATCGGCACCCGGATGCCCAGCACGTTGCGCGTGGTGTGCGCGGCCCCGCCGCCGAAGCCGACGAGCACGCCCGCCGCTCCGGTGCGCATCAGGTGCAGCGCGGCGGTGTACGTGGCGCAGCCGCCGACGATGACCGGCACATCGAGCTCGTAGATGAACTGCTTGAGGTTGAGCGGCTCGGCGGCACCCGACACGTGCTCGGCGGAGACGGTCGTCCCGCGGATCACGAAGATGTCGACACCGGCGTCCACGACGGCCTTGGAGAACTCGGCCGTACGCTGCGGCGACAGCGCGGCGGCGGTGACGACGCCCGAGTCGCGCACCTCCTTGATGCGCTGCCCGATCAGGTCCGCCTTGATGGGGGCGGCGTAGATCTCCTGGAGCCGGCGGGTGGCCCGGCCCTCGTCCAGCTCCGCGATCTCCTGGAGCAGCGGCTCCGGGTCCTCGTACCGCGTCCACAGGCCCTCGAGGTTGAGCACGCCCAGCCCGCCGAGCTCACCGATGCGGATCGCGGTCTGCGGCGAGACGACGGAGTCCATCGGAGCAGCCAGGAACGGAAGCTCGAAACGATAGGCGTCGATCTGCCAGGCGATCGAGACCTCCTTCGGGTCCCGGGTGCGCCGGCTCGGGACGATGGCGATGTCGTCGAACGCGTACGCCCTGCGGCCGCGCTTGCCGCGCCCGATCTCGATCTCAGTCACGTGTGTGGCCTTTCCCTCTTGGTCTGCGCGTCCAGTATCCCCGACTGAGGGGCGGAAGCGTCTTCGCGACCGGTGGACGGACGGGGCCCCTCCGGCGCATGGCGAAGGGGCGGGCCCGGAACCGGACCCGCCCCCTTCACAGGTGTGCGGTGACGCGTCAGCGCCTGTTGTAGTTCGGCGCCTCGACCGTCATCTGGATGTCGTGCGGGTGGCTCTCCTTGAGCCCGGCCGAGGTGATCCGGACGAACCGGCCGCGGTCCTGGAGCTCGGGCACCGTCCGGCCGCCGACGTAGAACATCGACTGGCGCAGGCCGCCGACCAGCTGGTGGACGACCGCGGACAGCGGGCCGCGGTAGGGCACCTGGCCCTCGATGCCCTCGGGGACCAGCTTGTCGTCGGTGCCGACGCCCTCCTGGAAGTACCGGTCCTTGGAGTACGACTTGGCCTGGCCGCGCGACTGCATGGCGCCCAGCGAGCCCATGCCGCGGTACGACTTGAACTGCTTGCCGTTGATGAACAGCAGCTCGCCCGGCGACTCCTCGCAGCCGGCCAGCAGCGAGCCCAGCATGACCGTGTCCGCGCCGGCGACCAGGGCCTTGGCGATGTCGCCGCTGTACTGCAGGCCGCCGTCGCCGATGACCGGGACGCCGGCCGCCTTGGCGGCGAGCGAGGCCTCGTAGATGGCGGTGACCTGGGGGACGCCGATGCCGGCGACCACCCGGGTGGTGCAGATGGAGCCGGGGCCGACGCCGACCTTGATGCCGTCGACGCCCGCGTCGATCAGCGCCTGGGCACCGTCACGGGTGGCGACGTTGCCGCCGATGACGTCCACCGCCGCGTTCGACTTGATCTTGGCGACCATGTCGCCGACCAGCCGGGAGTGGCCGTGCGCGGTGTCGACGACGATGAAGTCGACGCCCGCCTCGATCAGCGCCTGGGCCCGCTCGTACGCGTCGCCCGCGACACCGACCGCGGCGCCGACGAGCAGCCGGCCGTCGCCGTCCTTGGCGGCGTGCGGGTACTTCTCGGCCTTGACGAAGTCCTTGACCGTGATGAGGCCCTTGAGGATGCCCGCCTCGTCGACCAGCGGAAGCTTCTCGATCTTGTGTCGGCGCAGCAGCTCCATGGCGTCCACACCGGAGATGCCGACCTTGCCCGTGACCAGCGGCATCGGTGTCATGACCTCGCGCACCTGGCGGCTGCGGTCCGACTCGAAGGCCATGTCGCGGTTGGTGACGATGCCGAGCAGCTTGCCCGCCTGGTCCGTGACCGGCACACCGCTGATGCGGAACTTGGCGCACAGCTCGTCGGCCTCGCGCAGCGTGGCGTCCGGGTGCACGGTGATCGGGTCGCTGACCATGCCGGACTCGGAGCGCTTGACCAGGTCGACCTGGTTGGCCTGGTCGGCGATGGAGAGGTTGCGGTGCAGCACACCGACACCGCCCTGGCGGGCCATCGCGATCGCCATGCGCGCCTCGGTGACCTTGTCCATCGCGGCGGAGAGCAGCGGAACGTTCACCCGGACGTTCTTGGAGATGTACGAAGAGGTGTCGATCTGGTCCGGGGCCATGTCGGACGCGCCTGGCAGCAGCAGCACATCGTCGTAGGTCAGCCCGAGCGTCGCGAATTTCCCGGGTACTCCGTCGACGTTGTCAGTCATGACACCTTCCCAAATGGTCTTGCTCGGCGCGGATGTCCATGCTAACGGGATCCTGACGTGTCTCATTCCACGAACAAGATCAGCAGGAATTTTCGTACCTTCCTGCTGCCCGTACACCCGCCCGGACTACCCGGATTACCGGACTACTGCTCAGCGAGCGCCCGCAGCCGGCTCAGAGCCCGGTGCTGGGCGACGCGCACCGCACCCGGCGACATCCCCAGCATCTGCCCGGTCTCCTCGGCGGTCAGCCCCACCGCGACCCGCAGCACCAGCAGCTCGCGCTGGTTCTCCGGCAGATTGGCGAGGAGCTTCTTGGCCCACTCGGCATCGCTGCTGAGCAGCGCCCGCTCCTCGGGGCCGAGCGAGTCGTCCGGCCGCTCCGGCATCTCGTCGGACGGTACGGCCGTACTGCCCGGATGCCGCATCGCGGCCCGCTGGAGGTCGGCGACCTTGTGCGCGGCGATGGCGAAGACGAAGGCCTCGAACGGCCGACCGGTGTCCCGGTAGCGCGGCAGCGCCATCAGCACCGCGACGCAGACCTCCTGCGCGAGGTCCTCCACGAAGTGCCGGGCATCGCCGGGCAGCCGGGAGAGGCGGGTACGGCAGTAGCGCAGGGCGAGCGGATGCACGCGGGCCAGGAGGTCGTGCGTGGCCTGTGCGTCACCCTCGACCGCACGGTGGACGAGGGCACCGATGACCCCGTGGGCAGTAGCTGCCTCGTCTTCGCGCATCGGTCCATGGTGCCTTGGCGCCGACCGTTCCGTGGCACCGCGTCCTGTGTTGTGCACCGAAGCGTTATGAGCAGGCGCGCCGGACGTCATCTCGTGCGCCCTCCCCTCCCGCTCGGCCGAATCGTCCCCGAGGAACTCCACACCTCCAAGGATGCGGCATCGAGCCGGAAGCCACACATGCCGCTGCGCGAAAGGGTCGTCGGCGGCGGAATCATCCGGGGTCGGAGCCAGGTCCGGGTCCGGGGTCGGGGCGTCGGCGGCAGGGCAGACCGACGCCCGCCCGCCGGGTGGCGGACGGGGATCGACGACGTACCCCCCGGGCGGCGCACGTCCTAGCGGACCAGGCCCCAGCGGAAGCCGAGCGCCACCGCGTGCGCCCGGTCCGACGCGCCGAGCTTCTTGAAGAGCCGCCGCGCGTGCGTCTTGACGGTGTCCTCGGAGAGGAAGAGCTCGCGCCCGATCTCGGCGTTCGACCGGCCGTGGCTCATGCCTTCCAGCACCTGGATCTCGCGCGCGGTCAGGGTGGGCGCGGCGCCCATCTCGGCCGAGCGCAGCCGGCGCGGCGCGAGCCGCCAGGTCGGGTCGGCGAGGGCCTGGGTGACGGTCGCCCGCAGTTCGGCGCGCGAGGCGTCCTTGTGCAGGTAGCCGCGGGCGCCCGCGGCGACCGCGAGCGCGACACCGTCGAGGTCCTCGGCGACGGTGAGCATGATGATGCGGGCGCCCGGATCGGCCGAGAGCAGCCGGCGTACGGTCTCGACACCGCCGAGCCCGGGCATCCGTACGTCCATCAGAATCAGGTCCGAGCGGTCGGCACCCCAGCGGCGGAGGACTTCCTCGCCGTTGGCAGCCGTCGTCACACGCTCTACGCCGGGCACGGTCGCGACCGCACGGCGGAGTGCTTCTCGGGCAAGCGGGGAGTCGTCGCAGACGAGGACGGATGTCATGGCCGCCCTCCGCAGCTGATGCGCGTCACCTTGAGCCTCCAGGCTGGGTACGTATCGTCACCTGAGCGGTTGACACCCTCGGACATCTGCCCGAGCGCTTGTTCTTTCAACCGCCTCCGCACTCTCAACGACGGTCACTCGAAAGAGTTACGGGTCGGACGGACACCTTCAGCACTCTACGTGAGGAAGCGGACACACAGCGGGCGCCACGAGTCATCTGTCCTTCATCTGGAGCTATGCCCTATTTGGCTGCATTTCTTCCGCTTCGCTGGTGTCTGGGGCTAGATTCGCCATGAGTCATATTTACATCTACTCGCATCGTAGATGTACCGTCGTGGGCACCTTATCCGCCTCAGCAACGGCTACAAGGGGACAAGCAATGGCAGATTTCTCCCGCCTTCCCGGACCCAACGCCGACCTCTGGGACTGGCAGTTGCTCGCCGCCTGCCGCGGGGTCGACAGCTCGCTCTTCTTCCACCCGGAAGGCGAGCGGGGCGCGGCCCGGAGTGCGCGTGAGACCTCCGCCAAGGAGGTCTGCATGCGGTGTCCGGTGCGCGCGGAGTGCGCCGCCCACGCCCTGGCCGTACGCGAACCGTACGGAGTGTGGGGCGGCCTGACCGAGGACGAGCGCGAGGAGCTGATGGGCCGCGCCCGCAACCGGCTGATCTCGGCGTCGGGCGCCGGGGGCACGCCGACGCACTGAAGGAACGTTTCTGCACATCTCTGCACATCTCTGCGCATCCGAGACCCCGGGGCCGGCCCCGGAGGTCCGTGTTCGGCTGCCCCGGTGCCGTGGCCGCGGGTTGCGGACCCGGGTTACGCCCCCGTGATCAGCGGGCGGCCGCGCGCTCCAGCCGGTCCAGCATCGCCGAGACCGCGGGGACCCGGGCCAGGTCGGGGAGGGTCAGGGCGACCACCTCGCGCCGGACGGCGGGCTCCAGCGCGACGGTCCGCGCCCCCCTCGGGCGTACCGATTCCACCGCCAGTTCGGGCAGCACCGCCACGCCGAGGCCCGCGCCGACCAGACCCACCACCGCCGGGTAGTCGTCGGTCGCGAAGTCGATCCGCGGGGTGAAGCCGGAGCTCTCGCACACCTCGACGAGGTGGCGGCGGCAGCGCGGGCAGCCCGCGATCCAGGACTCCTCCGCCAGGTCGGCCATGCCCAGCCGGTCCGCCTCCGCCAGCCGGTGCCCGTCCGGCACCAGGCCGACCAGGCGGTCGGTGAGCAGCGGCCGCACCACGAGGTCGTCCCAGGAGTCCCGTTCCGCGCCCGGCGCGCCGCTCGGGCCGTCGCTGCCGTCCGGGCCGCCCGAGCCGCTGCCGTCCGGACCGTACGCGCCGTACCGGAAGGCCAGCGCCACGTCGCAGTCGCCCTCGCGCAGCATCTCGACCGAGCGGGGCGGCTCGGCCTCGACGAGGGAGACCCGGGTGCCCGGGTGTTCCTCGCGCATCGCGGCGAGTGCGGTCGGGACCAGCGCGGAACTGCCGCTGGGGAACGAGACCAGCCGTACCCGGCCGGCCCGCAGGCCCGCGATCGCGGCGACTTCCTCCTCCGCGGCCGTCAGCCCCGCCAGAATGCCCGCGGCATGCCGCACCAGCGCCTCGCCGGCCTGGGTGAGGCGCATCTCGCGCCCGGTACGGATGAGCAGCGGGGTGCCCGCGGACTGCTCCAGGGCCTTCATCTGCTGGCTGACGGCGGGCTGGGTGCAGCCCAGTTCCCGTGCGGCGGCGGAGAAGGAACCGGTGGCGGCCACGGCGCGCAGCACTCGGAGATGGCGGGCCTCGATCACACCTCAAGCATAAGCGACGCTTGGGGGCAGCGTCGGAAACAACGTCGAGGCTTTGGCAGCCATCGCTTAGCGGGGGCGCGGCCCGGCCGCGGCACCGGGCAGGGCTTAGGCCCTGCCCGGCCGATCAGGCTGGATCAGCGAGCGGCGTCTGGTGCACTGCACTCGCTTCGCTCGCTCCGTCTCGGCTCTTTGACTCATCCTCCGGATGCCGAGCGCAGCTGCAAGGCGGCCGGATTCGGCCATAGCGGAGCTATGGCCGAATGTGGCCAACGCGGCAGATGTGCGTGCCAGACGACGGGAGCCCAGCATGATCGGCCGGGCAGGGCCTAACGTTCAGGCATGACGACTGCACTGATTACGGGAGCGACGGCAGGCATCGGCGCCGCCTTCGCGCGGCGCCTGGCCTCCGAGGGGCACAACCTGGTGCTGGTGGCCCGTGACACCAAGCGGTTGCGGGAGCAGGCGACCGAGCTGCACGACCTGCACGGCATCGAGGCCGAGGTGCTGACCGCCGATCTCTCCCTGGACAGTGGGATCGATGCCGTCGAGACCCGGCTGTCCGACCGCAAGAGCCCGGTCGACCTCCTGGTCAACAACGCCGGGTTCGGCAACAAGGGCCGCTTCCTCGACGTCTCCATGGCGGACGAGCTGACGATGCTGAAGGTGCACTGCGAGGCGGTGCTGCGGCTGACTGCGGCGGCGACCGGGGGCATGCGCGAGCGCGGCCGCGGCGGAGTGGTGAACGTGGCGTCGGTGGCCGCGTTCGTACCGCGCGGCACGTACGGCGCCTCGAAGGCCTGGGTGGTGCAGTTCACCCAGGGCGCGGCGAAGGACCTGGCCGGGTCCGGGGTACGGCTCATGGCGCTGTGCCCCGGCTTCGTCCGTACGGAGTTCCACGAGCGGGCGGGGATGGGGACGGACAACATCCCCAACTGGCTGTGGCTCGACGCGGACAAGCTGGTGGCGGCCGCGCTCGCCGATCTGGCGCGGGGGAAGACGGTGTCGGTCCCGGACCCGCGGTACAAGGCGCTGATGGGCGTGGTGAAGCTGGCGCCGCGCGCCCTGCTGGGCGGGGTCAGCTCGCGGACGGGCCGCAAGTACGGGCCTCAGTAGACGGCCTCGGCGCGGGTCTCGGCAGGGGCGTCCGGGAGGACCAGGGCCGCCGTGCTGCCGTCCTGCCACGTGACGTCCACCCGGCGGCCGGTGACGGTGACCCGGGCGAGGCCGGCGACGGGCGCGGGGTCCGGTTCGGCGGTGAGCGAGGCGAGGGCGGCGAAGACCGTCCCGCCGCGGTCGGTGACCGTGCCGTGCAGCACGGCGATACGCGCTCGGGGGCCCATGAGCGTGGCGCCCGCCGGGGTGTCGGTGGGCCCGCCGTCGTAGCCGTGCACCGGGTGGAGCTGGGCGGTGGGGCCGTCGGGCGTGACCGCCCAGCCCGTCTGGCGTACGGGAGTTCCCGGCGCGGCGCCGGTGACCAGATGGACGCGCAGCTCGGCCCGGCGGTGGACCAGGGTCGCGGAGACGACCCGGACACCCTCGTACGGCGTGTGGACGGAGGCGGCCCGGTCGGGGCCGCAGCCGAGCGGCGTGGCGGGGCCGCGCCGGCTGGGCACGCCGTCGACGAGCAGCGCGAAGTGGTTGTCGGGGACGTCGGTGGCGGGGCCGGTGCGGGTGGAGTACGCGAAGCGGGCGTAGCCGGGGTCGTCCTCCTCCTGCGGACGCACCTGGTTGCTGCCGTGGTTGTGCAGGCGTACGAGACCGTCGGCGGCGGTGGACTGGATGAGCAGCCCCGGTGCGGGCAGGGCGGTGACCGCGTCCGTCGTCTCCGCGGGCAGCGGCTCCTCGGGTTCGGTCCAGACCGGGTGGCCGGGCGGGAGGAGCAGACCGAGGAAGCCCTTTGACGCCCAGTACGGCGAGCCGGGGCCCGAGTAGCCCTGGAGGACCGGCTCGTACGGGCCGTACCAGCCCAGCGAGAGCAGCCCGTCCGGACCGGCGGCGCCCCGGTCGAGGAAGTGGCGCAGGGTGCCGGAGGCGAGCCGGCGGGTGGCGCCGGGGGTGAGCGGGGTGTGGCCGGTCAGGGTGCCGAGCCAGGGGGCCGCGGCGGCGGCGAACCGGTAGGTGAGGGAGCGGCCGTACGGCATCGGGGCGCCGTTCGCGTCGAAGAGGCGGGTGGCGGCGTCCAGCTGTTCGCTCAGGCGCGGTCCGTACACGGCCAGGAGGTCGCGGTCGCCCGCGAGATGGGCGTGCAGGACCGGATAGAAGTGCAGGGCCCAGGCGTTGTAGTGGTCGAAGGCGCGGTTCGGACCGTCGCTGTACCAGCCGTCGCCGAGGTACCACTCCTCGATGCGGGCGAGGGCCCGGTCGATGGCGGCGCGGGCGCGGTCGGTCTCGATGCCCGCGTCGAGGAGGAAGCCGCCGACGGTGAGACCGAAGAGCCACCAGTTGTTGTCGACCGGGGACGGGCCGACCGCGGGGAGCAGCCAGTCGACGGCGCGTTGGCGGGTGGTGTCGTCCAGGGCGTCCCACAGCCAGGGGCGGGTGAGCCGCAGACCGAGGGCGACGGAGGCGGATTCGACGACCGCCTGCCGTACGCCGGCCATCGACGGCCAGGCGTCGGGGCCCTGGGGGTCGTCCGCGCTTCCGGCCGTGCCCGCGGCGAGGCCTTCGGCGTACCGGGGGAGGAAACCGTGCGGGTCGTGGCCGCCCGCGCCGGCGGTCCGGAGTGCGGCGAGGAGGAACGTACGGGCGTAGCCTTCGAGGCCGTCGGACCGGGGGCCGGACCAACTGGGGCGCGGGCCCGGGAGGTTGACCAGGCCGTGCCGGGGTGACGCGTACGGCAGAACGGCTGCCAGGAGGCGGTCGGCGGCGGACTCCCAGTGTTGCCGGGTCCAGCCGGTGTACGGGCTGAGCTCCCGGTCCTCGGGCGGCGCGGGCATCATGCTCCGGGAATCTAGAACCGGGACTGATCGAACGTCAACGAGAGAAGGTCGAATGATCGAAACTCCCGACATTCGATCAGAGTGCATTAGAGTCGTGACCACCGAGTCACCACCACACCGCGAGGGGACTGCCGCCGTGCGCGAGACCGCCGCTGAACGTCACGACCGACTGCTGGGCCTGGTGCGCGAGCGCGGTACGGCCCGGGTCTCGGAACTCGCCGCGCAGCTCGGGGTCTCCCCCGTCACCGTGCGGCGGGACGTCGAGGCACTGGCCGCGCGGGGCCTGCTCGACCGGGTGCACGGGTCGGTCTCCTGGCCGGCCGACAGCGCGGGTGCGGGTTCCGGGGCGGGTTCTGGTTCCGGTTCTGGTTCCGGTTCTGGTTCCGGTTCTGCTTCCGGGGGCGCCGAGGGGCTGGTCCTGGGGCTGCTGGCGCCCTCCGCGACGTACTACTTCGCCCAGGTCATCCAGGGCGCGCACGAGGCCGCGGCGCGGGCCGGGGCCCGGCTGATCCTGCGGATCTCGGACTACCGGCCGGACGAGGACCAGGCGCGGACCGAGGGGCTGCTGGCCGCCGGGGCGCAGGGCCTGCTGATCGCGCCGGGCTGGCGGGGCGCGGACGACGCGGCGCGCTACGGCGACTGGGCCGCCGGGCTTCCCGTACCCGCGGTACTGCTGGAGCGCGAGGCGGCGCCCGGCAGTCCGCTGAACGGACTGGACCGGGTCTGCTCGGACCACCGGCACGGGGTGCTGCTCGCCGTACGGCACCTGGTGGGCCTCGGGCATCGGACGCCGCTGCTGGTGGCGCGTGCCGACAGCCCGACGGCTCTCGCGGTGCGGGCGGGGTACGTGGAGGCGCTGGGCGCGCTCGGGATGCGGCCTCCGGGGCCGGTGATCGACTCGGTGCCGGCCGAGCGGGACCCGGACGGCTTCGAGAAGGCGGTACGGGCGCTGCACGCGGCGGTGGCCGCGGGTGAGACGACGGCGGCGCTCGTGCACAACGACGTGGACGCGATCCGGATGGTACAGCGGCTGGCCGACCTGGGCGTACGCGTGCCGCGGGACCTGGCCCTCATCGCGTACGACGACGAGGTGGCGGCCCTGGCGGACATCCCCATGACGGCGGTGGCGCCGCCCAAGCGCGAAGTGGGGCGGTACGCGGCGGAGTTGCTGATCGGCCGGCTCGGCGGGGGCGGGGGCGGGACCGGCGGCGGAGGCGGGGCCGGGGGCCGGGAGGAGCCCGGACAGCATCTGTCGCTGCTGCCCCGGCTGCGGGTGCGGGCGTCGTGCGGAGCCGGTTCGACTCGGACCTGATCTGATCTTTTTTCGATCAATCAATCTTTCGCTCTTGACTTCGGTCGTCGGCGGCCCAAGTATCACGGCCAACGTCCTGCCCTCTTCGTTCAGGAGCTGTGCTGTGAGCCGGAGTTGGAACAGAACCACCCATGTCCTCATCGGCGCCGCCACCGCCCTCGCCGTGCTCACGGCCTGCGGCAGCAGCGGTGACTCCTCGGCCGAGGGAACCGCCGACAAGCCCGTGACCTTGACGTTCTGGGCGTGGCAGAAGGGTTCGAAGGACGTCGTGGACGCCTTCAACGCCTCGCACGACAAGGTCAAGGTGAAGTTCGAGGAGATCCCGTCCGGCAACGCCGGCGGCTACGCCAAGATCTCCAACGCCGTGAAGGCGGGCAACGCGCCGGACCTGGTCGCCATCGAGTACCCGCAACTGCCGGAGTACGTCAGCCAGGGCGCGGTCCAGGACATCAGCGCACATCTCACCGACGAGACGAAGCGGGAGCTGCTGCCTCAGGCCGTCGAACTGACCACGCTGGGCGGCAAGAACTGGGCCGTCCCCTTCGATGCCGCGCCGCAGGCGTTGTTCTATCGCAAGGACGTCTTCGAGCAGCACCGGATTGCGGTGCCGACGACGTGGGACGAGTACCGCAAGGCCGCCGAGCAGATCAAGAAGGCCGACCGGAAGGCCCGTATCGGCACGTTCTTCCCGGACGACCCGAGCACGGTCCAGGCCATGGCCTGGCAGGCCGGCGCGCACTGGTTCAAGGCCGAGGGCGACACCTGGAAGATCGACACGACGGACGCCGCGACGGCCAGGGTCGCCGGGTTCTGGCAGGGGCTGATCGACGACGACCTCGTGCACACCCAGGTCTCCTTCAGCCCCGAGTGGGTCAACTCGCTGAAGAGCGGCGGCACGGTGGGGTACGTCGGCGCTTCCTGGGGCGGCGGGGTCGTGAAGTCCACGCTGCCCGAGCAGAGCGGCAAGTGGGCGGTGGCGCCGATCCCGACGTGGGACGGCAAGCCGGCCAGCGGCATGCTCGGCGGCTCCACCTTCGCGGTGACGAAGGACAGCAGGCACGCCGAGGCGGCGGTGGAGTTCGCGACCTGGATGGCCACCACCCCGGAGGGGATCAAGGCCCGCATCGCCTCGGGCACGTCCAGCGCCTTCCCGGCGGCGTCCGCGCTGCGCCCGGTGGCCAAGGCGGCCTTCGACCCGAGCTTCTACGGCGGCCAGGACATCTACCAGGTCTTCGAGGGCGCGGCCGCCTCGATCCGGCCGGACTGGACCTGGGGCCCCACCTCGGGCACCACCACGACGGCCATCAAGGACCGGTTCGGAAAGATCAAGAGCGGTGAGGCCACGGTGGCGGACGGAATCAAGGCCGGCCACGAGGCGACCGTCGCGGAGCTGAAGAAGCGCGGCCTGAAGGCAGAAGGCTGATGCACCAACCCCACGGCCCTTCGGCCGTCCCGCCGCCCGGGCCCTCGGCCGTGCCGGCCCGGCAGGCGGCAGCCGCCGTTCAGCCCGCCGGCGGGCGCGGCACCGCGCAGGGCGCAGACGCCGATGCGGAGGGCAACACCACCCGCACCGCCGACACCGCGCCCAGGCACGCTCCGCACGGCGGAGCCTCCGGTCAGCCCGCCCCCGGGCGCGGCAGCGCGCAGGGCGCCGATGCCGGTACGCCAGCCGACGCCGGCCCCACCGGCGACCGGCCCGCCGGGCCTCCGGCCGGCGTGGCGCCGGCGGGACCGCCGGCCATGGCGTCCGGCGGGCGGGAGCGCGTCAACCGTCGCGGTGGCGGGCGGGAGTCTTCGGGCCTCCGGGGATACCCACGCCTGGGGCGGGCCGGGGCCGCGGCGGTGCTGGTGGGGCCCTTCTTCGTGTTGTTCACCGCGGTGATGGTGGTGCCCATCGGCTACGCGCTCTGGCTGAGCCTCTTCACCGAGAAGCACTCGGGTCTCGGCTTCGGCGGCACCGAGACCGTCTTCACCGGCCTCGACAACTACACGGCTGCGCTGGGCGATCCGGCCTTCCGTGACGGCTTCCTCGTCCTGCTCGGCTACTGCCTCATCTACATCCCGCTGCTGCTCGGCGGGGCACTCGCCCTCGCCCTGCTGCTGGACTCCGCCCTGGCCCGTGCCCGCCGCTTCTTCCAGCTCGCGCTCTTCCTCCCGCATGCCGTCCCCGGCATCATCGCCGCGCTGATCTGGGTCTACCTCTACACGCCCCAACTCAGCCCGGTCGTCGACGTCATGGAGTCGGGCGGCATCGGCTTCGACTTCTTCTCGCCCGCGGGCGCCCTCCCCTCCGTCGTCAACATCGCGCTGTGGGAATGGCTCGGCTACAACATGGTGATCTTCTACGCCGCCCTCCAGGCCATCGACCGGTCCGTCCTGGAAGCGGCCACGGTCGACGGCGCCGGCTCCTGGCGCACCGCGTTCAGCATCAAGGTCCCGCTGATCCGCGCCTCGGTCGTGATGGTCGCGCTGTTCACGGTGATCGGCTCGCTGCAGCTGTTCACGGAGCCGCTGATCCTGAACAAGGGCGCCGGATCCGCCGTCTCCTCCACCTGGACGCCGAACATGTACGCGTACACCGCGGCTTTCGACCGCAACGACTACGGACTCGCGGCCGCCGCCTCGGTGCTGCTCGCGCTGGCCGCGGCCGTGCTGTCCTTCGCCGTCACCCGGCTGTCCGGACGGAAGGGGAAGAGGTCATGAGCACACAGACCACCGCCGGCCGCCGCGCCGCCGGTCCCCCGAACGCCAACCCCCGCCCCACCAGCCGCTGGCTCTCCAGGACCGCGGTCAACGGCGCACTCCTGCTCGCCGTCCTCTACATGCTGTTCCCCCTCGTCTGGCTGGTCACGGCCGCCACCAAGGACACCGGCGACCTGCTGGCCGGCAGCGCCTTCTCCCTCCAGGGCTTCAACCTCGGCGCGAACCTGGCCGGCCTCGCCGCGTACGGCGACGGCGTCTACTTCCGCTGGTACCTCAACAGCCTCCTCTACGCGGGCGGCGGCGCCCTCGGCTGCTCGCTGATCTGCGTCGCCGCGGGCTACGCCTTCGACAAGTACCACTTCCGGGGCAAGGAGAAGCTCTTCGGTATCGTCCTGCTGGGCGTGCTGGTGCCGAGTACGGCGACCGCCCTGCCCATGTACCTGCTCGCCTCACGCACCGGTCTCGTCAACACCTACTGGGCCGTGCTGATCCCGGTCCTGGTGAACCCCTTCGGGGTGTATCTCTCGCGGGTCTTCAGCGCCGGCTACATCCCCGACGAGGCCCTGGAGGCCGCCCGTATCGACGGGGCCGGCGAGCTGCGCACCTTCTGGTCCATAGGTCTGCGCATGATCATGCCGGGCTTCGTGACCGTCTTCCTCTTCCAGTTCACCGCCATCTGGAACAACTTCTTCCTCCCCCTCGTCATGCTCTCCGACCGCGAGCTCTTCCCGCTGAGCCTCGGCCTGTACGCCTGGAACACCAACACCCACAGCGAGCCCGAGTTCTACCCCCTCGTCGTCACCGGCTCCCTCCTCGCCGTCCTCCCCCTCATCGTCGCCTTCGTCTCCCTCCAGCGGCACTGGAAAGCCGGCCTCACCGCCGGCAGCGTCAAGTGACGCCGGACCGGCCCGCCGCCCGAGCGCAGAAGGAGCACTGGTTCCACCATGCACCCCGCCACTGACAACGCCCTCTCCGGGCGCCGCCCCTCGCTCCTCCTCGCCATGGGCCCGGGCATGGCCGAGCGGCTCTTCTCCGACCGTCATCACAGCCGCCTCGCGGCCCTCGCGCGTACCGACTCCCGGCTGGTCGCCCACGACCTCACCACGCCCACCCCGCGGGTCGCGGCCGCCCTGGCCGAGGCCGAACTGCTGCTCACCTGCTGGGGCGCGACCCCCCTCAGCGCCGCGGTGCTGGCCGCAGCCCCGAAGCTGCGCGCAGTCGTACACGCCGCCGGCTCCGTCAAACACCACATCACCGCTGCCTGCTGGGAACGCGGCCTGGCCGTCGCGTCCGCCGCCGGCGCGAACGCCCTCCCCGTCGCCGAGTACACGCTCGCCGCCATCCTCTTCGCGAACAAGCGCGTCCTGCACACCCGCCGCCGCTACCGCGAGCTGCGCACCCACCACGACTGGCGCCGGGAGCTGGACGGCGCGGGCAACTACGGCCGTACGGTCGGGGTCGTCGGCGCCTCCCGGATCGGCCGCCGCGTGATCGAACTCCTGCGCCCCTTCGACCTGCGGGTGCTGCTGTACGACCCGTACGCCGGGGACGCGGAGGCCGCCGGCCTGGGCGTCGAGACGGTCCCCCTGGACGTCCTGTGCGCGCGCAGCGACATCGTCACCGTGCACGCCCCGCAGGTCCCGGCCACCCGCCACATGATCGGCGCCCGGCAGCTGGCCCTGATGCCCGACGGAGCGACTCTGATCAACACCGCGCGCGGCTCCCTGGTCGACGAGGACGCCCTCCTCCCCGAGCTCGTCTCCGGCCGCCTGGATGCCGTACTGGACGTGACGGACCCCGAACTCCCGCCCCGCGACTCACCGTTGTACGACCTGCCGAACGTCCTGCTCACCCCGCACATCGCCGGATCACTGGGCGGCGAGCTGCACCGGATGGCCGACCGGGCGCTGGACGAGGTGGAGCGGTTCGCGGCCGGCCGGCCGTTCGCGGACCGGGTCCACCCGGCCGCCCTGAGCCACTCGGCCTGACCCGCCCATAGCGGAAACTCATCACTAAAATGGACGTATCCCATCCCGCGCAGGGAGGCGCCATGAAATTCGTACAAGTAATCGACTACACGACCGAGCGGTCCGACGACATGAACCAGCTCATGGACCAGTGGGTCGAGCAGACCAAGGGCAAGCGGACCGCCACCCACAGCGTCGTCGGCAAGGACAGGTCCGCAGCGAACCACTTCGTGGAGATCGTCGAATTCCCGTCGTACGAAGAGGCGATGAAGAACTCCCACCTGCCCGAGACCGACCGGATCTTCCAGGAGATGGCGGCGCTCTGCGACGGGATGCCGTCCTTCACCGACCTCGACGTGGTCCGCGAGGAACAGCTGAACACCGCGGCCGCGCGCCGGTTCTTCCACGAGATCGCCGTCGGCGGCAACCTCGACGCCATCGACGAGCTGTTCGCGGCGGACCTCCGCGACCACGACATCACCAAGGAGGAGGAGACCACGGTCGGCTCCGACTCCTTCCGCAACGACGTCGCGGGCTGGCGCAACGCCTTCGACTTCCACTTCGATCTCGACCGGCAGGTCTCGGAGGGTGACGACGTGGTGACCTTGTGGACCTGGACCGGTACCCACAAGGGCGACTTCATGGGGATCCCGCCCACCGGCAAGCAGTGCAGGATGACCGGCACCACGATCTTCCGCTTCAAGGACGGGAAGGTCCAGGAATGCTGGTGGCACTACGACGTCACGCGTCTGATGCGGGAGCTCGGCGCGACCGGCTGAACGCGGACCGGCTGAATACGGACCGGCTGAACGCGGACAACTTCTCCGCACGCACAAGGTCCCTGTTCCCGCCGCCGAGCGGCGGGAACAGGGACCTTGCAACAGCTACGCGACGTACGCGACGTCAGTGCGAGTGGCCGTGACCGTGGCCGTGACCCGCCTCGGCCTCTTCCTCGGCCGGCTTCTCGACGACCAGGGTCTCGGTCGTGAGCAGCAGCGACGCGATGGACGCGGCGTTCTCCAGCGCGGAGCGGGTGACCTTGACCGGGTCGATGACGCCGGCCTTCACCAGGTCGCCGTACTCGCCGGTCGCGGCGTTGAAGCCGTGGCCCTTCTCCAGCTCTGCCACCTTGGAGGTGATGACGTAGCCCTCGAGGCCGGCGTTCTCGGCGATCCAGCGCAGCGGCTCGACGACGGCGCGGCGGACGACCGCGACACCGGTGGCCTCGTCGCCCTCCTTGCCGAGGTTGCCGTCCAGCACCTTGGCGGCGTGCACCAGAGCGGAGCCACCACCGGAGACGATGCCCTCCTCGACCGCGGCGCGGGTCGCGGAGATGGCGTCCTCCAGACGGTGCTTCTTCTCCTTCAGCTCCACCTCGGTGGCGGCGCCGACCTTGATCACGCACACGCCGCCGGCCAGCTTCGCGAGGCGCTCCTGGAGCTTCTCGCGGTCCCAGTCGGAGTCCGTGGACTCGATCTCGGCCTTGATCTGGTTGATCCGGCCGACGACGTCCTCGTGGTTGCCACCACCGTCGACGACCGTCGTGTCGTCCTTGGTGACGGTCACACGGCGGGCGGAGCCCAGCACGTCCAGACCGGCCTGGTCGAGCTTGAGGCCGACCTCCTCGGCAATGACGGTGGCACCGGTGAGGGTGGCCATGTCGCCGAGCATCGCCTTACGGCGGTCGCCGAAGCCGGGGGCCTTGACCGCGACGGCGTTGAACGTGCCGCGGATCTTGTTGACGACCAGGGTCGACAGGGCCTCGCCCTCGACGTCCTCGGCGATGATCAGCAGCGGCTTGGAGGAGCCGGCCTGGATGACCTTCTCGAGCAGCGGGAGCATGTCCTGGATCGAGGAGATCTTGCCCTGGTGGATCAGGATGTACGGGTCGTCGAGGACGGCCTCCATACGCTCCTGGTCGGTCACCATGTACGGCGACAGGTAGCCCTTGTCGAAGGCCATGCCCTCGGTGAAGTCGAGCTCCAGGCCGAAGGTGTTGGACTCCTCGACGGTGATGACACCGTCCTTGCCGACCTTGTCCATCGCCTCGGCGATGAGCTCGCCGACCTGCTGGTCCTGCGCGGAGAGCGCGGCCACGGCGGCGATGTCGGTCTTGTCCTCGATCGGACGGGCGGTCGCGAGGAGGTCGTCGGACACGGCCTTGACGGCGGCGTCGATGCCCTTCTTCAGCGAGGCCGGGGAGGCGCCGGCAGCGACGTTGCGCAGGCCTTCGCGGACCAGCGCCTGGGCCAGCACGGTGGCGGTGGTGGTGCCGTCACCCGCGATGTCGTTGGTCTTGGTCGCCACCTCCTTCACGAGCTGGGCGCCCAGGTTCTCGTACGGGTCGTCGAGCTCGACCTCGCGGGCGATGGTCACACCGTCGTTGGTGATGGTGGGGGCGCCGAACTTCTTGTCGATGACGACGTTGCGGCCCTTGGGGCCGATCGTCACCTTCACCGTGTCGGCAAGCTTGTTGACGCCGCGCTCAAGGGCGCGACGGGCGTCCTCGTCGAACTTCAGGATCTTCGCCATGGGAGCTTCTGTGTCCTCTCAAATGAACTGCGCCCCGGCGCCCGGCCATTGAAGAGCGGGAGCACGGGGCGCAGATCAGAAAACTTCGGCTGGGATTACTT
Source organism: Streptomyces mabaensis (assembly GCF_053763515.1). NCBI lineage: Bacteria > Bacillati > Actinomycetota > Actinomycetes > Kitasatosporales > Streptomycetaceae > Streptomyces > Streptomyces mabaensis. Next base: position 161,402 of record NZ_JBSOPZ010000016.1, read on the forward strand.
CTCGACGATCGCGAGAACGTCGCGAGCCGAGAGGACGAGGTACTCCTCGCCGTTGTACTTCACCTCGGTGCCGCCGTACTTGCTGTAAAGCACGACGTCGCCGACGGATACGTCGAGCGGAAGACGGTTGCCGTCCTCGAAGCGGCCCGGGCCCACGGCCAGGACGACGCCCTCCTGGGGCTTCTCCTTGGCAGTGTCCGGAATGACCAGGCCAGAGGCCGTGGTCTGCTCGGCGTCGAGCGGCTGGACCACAATGCGGTCCTCGAGCGGCTTGATGGCAACCTTGGAGCTGGCGGTCGTCACGATCCGACCTCCCCCTTCGGAGATCTCACGGGGTTAACTGTCTGAGGTGGCGACCAGGTCGATCCGTCGTCGCGGGTGCCGGACCTGCCCGTCGCTGTGTTGGCACTCCCCGGTGGCGAGTGCCAGAGCCGAGACTATGCGGCGGTTAGCACTCGGTCAAGCGGAGTGCCAACGTGGCCGCGCCGAATCCCCCGTGGAGCCCCGCCGGGACCGCTGCCGGATCCCCTCAACTGCTGAGTACCCGCACTGACGTACGAGCCGCCGTCCCCGCTCCCGGCCGCGCGTCCGGGACACGCTCAGAGGTAGTCCTCGAGAAGGCCGATCCGGAAGCCCTGCTCCTGGATCCGGCGCAGCATCGCCGTCGTCATCTGCGTGATGGTCGAGCCCTTGAGTTCACCGGGACCACGGAAGTGCGCGAGCACGATGTCGCCGGGCCGCAGCCGGTCGCCGTCCGCGTACCGCAGATCGTGTATCTGCATCGAGACCCGCCACAGCACGACCGACCTGACCCCGCAGTCGGCGGCCGCCCGCAGGGTGTCGTCGTTGTAGTTGCCGAACGGCGGCCGGAACAGGTGCGGTTTCGTCCCGAAACGGGCCGCGAGCCGGTCCTGCTGGCCGCAGATCTCCGCCCGCTGTTTCGCGTACGGAAACGTGCGCAGGTTCGGGTGGGTGAGGGTGTGGTTCTGCACCGTGCCGCCGAGGTCCCGCAGCCGCTCGAAGTGGTCGTACCCGCCCGAGGCCACGCTGTCCGTGAGGAACATGCTGATCGGCAGCTTCAGGTCCGCGGCCATCCGCAGGAACTCGGGGTCGCGTTCCGCGCCGTCGTCGAAGGTGAGGAAGACGACCTTCTCGTCGGTCGGGATCCGGTCCACCACCGAGGGCAGTCCCGGCCCCGCCGCCGGCAGTACGGGCTTGTGGGCCGGCTTCGGGGCGAAGGCGAGCGGCGCCTTCAGCCCCCAGCGGGTGTGCGGGCCGGGCGCAACCGACGGCCGCTTCACGCCCTTGCCCGCCCCGGCCGCTCCCGGCGTGGCCTCTCCCTGCGTCCCCGGCGTGGCGGCCGGTTCCCGCTGCCCCTCGGTGGCCTTGTGCCCCTGCCGCTCGACCGGCTCCCCGGGCTGCGAGCACGCGGCGAGCGCGAGCACGCCGGCTGCCAGCGTTCCGGCCAGCAGCCGGTGCACGCGTATCACAGGTAGTCCTCCAGCCTGGCCACGGCGTACCCCTTGTCCGTGATCGTCTTCATCACCCGCCGGATCATGTCAGGCATGCTTCCGCCCCAGTCCTCCTGCCCCCTGAAATGCGTGAGGATGATGTCACCGGGGTGCAGGTCGCGGTCCCACTCGCGCCACTCCATCCGGTCCGGGAACGCTTCGGCGGCCCACAGCGGAACCGCCTTGATACCGCAGGACTCGGCGGCGCGCAGGGTGTTGGCGTTGTAGTTGCCGTACGGCGGGCGGAACAGCTCCGGCCGCTTGCCGAACCGCTTCTCGATGACGTCCTGCAGGCCACAGATCTCCGCGCGCTGCGCCCGGTAGGAAAGGCCGGGCAGGTAGAGGTGGTTGAGGGTGTGGTTGTTCAGTGCGACGCCGAGGTCCTGCATCTTCTCGAAGTACGGGTAGTTGTCGCGGACCAGGTAGTCGCTGAGGAACGCGCTGTACGGGATGCGCAGTTCGCGCATCATCCTGATCAGCTCGGGGTCCTTCTCCGCGCCGTCGTCGATCGTCAGGAAGACGATCTTCTCCTTGGTCGGGACGGTGGTGAACACGGGCGGCAGGCCCGGCCCGGCCTCGAAGCCCTTGCGCGTCCTGATCTCCGGTTTCTCGGCGGGCGGCGCGGGCGGCAGGAGCGGGACCTTCTTCAGGCCCCACCGCTCGGCCGCGGCGCGCCGGGCGGCTTCGGCGCGCCCGAGCTTCTCGGCGTACGCGGTGAGCGCACCCGCCGCGCCGCCCTGCGGCGGGTTCGCCCCCGGCAGACCGAGGGCCGGTTTCCCGGCCGCGGGTTCGTCGGCCCCGGCGCAGCCGGAGCCGAGGGCGGCGACGAGCAGAGCGGCCAGGGTGGTCCGGCGGAGCCCTCGCCGCCTCGCGGCATTTCTGGCGGACTTTTCTTTTTGTCGTACTAGCTGCATGGCGCCGGATCCTGTCAGGGCACCGCCCCCGCGCCCCGGCGACACCGCCACCGGGCGCGCAGCATCGCCCGGCTGGCCCACAATGGACCGGGTGAACGACCTCGATCCCCTCGGCTCCTTCTCCGCACTGCTCACCGACGAGGGCCGGGCGCTCCTCGGCTCACTGCGGGAGTACGACCCCGCGCAGGAGCTCGCGACCGCCACCCGGCTGCGCCGCGAGCACCCGGCCGCACTGGTCTCGGCGGCGCTGGGGCAGGCGCGGCTGCGGCAGCGGGCGGTGGCGAAGTTCGGTGCCGAGGACGCGTTCCGCATGTACTTCACCCCGAACGGCGTCGAGCAGGCGACCCGTACCTCGGTCGCCGCCCACCGGGCCGGCCGGTTCGCGGCACTCGGCGTACGCACCGTGGCCGACCTGTGCTGCGGTATCGGCGGCGACGCGATCGCGCTGGCGCGCGCCGGTGTTTCCGTACTGGCCGTCGACCGGGACCCGCTGACCTGCGCGGTCGCCCGCGCCAACGCGGAGGCGCTGGGCCTGGCGGAGCTCATCTCCGTCCGCTGCGCGGACGTCACGGAGGCCGACACCTCGCCGTACGACGCGGTGTTCGTCGACCCGGCGAGGCGGGGCGGCCGCGGCCGGGTGTTCGACCCCGAGGCGTACTCGCCGCCGCTCTCCTGGGCGATCGAGGCGGCCCGCACGGCCCCGCACGCCGCCCTCAAGATCGCCCCCGGCGTGCCGCACGAGGCCATCCCCGACGACGCCGAGGCGGAGTGGATCTCGGACGGCGGCGACGTCAAAGAGGCGGTCCTCTGGTTCGGCACCGCTCCCGGCTCGGTCCGCGCGACACTGCTGCCGGACAAGGCGGTCCTGTCGACCGCAGAGCCGCTGCCGGCCCCCCGGACGGGCCCGGTGGGCCGCTACCTGTACGAGCCGGACGGGGCGGTGATCCGCGCGCACCTCGTGGCGGAGGTGGCGGAGCGGGTGAACGGCAGGCTGATCGACGAGACGATCGCCTATGTCAGCTCGGACGAGCTGCACGCGACGCCGTTCGCCACCGCGTACGAGATCACCGACGTGCTCCCGTTCAACCTGAAGAAGCTGAAGGCGCTGCTGCGCGAACGCGAAGTCGGCGTCCTGACGGTCAAGAAGCGCGGCTCGGCGGTCGAACCGGAAGAACTGCGCCGCAGACTGAAGCTCCACGGCCCGCGGGCGGCCACGGTCATCCTCACCCGGACGGCAGGAGCCCCCACGATGCTGATCGGCACCCGGGCGGACGGGTAACGCGCCCGAAGCGGCGGGCGGGCGCCAGGCCGTGGGAGCGGGCAGTGGGCCACTGGACCGAGTCGGGGGCCGCCGGGCCGGCACGCCGCTCAGCCGTCACCGCTCAGCACTCACAGACGCGCCGCGCGCTTCAGGAGCAGCGCTCGCTCCTGCTCGTTCCGGGTGAGCGTCGCCGCGCGTGCGAACTCCGCGCGCGCCTCCTCCCCACGCCCCAGCCGGGCCAGCAGGTCGCCGCGCACGCTCGGCAGCAGGTGGTAGCCCGCGAGCGCGGAGTCCTCGGCCAGTACGTCCACCAGTGCCAGCCCCGCCGCCGGCCCGTCCGCCATCGAGACCGCCACCGCCCGGTTCAACTCCACCACCGGCGACGGGACCTGGGCGGCCAGCGCCCGGTACAGGGCCGCGATCCGGGCCCAGTCCGTCTCCTCGTACGCCCGGGCCTGTGCGTGGCAGGCGGCGATCGCGGCCTGCAGCGCGTACGGGCCGGGCGTGCCGCCCAGGGACTCCGCGCGCGCCAGCGCCGCGAACCCGCGCCGGATCAGCAACCGGTTCCAACGGCCCCGGTTCTGGTCCGCCAGCAGCACCGGCTCGCCCGAGGGCCCGGTCCTGGCGGCGGTACGTGACGCCTGGATCTCCAGCAGGGCGGCCAGCCCGTGCACTTCGGGCTCCTGCTCCATCAGCCCGGCCAGTACCCGCGCCAGCCGCAGCGCGTCCTCGCACAGTCCTGGCCGCAGCAAGTCGTCACCCGCGGTGGCCGAGTACCCCTCGTTGAAGACGAGGTAGATCACCTCCAGTACGGAGGACAGCCGCTCGGCCCGCTCCGGCCCGGCAGGCACCTCGAACGGCACGCCCGCCTTCGCCAGACTCCGCTTGGCCCGCACGATCCGCTGCGCGACGGTCGCTTCCGGGACCAGGAACGCCCGCGCGATCTCGTCCGTCTTCAGCCCGCCCACCAGCCGCAGCGTCAGCGCGATCCGCGCCTGCGTCGACAGGACGGGGTGGCAGGCGGTGAAGACCAGCCGCAGCAGGTCGTCGTCGATGTCGTCGTCAGCGGCGTCGGCGACCGCGTCCGCCGGATCCTCGGCCCACGCCGGCGCGGCCTCCAGGTCGCGCCCCATCTCGGCCAGCTTGCGCGCGTACCGCTCACGCCGCCGCACCAGGTCGATCGCCCGGTGCTTGGCCGTGGCCATGAGCCAGGCTCCCGGGTTGTCCGGGACACCCGACTCCGGCCACTGCTCCAACGCGGCGACCAGCGCGTCCTGCGCCAGCTCCTCCGCGATGCCGACGTCTCGTACGATCCGCGCGACTCCGGCGATGAGCCGGGCGGACTCGATCCTGAATACCGCCTCGGTCGCGCTGTGCGTCGCAGTGCTCTCAGCCCTCACGGGCACCCATCAGAGCACCGCTCCCGCACGGCGGCAACAAGCGGTCCGGGCGTGGCCCTATCCGCACGCTTCGACGATCTCGCGGATCTCGGAGGTCACCGTCCAGTGCTCCTCGTGGATCTTCAGGAAGCGCTTGGTCCACTCGATCGCCTCAGCCATGTCCTTGGCCTGGACGATCGCGTAACCCCCGACGACTTCCTTGGTCTCGGTGAAGGGCCCGTCGGTCACGCTCAGCTGCCCGCCGGACCAGCGGACACGGGTGCCTTGCGAGGTGGGGGTGAGGCCAGCAGTCTCGAGCATGGCGCCCGCCTTCGTCATCTCCTCCAGCAGATTGTCCATCCGCTCCATCAGCTCGGGGCTGGGGCCCTCGGCGGGCGCGGCGTTCTCGTCGAGGCGGATCATCGTCAGATAGCGCGGCATGGCGGTTCTCCCTAGCGTTCCAGCGTTTCGGTCCTGCGTTCCTGCGTTCTGCCTGTCACCTGTGCGTCGAACGGGCACGGCCCGGATCGACACGTCCGGAGAACTTTCCCGAGGGAATTTCGGGCTGCGGGTGACGGCCGCCAGGGGCGAGGGGTGCGGGGGCCGGGGGTGAGGAGTGGACGGGAAACCCGGGGCCGCCCGGTTTGTGAGTATGGCGGGCCGGACCGGACCCTCAAGGGCGCTCCCTACGGTCGCGTCGCTGCGCGATGGCCTGCGGCCCCCCTTGACAAGCAGCCGCGTCCCGCTGGTGCAGATGAGTGTCGGGCGGCCCCGGGGAGCGGGGCCCCACCTGAGCCCCGGGGGTGGCCGCGCTCTCGTCGGTGACCTCAGCCCGGCAGATGGGGCAAGACACGCACCAGGTTCGGGGACTGCGGGCCCCGGCATAGCGGCCGACGGCCGTCTGTTGGCCTACGACAACGCCCAATCCGAGGTGGGACGACACCAAGCGGCCGAGGGGGCCCGCAAGCAGGCCACAAACCCCGGCAAACCGGACACGACTGAGGCCCTGCGGACCTCGCATACGGACTGACGTCAACGCACCTCGGCTCCACCGGCCTGACGGCCGCATAGCCGAGGCCAAGTCCATCCCGGACCTGCCGCGCGCGGCAATCACCCACCGGCTGCCGCCGCGAGAAGATGGCACCCTGCCCACCGGCCTGCGGCCGCTTGGCCGGGCCGGGCCCGTCCCAGACCGATGGCACAGCACCCACCACCCGGTGGTCGCTAAGCCGGGGAGTGGCCCATCCCAGGCCGACCACGCACCACCCACCACCCACCCGGCAGCCGCTAAGCCGAGGCCGGGCCCATCCCGAGCCTGCCGCGCATCTTGTCGCCACCCACCGGCTTGCGGTCGGCAGCGGGCCCGGGCCAACCGGCAAGCAGCCCCGGGGGCCCCGCCCCAGGGGCCGCCCCCACTCAGCAGTCAGCGGTGGAGGGACGGGAGTCCAGGGTGGCCGAAGGCCATCGCGCAGCGACGCGACCGCAG